>CAYRXQ010000124.1:0-9181 GCA_964428115.1 uncultured Ilumatobacteraceae bacterium
GTGCAGGGCCCCGAGGCACGCCGCCTCGCCGCCCTCGTCGACCCGCGGTTCGGCGAGGTCGGCCGGTACCGCGTCGCCCACGTGCCGGTGGACGGCACCACCTGGACGGTGGCGGGCACCGGCTACACGGGCGAGCCCGGCATCGAGATCGCCGTCCCCGCCGACCGTGCCGGCGAGCTGTGGGACGCACTCGTCGCGGCCGGTGTCCGACCGGCCGGTCTCGGGGCCCGCGACACGCTCCGCCTCGAGGCGGCGCTGCCCCTCCACGGTCACGAGCTCGGCCCCGGCATCACCCCACTGCAGGCCGGCCTCGGCTGGGTGGTGGCCTGGCACAAGCCGACCTTCCGGGGTCACGAGGCCCTGCGGCGCGAGCACGAGACGGGGCCGCGTCGTCACCTCGTCGGCATCGCCACCGAGGGACGTCGCCCGCCGCGTGCCGACTGCCCGATCCTGATCGACGGCGAGCCGGTGGGTGTGGTGACCTCGGGCAACTTCTCGCCGAGCCTCGGCCATGGCATCGCGCTCGGCTTCGTCCCGCCGGCCGTCGGGCCCGACACCGCCGTGGAGATCGACGTGCGCGGGAGCCGACTGCCCGGGCTCGTCGTGTCGACGCCGTTCCTGCAGCGCTGAACCGCCCGCCGACCGACCGCGCCGGAGGCTGATCGACAACCCGCCGCCCGCACGCGGCAGCGGTGGATCAGGACGCGTCCGGTGTGCCGCCGACGTCGTGCGCGGCGCCCGACCGGCGGATCCCGAACAGCCCGCCCGCCGACTCGGCGAACTGGGTGAGCGGCCCGAGGCGCTTGGTCACGTCACCCAGGAGCGAGACGAACTCCTCGATCTGGTTCGGGAGCCCGACGAATGCGGGAGAGGTCAGCGTGTCGGCGATCCGGCCGATGTTGGGCGCCACCCTGGCGACCGGCCCCTGCACGTGCTGCAGGACCTCGTCGGCCGCGTGCACCGTGCGGGTGAGCTGGGGCACCATCGCCCGGACCGGCTCCTCGACGTCGGCCAGCAAGCGGTTCATCCGCGACGCCGCCTCGTTGAGGTTCTCCATGGTCGTGTTGACGTTGTCGACGGCCCGGAACAGCTCGTCGACCCCGCGCCGGAACTGCTCGAAGGTGCGGATGCCCGAGGCGATCGGTGCCGCGAGCAAGGTGATGACGTCGGCCAGCGGATCGGATCGTGGTGGCTGCTGGTCGGCGTCGGCGGCGTCGCTCATCAGTCGGACGCTAGTGGCCGTGCCGACCCCACCAGCGCCAGGGGAGTGGCCAGGGCCTCGAGCGGCTCACACGAGCACACCAGGTGGCGGTCGCCGTGGGCCGCGTCGATCCGGGCGACCGGTGGGAAGTACTTCGCGCGTCGGCTGCCGACGGTGGGGAAGGCGGCCAGCTCGCGCGGGTAGGCCCGGTCCCACGGGCCGATGAGGCACTCGGCGGTGTGCGGTGCATGCCGCAACGGGCTCGCGGCTGCCGTCCACTCGCCGGCCGCGACGAGGTCGATCTCGGCGCGGATCGAGAGCATCGCCTCGCAGAACCGGTCGATCTCGGCCAGGTCCTCGCTCTCGGTGGGCTCGATCATCAGGGTGCCGGCGACCGGGAAGCTCATGGTCGGGGCATGGAACCCGTGGTCCATGAGGCGCTTGGCCACGTCGTCGACGGTGACCCCGGTGGCCTTGGTGATCGGCCGCAGGTCGACGATGCACTCGTGCGCGACGCGACCGGTTCGCCCGGTGTAGAGGACCGGGAAGGCGTCCCCGAGACGGGCGGCCACGTAGTTGGCCGCGACGATCGCGGTCTCGGTGGCACGACGCAGACCCTCGGCTCCCATGAGCGCCACGTAGACCCACGGGATCGGCAGGATGCCGGCCGAGCCGTGACGGGCCGCCGAGACCGGGCCGACGGGCTGGTCGGCCGGCCCCAGCGGGTCGCCGGGCAGGAACGGGGCGAGGTGGGCACGGACCGCGACGGGTCCGACTCCCGGGCCACCGCCGCCGTGGGGGATGCAGAAGGTCTTGTGGAGGTTCAGGTGGCTCACGTCGGCCCCGAACCAGCCCGGTCGTGCCAGGCCGACCAGGGCGTTGAGGTTCGCGCCGTCGACGTAGACCTGCCCACCGGCGGCGTGGACCAGGTCGCACAGCTCGACGATGCCCTCCTCGAACACCCCGTGGGTCGACGGGTAGGTGACCATCACGGCGCCGAGCCGCTCGCCCGAGGCGGTGATCTTGGCCCGGAGGTCGTCGAGGTCGACGTCACCGTCCTCGGTGCAGCCGACCACCACCACGTCGAAGCCGGCCATCACGGCACTGGCCGCGTTGGTGCCGTGCGCGCTCGACGGGATCAGACAGATCGTGCGATCGAGGTCGCCGCGGCTGCGGTGGTAGGCCCGGATCGCAAGCAGCCCGGCGAACTCGCCCTGGCTCCCGGCGTTGGGCTGCAGGCTCACCGCGTCGTAGCCCGTGATCTCGGCGAGCGACGCCTCGAGCTGGGCGATCATCGTCCGGTAGCCCTCGGTCTGGTCGTCGGGCGCGTGGGGGTGCACGTCGGCGAACTCGGGCCAGGTGATGGGCAGCATCTCGGAGGTCGCGTTGAGCTTCATCGTGCACGACCCGAGCGGGATCATCGTGCGATCCAGCGCCAGGTCGGCGTCTGCCAGCCGACGCAGGTAGCGCAGCATGGCGTGCTCGCTGCGATGACGGTGGAAGACGGCCTGGGTGAGGAATTCGCCCGTGCGGCGCCGTGCCGCCGGGATCCCCGCCGTGACGGCGCCGAGGTCGCCGAGGTCGTCGGCCTCCTCGAGGGTGATCGCGCCGGCGGCGTCGAACACCTCCATCACCCTCCACACGAGATCGAGGGTCGACCTCTCGTCGAGGGTGATGCCCACGGCGCGGTCACCGAGGTGTCGCAGGTTGATGCCGGCGGCGACCGAACGGGCGTGGACCGCCGCGGCGTCGACGTCGTCGACCACGAGGGTGTCGAACCAGGTGTCGTGGCGCAGGGTCCGACCGGCCCGACGGAGCCCCTCGGCGAGCACCGAGGTCAACCGGTGGACCCGTTCGGCGATCCGGGTCAGCCCGTCGGGACCGTGCCAGACGGCGTAGAAGCCGGCCATGTTGGCGAGCAGCACCTGTGCGGTGCAGATGTTCGAGGTGGCCTTCTCCCGACGGATGTGCTGCTCGCGGGTCTGCAGGGCGAGCCTTAGGGCCGGTCGCCCCTCGGCATCGGTGCTGACCCCGACCAGTCGACCCGGCAGCGCACGTGCCGCGGTGCTGCGCACGGCGATGAAGCCCGGATGGGGCCCGCCGTACCCGAGCGGGACGCCGAAGCGCTGTGCGGATCCGACGGCGATGTCGGCGCCGAGCTCCCCGGGCGGGGCCAGCAGGACACAGGCGAGCGGGTCGGTGGCCATCACGACGATCGTGCCCCGCTCACGCACCGCGGCGATCAGGTCGCGATGGTCGGGGAGCGCGCCGGTGGACGTGGGCGAGGCCAGCAGGACCCCGAAGCACGGCTCCTCGACCAGCGTCGCCGCGTCGCCCACGGCGAGGTCGATCCCCACCGGCTCGGCGCGGGTCCGCAGGACGGCGATCGTCTGGGGGTGCATGTCGTGGTCGACCACGAAGCGGGGGACGTCGACCGTGGCGAGACGACGGGCCATCACCATCGCCTCGGCGGCCGCGGTGGCCTCGTCGAGCAGCGAGGCGTTCGCGAGGTCGAGCCCGGTCAGCTCGGTGACCATGGTCTGGAAGTTCAGGAGGGCCTCGAGCCGGCCCTGGCTGATCTCGGGCTGATACGGCGTGTAGGCGGTGTACCAGGCCGGGTTCTCGAGCACGTTGCGTTGGATCACCGGCGGCGTGATCGTCCCGGTGTACCCCGTGCCGATGAGGCTCGTCATCGCGGTGTTGCGGGCGGCGAGCTGGCGGAGCTCGGCGAGCACCTCGACCTCGGTCCGCGGCGCACCGAGCGCGAGCGGGCGATCGGCCCGGATGGAGGCCGGCACGGCCTGGTCGATGAGGGTGTCGACGTCGGGGACGCCGATGGCGTCGAGCATGACCGAGAGCTCGGCAGACGACGGCCCGAGGTGACGGCCGAGGAATTCGTCATGACCGAACAGCTCGTGGAGCGAGGCTGGCGTCGACATGTGGGGGAGACCTCCGGGGACGGGCACGACCGCTGGCGCGCCGATGGACGCATCCCCCGCTGTCATCGATACCTGAGAGTTTCGCCCCGGAGGGCTTTCCCCGTCGGTGAGCCGACTCGCGTCGACTGCTTTCCAGCGTTGCCTCGCCCGGACGGTCCGTTCGCCTGAGAGATTCCGGGGACGGTTGCTCCTTCGGCGTCGGCGCCACTGGCGGTGACGACGACTCTCCCGTCCGGGTTCGACGGCAGGGCCGAGCCTACTCGGGTGCCCCCGGCGCGGCGTGCTGGGCGAAGGCCGCCGCGATCTGCTCGACGTCGGGGGGGTCGAGCAGCGTCAGGATCAGCCGGTCGATGCCGGCGACTGCCATGGCCCGACGCTCGGGATGGTCGGGGTCGAGCAGCGCCGGGTCCCACCAGGTGTAGGTCGTGCGCAGGAACGGGCGCTCGGCCGCGCCGGCCTCGTCGGCGACGGCGAGGAGCTCGTCGCGTCGGGGGGAGGACCACGGCAGGTTGATGCCGTCGGCCCGGGCACCGGCGACCCGAGCCAGGGGAGCGCTGTTCACCCCGAGCAGGACCGTGGGCCGCACCACGGGCCGCGGGAAGGTCGCGAACCGGTCGTCGCGCTCGTCGGCCCACATCGCGGCGAGCAGGTCGAGCACGGTCACCACGCGCTGGTGCCGCTCCTCGAGGGTCGCGCCGATGCGGGCGGCGACGGCGTGCTGTTCGGCGGCGAACGGGCTGGCGGGGGAGGTCCCGGCGCCCAGACCGAGGTGGAAGCGGCGCTGGGAGATGTTGGCCACCGACGCCGCCGCCACGGCCAGGACGCCGGGCTCACGGTTCCAGACGTTGGTCACCAGCGATCCGAGCTCGATGGTCGTGGTGCTGGCGGCGAGCGCACCGAGCCAGGTGCAGCACTCGAGCATCCGGTCGCCCCGCAGCGAGCGACCGGCCAGGTGGTCGAACACCCACACGGCGCCCGCGCCGCCGGCCTCGGCCGCGAGCGTCGCCTCGAGGAGCCGGGGCCAGTCGGTCGTGGCGGCGTTGAACTGGACGTCGACGACGGTCATCGGCCCCAGTGTGCCCGGTGTCGTGCCCGGTGTCAGACACGCTGCAGCTGGCCGTGCTGCAGGTGCCGCAGGTGCTGCAGCTGGTGTCTGACACCGGCGCGGACGCTGCGCTGCAGGTGGCCGCGCCGGGCGATCGATCAGCTGGTCGGCTGCAGGTGGCCGCGCCAGGCGATCGATCAGCTGGTCGGCTGGGGAAGGACGTCGGTGACGCTGCAGGCGTCGACGGCCTTGACGATCGGGTACGGGTTGACCGCCGCGCCGCCCTGGGGGTGCACCTCGAAGTGCAGGTGCGGGGTACCTGCGTTCCCGGTCTGGCCGTTGTAGCCGATGATCTGACCGGCCCTGACCTTCGTGCCGACCGCGATGCCGGGCGCGAGCTCGGAGAAGTGGGCGTAGAAGAAGTAGGTGTCGTCCGCCGTCGAGAGGCGCACGCCGTTGCCCGTGAGCGAGCCGGGCGTGTCGGTGTAGGTCCGGGTGATCGTGCCGTCGACGACCGCGTAGATCGCCTTGCCCTGGGCCCCGATGATGTCGACCCCCTCGTGCAGGCGACCGCCGCCACGGGGGTAGTGCCAGGTGTCGCCGAACCAGCAGCGGCCCTGCATCGGGAACACGTCGATGGTCACCTGTGCGACGGGGGCCGGCTGGGGGGCGGTACCGGCCTGGAGACCGAGCTCGGTCGCCGTGGCCGCGTCGAGGACGCCGGTCACGGTGAGGCCGCGGTCGCGCTGGAAGGTCATGATCGCCCCGGCGGTCGCCGATCCGAAGATCCCGTCGACCCCACCGCGCAACGTCAGCCCGGCATCGATGAGCGCCTGCTGGACCACCCGCACCCGATCGCCGCGCTCGCCGTAGACGGCGAAGCCCAGCGATGCGCCCGGCTGGGGCGAGGCCGCCGGCGGCGTCGCCGGGCGAGGGTTCGCGAGCCGCTCGGCGGTGGCCGCGTCGACCGAGCCCGTCGCCGGGAGACCCTGGGCCCGCTGGAAGGTCTTGAGGGCGTTGGCCGTGGCCGGCCCGAAGATGCCGTCGTCACGGCCCGGGAGCGTGACACCGGCAGCCATGATCGCCCGCTGCAACACCTTGACGGCCTGACCGACGGCGCCGGGCGCGAGCCCGATCTGCACGGGGGTCGGTGCGGGGGAGGGACTGGGCGCCGGCGAGGGGCTGGGGGCGGGGGACGGGCTCGGGGCCGGGGACGGGCTCGGAGCGGGCGTGGGGGTCGGCGTGGGAGCCGGCACGGGCACGGCGGCGAGCGCCGACACCGTCGGCTCGTCGACGGTGGAGGTGACCCGCAGGCCGCGGGCGTACTGGAACTGGGCGAGGGCGTTGGCGGTCTGCACGCCGAACACGCCGTCGGCACCGCCGACCACGGTCAGACCGGCCCGGATGAGCGTCTGCTGGAGCTGCCGCACGGCGTCGCCCGCCGAGCCGATCCGCAGCCCGACCAGCGCGCTCGGCGCCGGAGTCGCGGAGGGTGCCGGTGTCGCCGGGGCTGCGGGGGTGGCGGCCCGTCCGGCGGCGGCGAGTGCGGTCGCCGTGGCGGTGTCGACCGTGCCCGTCACGGCGAGCCCCTCACGGCGCTGGAAGGACTCGAGGGCGGCCCGGGTCCCGGGACCGAAGATCCCGTCGGCACCGCCGACGACGGTGATCCCGGCGTCGATCAGCGCCCGCTGGAGCTGCTGCACGGTCTGCCCGCGGGAACCGAAGGCCAGGCCGACGATCGCCGGGTTCGCGGCGGCGGCCTCGACCGCGGCCAGTCCGAGCGCTCGGGCCGTCGCATCGTCGACGACGCCCGAGGCGGCGAGGCCCTCGCGACGCTGATAGGCGAGCAGGGCGGTGCGGGTCGCCGATCCGAAGACGCCGTCGGCCCCACCGACCACCGGGACACCGGCAGCGATCAGTGCCTGCTGGACGCGGGCCACGCCGTCACCCCGGGCACCGAGCGTGAGACCGACGACCGAACCCGTCGCCGAGGCGACCACCGGGGCAGCCGCGCTCACGGGCGCCGTCCACACCAGCGGAGCCAAGCTCACGCTGAGGGTGAGGCTCAGCACCAGTCGCGCGCGCGTCGACCTCGAGTTCGGGTCGAGACGATGCGATGCGGTGGTGAGCGACATGGTGGGGAACCTCCTGCCAATGCGGACGAGGATCCATCGGTCGAACCGACGGCACCCTCCACCGGTCCGCCCCGATCGAACCGGGTCCCGAGCCCAGGAGCAGCGGTGATGGCAGTTGCGACAGTCTGGTCGACGGGACCCCGATCGTCCATCGCGCAGGCTACTGTCATAACGATGATTATGGGCGTCTTGACGTAACCCTGAACCTCGACCACATCTGGAGGGGTTCCGTCATGACGTTTTGGTGGGTGCACCTGGTGGTGCGGCGAGCTCGCGGTCGCGCAGTGGACGCGCCGCCTGGAGCAGCCACTCGACCAGCTCACGGACCTCGGCGGCCGTCGGCCGGGCACCGAGTTGTGCCAGGTCGCGCTCCACGTCGTCGACCGCGCAGGCCAACACGTAGAGGTCGTCGTGGAGCGCGTCGAGCTCGGTGCGCGCGACCACGAGCTCGCCGTCGGCCAACGCCAGTTCGTGCGCCCGTTGGCGCGCCACCCAGTCCCACTGACGGCACCGCTGCGAGCAGAACTCGCGTGGTCGGCCCGGTCCGGGCGGACGAACGATCACCTTGCGGCACCACCGACAGTGCACGATGCGCTCGCCGGCGCCACCGGGTGCCCGGTCCCGCTCGGTCGCCCGCTCCCCGCCCATCCCCTCCGGTTCCGTCATGACGGAATAATGGCCGATCCCTCGGCCCCGAGCGGTGGATGGTCGACCGCGGCGCTACCCCGCGACGATCGGATCGAGCCGCAGCGAGGGCTCGTCGGTCTGCAGGCGCTGGAGCCGGTACCGGCTCTCGAACAGCGCCACCAGGGCACCGTCGCCGCGCTCGAGGATCCGGATGCCGCTGATCGCCCGCAACTTCGCTGCCGACTCGAGATCGGTGAGGCGGATCGCCTCGTACGGCGTGCTCAGGACCTCGATCGGCGCGCCGAATTCCACGTCGAGCCGGTCGGCGAACACCTCGAACTGCAGCTGCCCGACCGCCGCGAGGATCGGCGCGCTGTCGCCCATGTCGGGGTCGCGCAGCACCTGCACCACACCCTCCTCGTCGAGCTGGGCCAGGCCGCGTCGGAACTGTTTGAACCGGCCGCTGTCGAGAGGACGGGCCGAGGCGAACACCTCGGGCGAGAACCGAGGGATCGGCGGGAAGGTGACGGGGTCGCCGTCGTAGAGCGAGTCGCCGATGTGCAGGTCGGCCGCGTTGACCAGCCCGACCACATCGCCCGGGAAGGCCTCGTCGACGGTCGTGCGCTCGGCGCCGAACACGCTCGACGCGTACTTGGTGGCGAAGGGCTTGCCCGTCCGGTCGCAGGTCAGCACCATCCCGCGGTCGAACCGACCCGAGCAGATGCGCACGAACGCGATCCGGTCACGGTGCGACCGATCCATGTTGGCCTGCACCTTGAAGACGAACGCCGAGCAGGGGCTCTCGAGCGGGCGCCCCTCCCCCGTCACGTCGAGCCGCGGCGAGGGCGCCGGTGCCAGGTCGACCATCGCGTCGAGCACGTGGCGCACCCCGAAGTTGGTCAGCGCCGAGCCGACGAACACCGGCGTCGAGGCGCCGGCCCGGAACGAGGACGGGTCGACGTCGGCGCCGATCGCGTCGAGCAGCCCGACCTCGTCGACGGCGCGCTCCCAGGCCGTGCCCTCCTCGGCGGCGGCACGCTCGGTGGGCACGTCCTCCTCGGGCGCGATCGCACCACCGCGGGCGGTGCGGGTGTACCGGGTGAACACGTGCGAGCGACGGTCGATCACGCCGCGGAAGTCGCCCGGGATGCCGACCGGCCACGTGGCCGGTGTCGGCCGCCGGCCGATCTGCTCCTCGATCTCGTCGAGCAGCTCGAGCGCGTCGCGCCCCGGC
>CAYRXQ010000125.1:0-9168 GCA_964428115.1 uncultured Ilumatobacteraceae bacterium
TCGGATGCGTGCTCTACGAGATGCTCACCACCCGGCCGCCGTTCACCGGCGACAACCCGGTCTCGATCGCCTACAAGCAGGTCCACGACGCACCGGTGCCGCTCAACCGGATCATCCCCGACATCCCGCGGCCCTTCGAGGCGATCGTCGCCAAGCTCCTCGCCAAGGACCCCAAGCTGCGCTACCCGAGCGCGAACGCGCTGCGCGACGACCTGCGCCGGTTCCGCAACGGCGAGCAGGTCCAGGCCCTCGTCTCGGCCGCCGCCGCGGCGCCACGCCCGAACCCGGCGGCCGCCGCGACCATCGCGGCCACGACCATCGGCCCGGCCGTCGCGCCCACCTACGACTCGACCCGGGCGATGCCCGGCGGCGGGGCGCCGATGGCGGGCTACCCGTCGGGCGCGTCGTCCGAAGCCCGCTACTACGAGGAGGGCCCATCGCGCACCGGGTGGTACGCGCTGGCCGCCTTCGTCGCGCTGTTGGCCCTCATCGCCGGCGGCGTGCTGCTCTTCCAGGCGCTCAGCGAGGACACCACCGAGTCGTCCTCGATCACCCTCGACGACTACACGGGCCAGTCCCTCGAAGCCGTGACCGCGGCGCTCGACCTGCTCAACCTGCCCTACACCGCGATCAGGGAGCCGAACGCCACGGTGCCCGAGGGATTCGTGCACCGCACCAACCCGCCCGCGCAGACGATCGTCGCCGAGGGCACGGTGATCGAGCTGTTCTTCAATCCCGTTCCCGAGCTGATCCCGGTCCCCAACGTGGCCGGCCTCTCGGTCGACGAGGCGTTGCGGATCCTGGGCGCCGCCGGGTTCACGCCCGTCCAGGAGCTCGAGGACAGCGACGTCACCGAGGGCCTCGTCATCCGCACCGATCCCGTCGCCGGCGATCAGATCCGCCAGGGCGACACGGTCACCGTGATCGTCTCGGGCGGTCCGCAGCAGGTCACGATCCCCGCCACCGTGATCAACGATCCCGTCGACGTGGCCCGAGCGCTCCTCGAGGGCCCCGAGTACGGCCTGGTGGTCGTCGAGCGGCCGCAGCAGGACGACGTCGTGCCCGCGGGTGTGGTGATCGCCACCGAGCCGTCACCCAACACCCTCGTCACCCGGGGCAGCACGGTCACCCTGGTGGTCAGCTCCGGCCCGGGCCAGGTCACCGTGCCGCCGCTCGCCGGGCGCACCGAGGGCCAGGCCCGAAACCAGCTCACCGAGCTCGGCCTCGTGCCGAGCGTGACCTATCGCGACGTGCCGCCCGGTGACGCCAACGACGGACGGGTCATCGAGCAGGACATCCCCGGTGGCACCCAGGTCGACCGGGCCACCACGGTGGCACTCGTCGTCGGTCGCGCGACCGCACCGGTGACGACGCTCCCGCCGACCACCACGACGGCACCGCCCCCCACCACCGCGCCGCCCACCACCGTGGCGCCGCCCCCCACCGAGCCACCGGCCTCCGCCCCGAGCGGTGGCTGACGCCGATCGTCGGGTCTCAGCGGCGGACGCCGGCGGCGCGGGCGAGGAAGGTCCGCAGCAGGTCGTGACCCGACACGGTCAGGATGCTCTCGGGATGGAACTGCACGCCTTCCACGTCGAGGTCGCGGTGTCGGACACCCATGATCATCCCGTCGGGCGTCCGGGCCGTGACCACCAACTCCTCGGGCACGCTGTCGGCCGCGATCACCAGCGAGTGGTAGCGCGTCACGGTCAGCGGCGAGGGCAGCCCGGCGAACACGCCCGTCCCGTCGTGGTCGACCGGCGAGGTCTTGCCGTGCATCAGCTCGCCGGCCCGCTCGACGCGCCCGCCGTAGACGTGGCCGATGGCCTGGTGCCCGAGGCAGACGCCGAGCACGGGCACGCCGTGTGCCGCGAAGGCGGGGATGGCCTCGCAGATGATCCCGGCGTCCTCGGGGCGGCCCGGCCCTGGCGAGAGCAGTACGGCGTCGGGTTCCAGTGCGAGGGCCTCCTCGACACTGAGCGCGTCGTTGCGGTGGACGATCGGATCGGCCCCCAGCTCCCCCAGGTACTGGACGAGGTTGTAGACGAAGGAGTCGTAGGAGTCGATCACGAGCACACGTGGCACCCGCCCAGCCTGCCCCGCCGACACCCCGGCGTCCAACGCGTTCGGCTCGACCGGTAGGCTCCCAGGCCGTGGCTCCTCCGAAGCGCAAGACCGGCGGCCGCATCACCCCCAAGGGCACACGCCCGGGTGAGCGGCCTGCGACCACGCCCACGCAGCACGCGGGCGATCACCCGGGGGCCTCGGCGCGCTACACGCCGCCGATCCCCAAGTCGATGCGGGAGAGCCCGCCGTGGGTGCCCGCACTCATGGTCACGCTGCTGATCCTCGGTGCCGTCGTGATCATCCTGCGCAACCTGGTCTTCTCGGGGAACAACCTGCTGACCCTCGTGGGCCTGGGGTGCATCCTCGGCGGGTTGTTCACGGCCACCAAGTGGAGATGACCCGACCTGCGAGCTGAGTCGGTCGAGCTGACCGGCGCGATCGCGGTGCGCGATCGACCCGAGTGACGCTGTCGATCACGGAGGGTGAACAGACGGCGAACGGCGACCACCATCTGCACACGTCATCCACAGGTGTGGGGACAAGATCGCCGAAATCGCGCTCCTGAGGTGTCGTCGGTCACGCGCTCAGCGCGCGAATGTCCACAGAACCTGTGGACAACTGGGGACAAGGGGCGGGTCCGCGCCGATCCGGCGACCGCTGCGTCGGACCTGCCGGCCTACTCGTAGAGGGGCGCGACGAGGTCCATGTCCTCGAGGCAGTGCCGGGGCGGTGGCGGATCCTCGTCGGGCGCGGCGGTCATCCGCAGCTCGACCCCGCAGATCCCACAGCGATAGCGCAGGTTGACGCGGCGCATCTCACCGGTGGGGAGCGGCTCGGGCTGCGGCCGGCTGAACGCCCGCAACATGCCGATGCCGACCTTCCAGGTGCCCACGGCCAGGACCACGGCGCCGAGCGTCCACACGATGGTGCCGAACACCGGGTCACCCTATCCCCGACCACCCCGGTCGATCCGGGGCGCACACCCGTCACGCCATCCACACCCCTCCACCCCGATCCACCCCAACACGGCGGTTGCGACGCCGATCCCGACCACCACGTCGGACCCGACGCGCAACGGGCCGACCCCGCAGGGCCGGCCCGTCTCGGTCGAGGGATCGGAGGTCGAGCGCGCCGGAGCTCGTCGCTCAGCCGAGGCGTTCGATGATCGTGGCGTTGGCCATGCCGCCGCCCTCGCACATGGTCTGCAGGCCGTAGCGGCCACCGGTGCGCTCGAGCTCGTTGAGCAGCGTCGTCATGAGGCGGGCGCCCGAGCAGCCGAGCGGGTGGCCGAGGGCGATCGCGCCGCCGTTCGGGTTCACCTTGGCCATGTCGGGGTGCAGCTCCTTCTCCCAGGCCAGCACCACCGAGGCGAACGCCTCGTTGATCTCGATGATGTCCATCTGGTCGATCGACATGCCCGAGCGCTCGAGCACCTTGTGGGTGGCCGGGATCGGCGCGGTCAGCATGAGTCGCGGGTCGGCGCCGGCGAGGGCGAAGTCGACGAAGCGGGCACGGGGCGTGAGCCCGAGGGCGGCAGCCTTCTCCTCGCTCATGATCAAGATGGCCGAGGCGCCGTCGGTGATCTGCGAGGAGTTGCCGGCGGTGACGCGGCCACCCTCCTCCTCGGGCCGGAACGAGGGCTTGAGCTTGCCGAGCGACTCCATGGTGGTCTCGCGCAGGCCCTCGTCGGTGGTCATCAGCGCGCCGTCGGCGCCGAGGACCGGGAGGATCTCGCGCTCGAAGCGACCCTCGGCCGTGGCGCGTGCCGCGTACTGCTGGCTGCGGACCCCGAAGGCGTCCATGTCCTCGCGGCTGATGCCCCACTTGTCGGCGATCAGCTCGGCCGAGATGCCCTGCGGCACGAGACCGCCCTGGTCCGCGTAGCGGGCGCCGATCATCGGGCCGAAGGGGAAGCCGTACTTGCCGTCGGCCATCGCGGCGCCCATCGGCACCCGGGTCATCACCTCGACGCCGGCGGCGACGACCACGTCGTAGGCCCCGGCGATCACACCCTGCGCGGCGAAGTGCGCCGCCTGCTGGCTCGAGCCGCACTGGCGGTCGACCGTGGTGCCGGGCACCGTCTCGGGCCACCCCGCGGCGAGGATCGCGTTGCGTCCGACGTTGAGGCCCTGCTCACCGACCTGCATGACACAGCCCATGATCACGTCGTCGACGATGCCGGGGTCGATCCCGGTGCGATCGACGATCGCCTGGAGGGTCTGGGCCGCGAGGTCGACGGGGTGCCAGTCCTTGAGCTTGCCGTTGCGGCGTCCGAGCGGGGTGCGGATCGCATCGACGATCACTGCGGTGGTCATGGTGTGTCTCCTGGTGCAGGTTGGCGAACGGGCCGACCGACGGCTCGTGCGTTCGTGACCGCGAGTTTGCTGCGCGCTACAAGTTCCACCCAAACCGGAGCGGCGCGATCCCCGCCGATGTGCCCGCCACGTCCTCGGGCACGTGGCAGCCGCTGCGGGCAGCCTCTACGGGCAGGTGGCGTGCACGGTCAGCGGGAGACCGCCTGCGGTGGTGGTGGCGGAGACCACCGCCCCACTGGTCCCCGTGCCGACCTCGGCGAAGCGGGTCACCGTCGGATCCGGATCGCTGACGTACTCGACCGCTGCCAGATCGGTGACGGCCACGAGATCTCCGCCGGCAGCCAGTCGCGTCACACTGAGGATCGGACCGAACTCGACCACCGGCTCGAGCTCGGCCAGGACATCCGCGTCGGACGCGATCACGCCGAGCAGCCGCTCGACGAGCTCGGGCGGTGTCGCGACCGGGACGCCGTCGAGCTGGAACTCGATGACGTCGCCGGTGAGCGGTGACGGCTGGTCGCGCAGGCACTGGATCACGACGAACTCGAACCGGTCGCCGTCCACCTCGACCGCAGCGGTGCCGGGTTCGAGATCGACGTCGCCACTACCTGGCGACGACCCCGCCGAGCCCGTGTCCGTCGAGCCCGTGTCCGCCGAGCCCGTGTCCGTCGAGCCGCTGTCCGCCGAGCCCGTGACCGTCGACCCGGCATCCGTCGACCCGGCGTCGGTCGATGCGGGACCGGTCGCCGGCTCGGACGTGCTCGGTGACTCGACGGCCGACGTCGTCGGATCCGTCTCGGCTGCCGGCGGCGACTCGACCGGCACCGAGGCGGGGGCCGACGTCGAGCGCGATCCGGCCGGAGGCTCGGCGGCACCGTCGCCACCACATGCCGCCGCAGTGGTGAGGGCCAGCACGCACAGCACGGTGCGCCACGGTCGGGGCGTCGCAGCACCGGGCCGCACGGCGCCAGGTCGTGCAGCACCGGCTCGTGTCGTGCCAGGTCGTGCTGTGCCGGGTCGCGCCGTGCCAGGTCGAGCGGCACCGCGTCGTGCCGTGCCAGGTCGTGCAGCACCGGCCCGTGCGGCACCGGGCCGTGCCGTGCCGGGTCGAGCCGTGCGACGTCGAACCGTGCGAAGTGGTGCCGTGCGAACCATGAACATCGTGCCTCCTCGACGCCGCCCGCAGGCAGATCGCCGTCGTCGATCGGGAGCCCCACGATGCCACGAACCAGCACCCAGATCGACCACCGAGCCGGCGACGCCCGAGCAGATCGAACGCTGCTGACCCCACGACGACCAGCCGAGACCGCGATCCGGGCTCTGTTCGACCCACTCCGTCAGGAATGAGACAATGGGCACATGACGACCCGCGAGACCATTGCCGAGATCGACGCCACCGTGGCCGGTTCCACGGCCCCACGACTGTTCCTGGAGCTCGCCGCGGCCAACGAGCACTCACCCGCCGTCCGCTCGATGCAGGAGGGCGGTGGCTGGAACACCTGGACCCTCGGCCAGCTGCGCGACCTGGCGGCGCAGGCAGCGGCGGGCTTCCTCCACCTCGGGGTGCAGCCCGGCGAGCGGGTGCTGCTGATGATGCGCAACCGCCCCGACTTCCACTGGTTCGACATCGGCGCCCAGTTCGTGCGCGCCACCCCGGTGAGCATCTACAACTCCTCCTCGGCCGAGGAGATCGAGTACCTGGCCGAGCACGCCGAGGCCCGCGTCGCGATCCTCGAGGACGCCGGGTTCCTCGACCGCCTCCTGCAGCTGCGCGGCAAGCTCCCCCGCCTCGAGCACGTCTACGTACTGACCGCCCCCGACGGCCCGCTGCCCGAGGGCGTGTCGCTCGCCGAGGACCTGCTCTCCCACGGCTCGGCCGACCTGACGGCGCTCGCCAACGCCACCGATCCGGCCGACATCGCCACGCTGATCTACACCAGCGGCACCACCGGCCCGCCCAAGGGCGTGATGATCAGCCAGTACAACGTCGTGTACACCGTCGAGACGTTGCGCCAGTGCATCGCGTTCGAGGAGTTCCTCGGCAAGCGGGTCGTCTCGTACCTGCCGATGGCCCACATCGCCGAGCGCATGGTCAGCCACTACCAGGCGATGCTGCTCGGCTACGACGTGTACTGCTGCCCCGACCCGAACCTGCTCACCACCTACCTCAAGGAGGTCCACCCCGAGCTGATGTTCGGCGTGCCGCGCGTGTACGAGAAGGTCTACGCCGGCGTGAACGCCGCGCTCTCGGCCGATCCGGCCCGCAAGGCCCAGTTCGACGAGGGCATCGCCGCCGCGGTCGAGATCAAGCGGGCCGAGCGCGAGGGCACCGTCACCCAGGAGCAGCTCGACACCTGGGCCTTCCTCGATGCCGTTGCGTTCAGCAACGTGCGCGCCCTGGTCGGACTCGACGCGGTCGAGGCCGCGATCACCGGTGCAGCGCCGATCCCGGCCACGATCATCGAGTGGTTCAACGCCATCGGCGTCCCGCTGTCGGAGATCTACGGCATGAGCGAGTCGAGCGGGCCGATCACGTGGACCCCGTTCCCCAACAAGCCGGGCTCGGTCGGCCAGGCGATCCCGGGCTGCGAGGTGGCCATCGCCGAGGACGGTGAGGTCATCTGCCGTGGCGGCAACGTGTTCCAGGGCTACCTCAAGCAGCCCGAGAAGACCGCCGAGACCCTGATCGACGGCTGGCTCCACACGGGCGACATCGGCGAGCTCGATGCCGACGGCTACCTGCGGATCGTCGACCGCAAGAAGGAGCTGATCATCACCTCGGGCGGCAAGAACATCTCGCCGGCCAACCCCGAGGCCGCGCTCACGATGATCCCGCTCGTCGGCCAGGCCGCCGCCATCGGCGACAACCGCAAGTTCTGCTCCGCGCTGCTGGTGCTCGACCCCGAGGCCGCCGCGGTGTGGGCCAACGCCAACGGCAAGGCCGGCACGCCGCTCATCGACCTGGCCGAGGATCCCGACGTGATCGCCGTGGTGCAGGCCGGGGTCGACGAGATCAACCAGCAGTTCGCCCAGGTCGAGCAGATCAAGAAGTTCGTCCTGCTCGGCGAGGAGTGGCTGCCCGACAGCGACGTGCTCACCCCGACCTCGAAGCTCAAGCGTCGAGGCATCCTCGCCCGCTACAGCGACCGCATCGAGTCGATGTACGCCGGCACCGACTGAACACGCCGGCCCCGGGCCGGTCAGCGGGTCAGGATCCGGGCCGGGCGATCGTGGCGTGGATCCGCTCGATCGTCCCGGTCCGGCCGAACAGCTCCGCGCTCAGCTCGCGACCGAGCCCGGTGCCCGGCCGGTGGACGACGTCACCGTCGCGCCGATGGACCTCGATGCCCGGGTCGCCGGCGGTGAACCCGACGATCAGCGGCACCTGACACAGCGTGAACCCGAGCGTGCCCGCCGGCAGGGTGCACTCGGTGATGCGGCCGTCGACGTCGAGGATCGTCCACTGCTGTGCGTCCTCGAGCAGCTCGGCGGAGCGCAGGAGCAGCGGGTCGAACACGACCTCGCCGTTCGTGACCCGCACCCCGAGCTCGAGGGTGCGGGCCAGGAGCTCCTCTTTGACCGCACCGGTCATCCCCGGCTGCTGCGCACCGGCGTGGGCCGGGGTGTGCGAGTACGGGTCGGTGGGAACCGCACCGAACTCGCGCGCCGACTTGCTCACCCCCAAGCCGTCGCGGACCTGCCAGTAGGCGTCGACCAGCCGACCCACGGCGGGGCCCGTCGGCGCGGTGCGCGCCGCGTCGACCGCAGCCTCCTGCACCGCGAGCAACAGCTTGGTGACCATGTGCCAGTACACCGAGCCGATGCCCTCGTAGGCGTGCATCGACCCCGAGCGCCCGAGGAACGCACGGTGCCCGAAGACCTGCTCGTAGATCGCCAGGACCTGCTCGCGATCCGCCGCGACCTGCTCGGTCCAGGCCGGATCGGCCGCCAGCGCGTCGAGGGCCGCAGCGAGCCGTCGCTCGTCGACGAGGCCCGGGTGGAAGCGGCAGGAGCCCGCCACGTCGCGACGCACGACCGAGCGGTCGCCGGCGTCGAGCAGCCTGGAGAGCAGCGCACTCGACGCGACGACCGCGTCGGGCACGAGGTTCTTGTCGAGGAAGGCCTTGGGCAGCACGGCGGGGGCCAGCAGGAAGGTGCGCTGGTCGGGGCGGTACAGCGCACTCGCGGCGAGGGCGTCGAACAGGTCCGCTCCCTCGTCGGGGGTGAGCACCCCCGAGCTGAGCACCGCCACCTGACCCTCGAGCATCTCGGGGAGATCCTCGACCGCGGCAGACCGCCGATCGGGCGCGACGCGCAGCAGGCGATAGGCGTGGTAGAGGCCGTCGGCGCGTCGAGCCCCGCGAATCGTGGCGTCGAGGTGCCCGATCGCGGTCGCGCACAACTCGGCCACCCGCTCGGCTGACATCACCACGCTGGACCCCGAGAGCCCCCGCCCCGAGAGCCCCGCCCCCGCGAGTGCCTGGCGGTGATCGGAGGCGGCGCGACCGACGCGCTCGAGGACTGCGAGCCGGTGCCGGTCGGCGTCACCGTCGGCCGGCGTCACCGGCAGCTCGGTCAACGCCGCTGCGACGGCGTCGAACCAGGTCGCCACCTCGGAGGCGACCTCGACCTCGGCCGGGCCGTCGGCGACGAGTGCACCGAGCCGGTCGAGGAAGGCTCGCAGGTGTCACGCGGTCACCATCGACAGCCCGTAGCCGACGAGCGCGTTATTGGCGTCGTTCCATTCGGGTCGCTGGGTGTTCATCCAGATGCCGCCGCCGGTCAC
>CAYRXQ010000126.1:0-9106 GCA_964428115.1 uncultured Ilumatobacteraceae bacterium
CCGCGCTCGCCCGAGTCGAGTGGCTCGGTGGTGCTCATGGCGGTGGCCGCCAGGCGGATGCAGTCGAAGGTGCCGATCAGGTTGATGGCGATGACCTTCTTGAAGGCGTCGAGGTTGGCGGCCGACTCGTAGCTGCCGTCCTTGCCGACGGTGCGCTGCGCCCAGCCGATGCCGGCCGAGTTGACGAGCACCCGCAGGGGGCCCATCGACTTGGCCATCTCGACGGCGTTGACGATGTCGTCGGTGTTGGTCACGTCGACCTTGCAGAAGGCGCCGCCGATCTCGTCGGCGAGGGCCTTGCCCTTGTCCTCCTGGAGGTCGGCCACGACCACCTTGGCGCCCTTGGCGGCCAGGAGACGGGCGGAGGCGGCACCGATGCCGGAGGCACCGCCTGTGACGATTGCGCTAGCGCCGTTGATGTCCATGGCGCCGGACGATAGGCGGGCACCCCGCTCCACGGGGAATCGGAGTGGATTCGGACTGGACGGGGCCTGGTGCCGGGCGTCAGCGGGTGCGGGTGTCGACCAGCCGCGACGGGTTCACCCCGGTGAACCCCGACCCGAACCAGCCACCCACATCCACGATCACATGCGACGTCGCATGCGACACCACACACACCTCACCCGTGGCATCCACCTGCGACACCACCGCGTTCGCGACCACACCACCACGCCCGTAGTTCAAGTTCGACGCCGTCGGACGCGGCGACCCACACGGCCACACCGTCAGATGCCCCGCCGCCTCGGGCAACACCGCCGTCACGTTCAACGACACACCCGACACACCCGAACCCGGCACACCCCCACGACCCAACACCGGCACCCGCAACGGCACCCCAGCCTGCAACTTGACCGCTGCACCACCACGCGTGTCGACCAGCCGCGACGGGTTCACCCCGGTGAACCCCGACCCGAACCAGCCACCCACATCCACGATCACATGCGACGTCGCATGCGACACCACACACACCTCACCCGTGGCATCCACCTGCGACACCACCGCGTTCGCGACCACACCACCACGCCCGTAGTTCAAGTTCGACGCCGTCGGACGCGGCGACCCACACGGCCACACCGTCAGATGCCCCGCCGCCTCGGGCAACACCGCCGTCACGTTCAACGACACACCCGACACACCCGAACCCGGCACACCCCCACGACCCAACACCGGCACCCGCAACGGCACCCCAGCCTGCAACATCGCCGAGACCGGCGGTGTCGTCGGCGGCGGCGTGGTCGGCGTGGTCGGCGGGGCGCCGTCCTGCCCGGTGGCGAGCCAGATGATCCGATCGCGCAGGAAGCGCCCGAACTCGGCCTGGCCGGTGGTGGTGAGGTGCACGTTGTCGCTGAACCAGCGGTCCGCGGCACGGCCGGAGCTGGCTTCCTGCCAGTCGAAGAGGGTCAGCTCGGGCCAGCGGCCGGTGGCAGCGCGCAGCGCCGCATTGGCCGAGGCGTAGCTGCGCGTCGTGCGCCGCTCCGACATGGTGACCCAGGCGACGGTCTGGACGTTGCGGGCCCGCAGGGCGGTCATCACGGCGTCGATCCGCGCGGCGAACCCGTCCTCGTCGTTGTAGCCGAGCTCGACCACGACGAGCTGGGTGCCCATCGGGACCTGCGAGGCGGCCTGGACCCCGGTGGTGCCGATGCAGTTGGCCCGGCTCGTGCACCGGCCGCCGACGGCGTCGAAGCGGCTGGCGGCGAACACGCCGTCGAGCAGGGCGCGCAGGTCGTCGCTGCTCGAGGAGGTGACGCTGAGGCCGACCGAGTCGCCGATGAAGGCGAAGCCCTGGGTGGTGACGAGCTGACGCGTCACCGGGCGCAGGGTGAACCCCGGGGAGGGCAGGCCGAACGCGTTGCGGAAGTCCCAGTTGGACACGGTGCGCGACGAGGTGAGGCGCACCCGCTGGTCCCACACCCCGTCGTAGCTCACCGACGGATCGTTCTCGCTGCGGACCGCGGCCGAGGTCGAGATGCCGTAGCGACCCTCGAGCACGTCGGCGTCGATGATCCGGGTCCAGCGGTGGAGCGGGTTGCCCGGGACGTCGTCGGCGGGGTCGTCGACGGCGGGGAAGGCGCCGCCGGCGGTGCGCGGCCCGTTGGAGGCCGAGAACTCGGTGGAGACGATCGAGCCGTCGGGCCAGCGCCGGACCTTGCCGGCGGTGTCGGCGATCGCTCGGTCGGTGCGGTAGTCCTCGAGCAGGTACACCGGGGCGTTCACATTGCTGCGCCGAGCCGCGCCGCCGTAGACCTGGCAGCTCGAGGTGTCGCAGGTCTGGGCGTAGCTGTACCGGGTCTGGCGCACGCCGTAGGAGCGGGCGGCCACCGACTGGGCGCGCAGTGCGTGGATGCCGCTGCCGCTGCCGGCATCGGCCCAGCTGGCCGGGCTCTCGCGGGGGACGACACCGCGCAGGTAGTCCTCGACGCGCACGTCGTTGACGGTGCGGTTGACCCCGCCGCTGTCGTTCAGGACGCGGACCGTGCCGCGGTAGTGGATGATCGAACCGTTGGGCTGGCAGACGCCGAGCACGTCGCCGGGCGTGGCCGTCGACTCGTTCACCGAGGTCCGGAAGGTGACCGGCCCGGCCACCGTGGCCACCCGCTGCCAGGAGACCGATCCGGCGTCCGCGGCGATCATCGCCCGAGCGGCGGTGGCCTCCTCGATGCGCCACTGGCCGTCGGAGCGCGACAGGTTGCGGGCCGCCTGGAAGCGCTGGACGGCCGAGGTGGTGAGCGGGCCGTAGTCGCCGTCCGCGCTGCCGGCGTTGTACCCGAACGCGTTGAGGAAGTTCTGGACCTGTCGGACCTGGGCGGGGTCGTTGGAGGAGCTGCCCGTCGACAGCGGGCCGTCGGGGACGGTGAGGGCCGGGAGCGCCGTCGAACCCGGGCAGGCGAGGGTCGAGGACCCGTAGATCTCGAAGGTGTTCGCGGTGGTCTCGCGTGCGTACAGGGCCCGGAAGGTGCGGGTGTCGTCGTTGAACCGGGCCGTGCTCCCGGCCGACACCACGCCGGTGGTCGCCGCGCCGTCGAGGGGGGTGAGCCGGACGGTGATCCGCCCGTTGGCGGGGAGGTCACCGAGGGTGGTGCCCCCGTAGTAGTGGTCGAGGATCCAGCGCCAGTCGCGGCCCTGGGTCACCGCCCAGCCGTAGCTGCCCCACTGGCTCAGGCCGCGGCCGTGGCCGTTGCCGACACCCTCGGCGACGAAGGCGATGATCTCGTTGGGGTCGCCGGCGGCGTCCGCACGGTCGGTCGGGCCGACAGCGGGCGCGAGCAGGCCGATCGAGGCCGTCGTCGCCAGGGCGAGGGCGGCCGCCGCCAGGCGGGCGCGTCGAGGACGGCGGGGGTTCCGTTCCACGTGCGGCAGGCTAACCGCGCGATCCGTCACCGTCCGGTCACCCTCCGCAGCGAGCACCCGGGCACTCGAGCTCCCTCAGAACGCCTCCCTCACCCCTCAGCGGGGTGCCGCGGCCACGGCGAGGCGGTCGACCAGGTCGTTCATCGGGTCGCCGCTGTGCCCCTTGACCCACCGGAACCGGACGTCGGTCCTCGACACCAGGTCGACCAGCGGTCGCCAGATGTCGACGTTGGCCACCGGTTGCTTCTTGGCGTTGCGCCAGCCATTGGCCTGCCAGCGGACCCACCAGCCGTCGCGGAAGCAGTTGACGACGTAGGTCGAGTCTGAGACGACCTCGATGGGCCCGACGGGAGCGGCAGCACCGGTCGTTGCCCTCGCCCTCACCGGCGCTGGCTTCGATCCCGGCGCACCGGCCTGGTCGGCGGCCGCGAACAGGTCGGTCGGCATCTCCTCGGCCGCCGGCTCGTCGACGGGCGCGGCCGTCAGGGATCGCAGCGCCTCGAGCACGGCCTGGAGCTCCATGCGCTGGTTGGTGGTGGCGCGCTCCCCACCCGAACCGTGCGGGGTGCCCTCGGGCGCGACGGCCCAGGCCCAGCCACCCGGACCGGGGTTTCCCGAGCAGGCGCCATCGGTGTAGACGGTGATCACGGGGCCTCCGGTTCGGCGGGGGTGAGGGCGAGCCGCAGGAGCTGCTCGCCGAGGAAGTCGGTGGCGACGCGGGCCGAGGCCTCCGGCGACCAGTGCACCCCGTCGGGGCGGGCCTCCTGGTCGACGTCGAGCCCGGTCTCGGCCAGCCAGGCCGGCAGGTCGACCACGTGGACGCCGGGCCGCTCGGCCGCGGCGTCCATCGCCGCGTACAGCGCGGCGTGACGTGCCGGGTCCTCCTGGACCTGGGTCTCGGGCGACCAGAAGACGTCGGGCACCGGTTGGCGGACCCAGACGACGCCGGACGCGCCGGCCTCGAGCAGTCGCCGGGCGATCGCGTCGAAGTCGGTGGTGAGCCGGGTGGCGAAGGGCGCGTCGAGCGGGCCCAGCACGGCCGCACCGGTCTCGGGCCAGCGGCGGTCGAGGACGTCCCACGAGGTGGTCATCAGCATCACCACGTCGGGCTGCGTGGCGATGACGGTGGCGAGCAGCTCCTCGTCGAGCCAGTCGTCGCAGCGGTCGGGCACCGGTGTCCAGTCGAGGATCAGCTGCTCGCCACCGCGGACGAACCCGCAGCCGGGCTCGGCGGCCATTCCCACCTGGGCGATGGCGGGGTTCGCCGCGGCCCACTGGACGAGGCCGATGCCGGTGGCCTCGGCGGTGGAGTCGCCGGCCACGACGATCCGCACCGGGCGGCTCGGCACGAGCGGCGGCGGCTCGGTGGTCGACGTGCTGGTCGGCGCGCTGCTCGTCGTGACGTCCGGGTCGACGGCGGTCGTGTCGGTGCCGGTCGCGGACGGATCGCTGGTGGGGGGTTCGGTCGCGACGGGGTCGGTGGTCGGTGCGTCGGTCACGGCCGGTTCGGTCACCGGGGGTGCGGGTGCGAGCGGGGCGAGCGGTTCGTCGGTCGGCTGGATCGCGGCGGCCTCGACCACGTCGCCGTCGACTCGCCAGTACGAGGAGTCGGCGGCCGGCACCAGCAGCACCGCTGCGCCCACGGCCACGGCCGTGCTCCCCGCGGCGAGCAGTCCGGTGAGGCGCGGCGTGAGGCGGACGCCGTCGCGGACCGGACGTTCGAGCAGGACCGAGCTGAACTGGGCGAGCACGAGGGTCGCGGCGATCCGCAGGGCGAACAGCGCCGGCCCGTCGAGGCCCGTGCGCTCCGCGTCGAGGATCACGTAGAGCGGCCAGTGGTAGAGGTAGACGCCGTAGCTGACCCGGCCGAGCCACACGAACGGCGCCCAGGACAGCGCCGAGCGGACGGGGCCGTCGACCTGCAGCCCGAGCAGCAGCGCCGCACTGCCCACGGCGACCAGGGGGAGCGCGCCGGCGTAGGCCGGGCCGCCGGCTGCCGGGAAGGTGAGGCTCGCCACGGTGAGCGCCACCAGCGCGATCGGAGCCAGGACGCCCCAGCGACGATCCAGCGGGCGGTCGTCGCGGGTCCGACCGGCGAGCAGCACGGCGAGCACCGCGCCGAGGAGGATCTCGGCGATCCGTGCCGGGGTCGCCCAGTACGCCGCGTCGGCCCCCCACACGGCGGCGATCAGCGGTGCGGCGAGCGCGAACAGCACGGTGATCCCCGCCAGGATCCGCAGCCGGCCGGCGTCGAGATCGGTCGAGGAGCGTCGGGCCAGCACGCCGATGCCGACGAAGGCGAGGGGCCACAGCCAGTAGAACTGCTCCTCGATCGCCAGCGACCAGTAGTGCTCGAAGGGCGAGATCGCACCGCCCGCTCGATCGAAGAGCTCCTGGTAGGAGCCCTCACCGAACAGGAACACCCAGTTGGCCACCTGCAGCAGCGAGCCGATCGCGTGCCGGCGCAGCTCGGTGACCCCGTCGAACCAGTCGGTGAGCGCGGCCGCGACGCTGACCGCGACCACCACGAACACGCTGGCCGGCAGGAGCCGCCGGGCTCGCCGGGCGTAGAAGGCACCGAGCGCGACCCGACCGGTGCGGCCGTGCTCGGCGACCAGCAGCGAGGTGATCAGGTAGCCCGAGAGGGTGAAGAACACCGAGACGCCCAGGTAGCCGCCCGAGAACAGCTGCCGATCGCCGAGGGCGACATCGGCGTGGAACACCAGCACGGCGAGGACGGCCAGTGCCCGGACACCGTCGAGCGCCGGCTGATAGCTGATCGTCGCTCGGCCCGACATCGTGGCCCGATCCTACGGACCACGCCGCGGTACGGTCACGGCATGCCTGCGCCGGTCGAGACCCGCAGCCGCCGCCGGATCCGCCGCCGCGTCGGTTCGGTTCGGCTGCTGGCGCTGCTCGCGCTGGTCGTGCCGGCGGTGTCCGCAGTCGCCGTGGTCGGCATGCCCGAGACGGTCGAGGCGGCCCCGGTCGCGATCGACGACTCGCGGTCGGGGCCGCTCGGCCCGGTGACGGTGATCGGCGACTCGGTGCTGATGGGCGCCGGCCTGTTCGGCCCGACCCTGCCGACCCGGCTCGTAGAGCAGGGGTGGGGGCCGATCCGGTTCCTGGCCGGGGAGGGCTACTCCACCGGCTACTGGAACGTACCCGCGTCGTTCCGCGCCACCACCTACCTCGCCCAGTGGCGGGCCCAGGGCTGGGATCCGCCGAACGTGATCGTCAACCTCGGCGCCAACGACTCGGGGTTCGCCGGCACCGACGTCGCCAAGGCCAAGGCCGCGATCCTCCACCTGGTGAACGCGATCGGTCCGGATCGTCAGATCTGGTGGCCCAAGATCACCCGCTTCTACACCTACGCCGGACAGCAGAACGCCTGGAACGCGGCCCTCGACCAGGTCGCGGCCGAGCGGCCCAACGTCCACACCTGGGACTGGCCGGCGGTCATGGCCTCGGGTGGCTACCCGTCGCACGACGGCACCCACCTCAGCCCCGACGGCTACCGCCTCCGCTCGCTCACGATGGCCCAGGCCTTCACCGACACCCTCGCCCGGGCCCGCAAGACCGGCCCCGACGCCGCGGTCCCGCCGACGGCCGGGGCGGCCAGCGGCTACGTGCCGCTCGGTCCGACGCGCGTCGTCGACACCCGCCGCGACGCGCCCGGTCGGCTGCCGGCCGGCGGCCAGCTCACGGTCGACCTGTCCTCGCTCGTCCCCGCGGGCACCACGGCGGTCGCGGTGCAGCTCACCGCGGCGGCGCCGACCTCGGCCGGGCACCTCAGCGGTGGGGCCTGTGCCGGCGGCAGTGGACGTCGCGTCTCGAGCGTCAACTACGCGGCGGGCGCGTCCCGGGGTGCGATGGCCGTGCTGCCGGTCGACGGCGCCGGCCGGCTGTGCGTGACGACCCATGCCGCCGCCGACGTGATCGTCGATCTGCAGGGCGCGTTCGCGCCGGCCGGCGAGGGCCTGCAGACGTTCACGCCGCTCGCCACCCCGAACCGTCGACTCGACACCCGCCGCACCGGTCGGGCCGAGCTCCACCGGGTGGAGGTGCCCGCGGGCGCCACGGCCGTCGCGGTCAACCTGACGGCGGTCGGTGCCGCCCGGGCCGGCCACCTCACGGCCTGGTCGTGCGAGGGCACGGCGCCACGGGTGTCCAACGTGAACTTCGGCCCGAGCGAGCCGGTGGCCGGCGCGGCGTTCGTACCCGTCGGCCCCGAGGGCGAGATCTGCGTGGCGGCGAGCACCGCCGAGGTCGACGTGATCGTCGACCTCACCGGCACTTTCGGTCCGGGCGAGGGGCTGCGGTTCGTGCCCGCGGTCCCGACCCGCATGCACGACACCCGCACCGCTGCGGGCGGCTGGGGGCCGATCCACGGCACCGACCAGACCCTGGACGTCCGGGTCGCACCCACGACCGCGCGTGCGGTGACCGGCACGCTGACCATCGTCACGCCGGTCACCGCGGCACACCTCACGGCGCATGCCTGCGGGACCCGACCGCCGACCTCGAACGTGAACGTCACGGCGGGCGGGGTGCTGGCGAACACCGTGACCACCGGGATCGGCAACGACGGACGCCTGTGCATCCACTCCCCTCGTCGCACCCACTCGATCTTCGACGTCACCGGATGGTGGATCCCATGAGCACGACCCGGTCCCCTCGGCGCCGTTCGCTGGTCGTTGCCGTGGCCACCCTGCTCGTCGGCGTGACCGCTGCCGTGTCGGTGGCCCCCGCCGCCGGCGCCGGCGCCGGCGCCGAGCCAACGGGCGCGACCCCGGCGCTCGCTGCCGCGCTCGCCGCGTCGCCCGATCCCGCCCGGTCCGACGCCGTCGATCGGTTGCGGCCGCGGATCCCACCGCCGTCCCAGCGCGTCTACATGGTCGCCGACTCGGTGGGCCTCGGGGCACGTACCGCGCTTCCGGCGGCCTTCCCGCCCGACTGGCAGGTGATCGTCGACGGGGAGCCGGCGCGGTTCGTCGAGCAGCTCGAGCAGCAGTACGTGCGGGCACGGCTGGCCACGAACCCCTGGTGGTTCGGCGATCACGTGGTGGTGGCCGGTGGCTACAACTACCCGTACTGGGATCCGGCCCGGTTCGACCGCTCGATCGACTCGATGGTGACCACGCTGCGCGCGGCGGGGGTGGAGCACATCTACTGGGTCACGGTCCGCGAGATCCAGCCCCAGTACGTCACGCAGTCGGCCTGGAACCAGGCGCTCTACTTCTCCTTCTACCTGCCCACCGTCAACGAGCACCTGCGTCGCGCCGCGCAGCGGCACCCCGACCTGACGCTCATCGACTGGGCGGCCGCGGCCAATCGGCCGGGCATCACCTACGACGCGATCCACCTGAACACGACGGGCGCGGCGCTCTACTCGAGCCTGATCCGCGACGCCGTCGACGCCACCCAGGTCGCCACCAGGGTCGGCCCCGACGTCGCGCTGCCGACCACGACCGCGGCGCCCTCGCGCTACGTGGCGCTGCCCGCGACCCGGGTGCTCGACACGCGCTCGTCGGGGTCCGCTCGCCCCACGGCAGGTGCCACCGTCACCGTCGACCTGTCGGCCGCGATCCCTTCGGGGGCCACGGCGGTCGCCGTCAACCTCACCGCCGTCGCCCCCGACGGCCCCGGCCACCTCGGGGTGCGGCCCTGCGGCGGCGGCCCGGCGGGCCCCTCGGCGGTCAACCACGCCGCCGGCGCGACGCGGGCCGCGATGACGATCGCCTCGGTCGGCGCC
>CAYRXQ010000127.1:0-8797 GCA_964428115.1 uncultured Ilumatobacteraceae bacterium
AGGATCGCGTCGTGGGGCGACTCGAAGACCCGGTGGAGCGCGAGGGAGAGCTCGACGGCGCCGAGGTTGGAGCCGAGGTGACCACCGGTCTCCGAGACGGCCGAGACGATGAAGTCGCGGATCTCTCCCGACAGCGTGGCCAGCTCCTCGAAGGACAGGTCGCGCAGATCGGCCGGCTGGTCGATTCGCTCCAAGAACATGGTGCTTCGACGCTATCCCCCGGCACCAGGGGGTTGCGCACTCGTCCAGCTTCCTGCGGCTGTGGCTCAGGTCGCCTCGTCGCGGTCGATGGCCAGGGCCGCCTCGTCGAGGAGCCGGGGCACGTCGAGCTCCAGATCGCGGGCGTACTCGGTGTCGGTCTCGCCGCGGACGTGCTGTGCGTACGCGCCCTCGACGATCGAGGCCAGCCGCCACAGCGCGAAGGCGACGTACCACTCGATCCGGTCGACCGCTCGGCCGGTGAGCCGCTCGTAGCGGTCGACGAGCTCGGTGCGCCCGGGCGCCGACCTGGTGCGGGTGACGCCCTGGATCCGCGGCATCGCCGGCGGGGTCGGGCGATCGTCGCCCCAGAAGGCCAGGAGCATGCCGAGGTCGACCAGCGGATCGCCGATGGTCGACAGCTCGAAGTCGATGATCGCCGCCAGCTCGGGTCGATCGGCCCGAACGAGCGTGTTGTCGAGGTGGTAGTCGCCGTGCACCAGCGCCGCGGGCTGCTCGGGCGGCAGCGTGCGCGCCAACCGCTCGGCGAGGTGACGAGCCAAGGGGAGCTCGCGGACCTGATGCCGATCGAACCGGTCGCGCAGCCGCCCGACCTGTCGGGTGAGGTAGCCCTCGGGGCGCCCGAAGCCCTCGAGCCCGGCCCGGCGCCAGTCGACCGCGTGGAGTTCGGCGATCGCGTCGACGAGCTCGTGCCCGATCGCCCGCAGATCCCCGTGCCCGTGGCCGACCGGGAGCTCCTCGGTGATGCTGACGCCGTCGATCCACTCCATGAGCAGCACCGGCCCGAGCTCCTCGCGCCACGGACCCGTGGGGATCGGCGCCAGCACCCGCGGCACCCGAACCGCGGCACCGTCCAGCGCTGTCAGTACCCGGTGCTCGCGATCGAGGTTGTTGGCGTCGGGTGCGATCGACTGCGCCGGTGGTCGACGGACCACCCAGCGGTGATCTCCGGCCGTCGCGAGTGCGGTGTCGTTGGAGTTGCCCCCGTCGAGCCGCTCGAGGCGGTAGGCGCCCGGGTCGCCCGGTGCCCCGTTCGTCACCTCGTGCACCCAGGTGAACAGCCGCGCCTCGTCGCTCCGTGTGCCGCGCTCGGTCTCGTCCATCGTCGCTCCGTCCCGGTCGTGCACCCGGCTCCGGCGTGCGCCGTCGTCATCGGCCCGACCCGAGTTGATGCAGTCGTATTGATCTATCATTCGATCGTTCAGTCGTCGACATCGGACTGGACGACGCAGCGGACACAGCGGACACAGCGCACACAGCGCACACAGCGCACGACGACGGGAGAGCCGGAATGGCGTGGGACTTCGAGACCGACGAGGTGTTCCAGCGCGAGCTCGACTGGGTCGACGAGTTCGTCCGGGAACGGCTCGAACCGCTCGACTTCGTGGTCGCCAACCCCTTCGACCGCAGCGATCCGGTGCGGGAGGAGCTGCTCCCGCCCCTCCAGGCCGTGGTGCGCGAACGCGGGCTGTGGGCCTGCCACCTCGGACCGAACCTGGGCGGCCAGGGTTACGGGCAGGTCAAGCTCGCGCTCCTCAACGAGATCATCGGGCGCGCCCGGTGCGGTCCGGTGGTCTTCGGCTGCCAGGCCCCCGACTCGGGCAACAGCGAGATCCTCGCGGCCTACGGCACCCCGGCGCAGCAGGAGCGCTTCCTGCAGCCCTTGCTCGACGGCGAGATCTTCTCCTGCTTCTCGATGACCGAGCCCCAGGGCGGGGCCGATCCGAAGGTGTTCACCACGCGTGCCGTGCTCGATGGCGACGATTGGGTCATCGACGGCGAGAAGTGGTTCTCCTCCCACGCCCGGTTCGCCACCTTCTTCATCGTCATGGCGGTCACCGACCCCGACGCGGCGCCGTATCACCAGCAGTCGATGTTCCTGGTGCCCGCCGACACCCCGGGGATCCGGATCATCCGCAACGTCGGCCTCGGCGGACAGGACACCGGCGAGGGAACCCACGCCTACATCAGCTACGAGGGCGTCCGCGTCCCGGCCGATCACCTCCTCGGCGACCGCGGTCAGGCCTTCGTGGTGGCCCAGACCCGGCTCGGCGGCGGGCGCATCCACCACTGCATGCGGTCGCTGGCGCACGTGCGTCGGGCCTTCGACATGATGGTCGAGCGCGCCGTGTCCCGGCAGACGCAGGGCGAGCGCCTCGCCGACAAGCAGCTCGTCCAGCAGATGATCGCCGACTCGTGGGTGCAGATGGAGTCGTTCCGGCTCCTCGTGCTGCGGACTGCCTGGCGGATCGATCGGTACCAGGACTACCGACGTGTGCGGGCCGACATCTCCGCCGTCAAGGCCCTCATGCCCAAGGTGCTCCACGACGTCGCCTCGCGGGCACTGCAGGTCCACGGCTCGCTCGGCCTCTCCACCGAGATGCCCTTCATGTGGATGATCGCCGAGTCGTTCCACATGGGGCTCGCCGACGGTCCGACCGAGGTCCACACGACCGTGCTGGCACGCCAGCTGCTGGCCGGGGTCGCGCCCAGCCCCGACGCGTTCCCGTCGGGGCACCTCGTGCGTCGCGAGGCCGCGGCGCACGCCGAGTACGCCGAGGTCCTGGAGCGCTTCGCATGACCACGGCGACCCGGGAGCGCCTGCTCGACGCGGCCGAGACCCTGTTCGCCGCCCGCGGCGTCGCGGCCGTGAGCCTGCGGGAGATCAACCGCGACGCCGGGGCGCGCAACGTGGGGGCGGTCCAGTACCACTTCGGCGATCGCGCCGGCGTCGTCGACGCGATCGTCGCCCGGCACATGCCAGCCATCGAGGCACGGCGCCACGCACTGCTCGACCAGTACGACGTAGCCGGTGACGACGACGTCCGGGCCCTGGCCGGCGCGCTGGTGCGGCCGCTGGCCGCGGAGCTGCACGGCCCCGGTGGCGGGCCGGCGTTCCTCCAGATCCTGGCCGACCTGCTCGGTGGACCCGATCCGATGGTCGACCTGTCGCAGACGCCGAGCATGTTCCGGTGGCGGGACGCGCTCGAGCCGTTGCTCGCACCCGAGGCGATCCGGTTGCACCGCCGGTTCGCCGTGCTCCGGTTCACGTCCGAGGAGCTGGGTCGGCGCGCCCGTGCCACCAGTCGGCGGTCGGATCCGCTGTTCGTGAGCCAGCTCGTCGATCTCGTCACCGCCATGTTGCTCGCTCCCGTCTCGGACGAGACCGCACGCCACCTCGCCTCCACGTCCGCTCGAGGCAGATCCCGACCCACCGAGGAGTCACCCATGCACCGAACCCGAGGTCGTCGATGACGGCCAGCACCACGCAGCAGCTGTTCGGCCTCGAGGGCCGGACCGCGATCGTCACCGGCGGGACCCGTGGCCTCGGCCACGCGATCGCCGCCGGCTTCCTGTCGGTCGGCGCCAGGGTGGTCGTGACCGGCCGTCGTCAGGAGGCCTGCGACGATGCCGCCGCGCGCCTCGGTGACGGTGCGATCGGCGTCGCGGCGCACGCCGCCGACGAGGAGTCGGCCGAGCGGGTCGTGGCCCGGGCCGTCGAGGCCTTCGGTGGCGTCGACATCGTCGTGAACAACGCGGCCAACTCGCTCGGGATGGCCGTCGGCGAGATCACCGCGGCCGGTCTGCAGAAGTCGCTCGACGTCAACCTCGCCGGGCCCCTGTTCCTGGTGCAGGCCGCGCTCGCCGAGCTCCAGGCCAGCTCGTCGGCCTCGATCATCAACGTCACGACCGCCGGGCTGGTCCGGCCGGGGCGTGGTCTGTCGGTGTACCTGGCCGCGAAGGCCGGCCTCGAGATGGTGACCAGGACGATGGCCCTCGAGCTGGCACCCCACGGCATCCGGGTCAATGCGATCTCGCCCGGACCGTTCGCCACCGACATGGTCCTCAACATGTCCGACGAGGCCAAGGCCGCCGCGGTCGAGCGCACCCCGCTCGGGCGCATGGCCGAGCCCGCCGAGATCGCCGGCGCAGCGATCTTCCTGGCGAGCGCGGCCGGCGGCTTCGTGACCGGCTCGACGGTCACCGTCGACGGCGGCATGACGATCTGACGGCGACGGCGACGGCGACGGGCGGGGAACGAGCAGCGATGCGCGCCCTCTACCTCGCGGTCGCCGTCACGATGGCCGGCGTCGGCTCGGTCTTCGCGCTCTTCGCCGAGCTCGAGCAGCGCTACGGCCTGCCCACGGCCACGCTCGGCTGGATCGCCGGCGCCTCGTTCGCGGCCGCGTTGGTCACCCAGCTGACGCTGTCGCGCTACGCCGACCGCGGGTACGGCACCCTGCTGCTCCGGGTCGGCCTGGCGTCGGGCGCCGTGGGCCTGCTGTGGTTCGCAGCGGCGACGCAGGTCTGGGAGTTCGTGGCGGCCAGGACCCTGCTCGGTGTCGCGGTCGGGATGATCCTGCCGCCGGCCCGGCGGGCGGTGCTCGTGACCGCCCTCGAACATCCGGGCGAACGGCTCGGCGTGCTGTACGCGTGGTACCTCGCCGGCTTCGTCGCCGGGCCACCGATCGCCGGGGTGCTCGCCACCATCGGCGACGTCCGGCTCCCGTTCCTGGTGTTCGGCCTGGCGACAGCGGCGGTCGGCGTGTACGCCGCATTCGCACTCCGGATCCCCGAAGCGCCGAGGCGAGGCGACGGGATCGGGAGCGCGCCGCTCGACAAGCGCGTCCTGCGGCGGCTGCTACGTCGCCGCGGGGTGATCGCCGCGCTGCTCGTGATCGTCTCGTTCCGGTACTCGATCGGGGTGTTCGAGCCGCTGTGGGCCACCCACCTCGACCGCCTGGGCGCCTCGACGATGGTCGTCACCTCGACCCTCACCATGTTCGCGCTGCCGATGGTGCTCGTCGCCCGTCGGGCCGGTCGACTGTCCGACCGGTACGGGGCACGGATCGCGTCCCTCGCGTCCGCCGCTGCGACGGTCCCGATCATGGTCGCCTACGGGTACGTGACCTCGCTGCCGGTGGTCTTCCTGATGATCGTCCCGCACGGGTTGCTCGAGGCGATCCAGTCGCCCGGGACGCAGGCCGCGGTCGCCCAGGCCGCGCCGGCCGACGACTCGGCCGCGGCCCAGGGTCTCGGCGAGGCGGCGGGTTCGGCGGCCGCGGCGATCGGTGCGTTCACCGCAGCTCCGCTGTACGCCGCGCTCGGGCCGGGAGCGGCCTGGGGCATCGCGGGTGCGGTGATGGGAGCGTTGCTGGTGGTGAGCGTGGCGGTCGAACGCCCCCGGGTCACCCGCGCCGGCGCGGCGGTCGCCCCGGCCCGGATTCCCGATGGCGTGGACACCTAAGGTCGCCGCCATGACTGATCGCCCCGTCGGATCCACGCCCGTCCCGCCGACCGACCGGACCCTGTTCGACCTGACCGGCCAGGTCGCGCTGGTGACCGGGGGCAACAGCGGCATCGGTCTGGGCATGGCCCGTGCCCTCGCGGCCCATGGTGCAGCTGTCGCGATCTGGGGCACCAATGCCGCCAAGAACGACGCGGCCGCGGAGCAGCTCGGCGAGTACGGCGTCGACGTCCTCGCGATCGTCTGCGACGTCGGCGACCCCGACGCCGTCGAGGCCGCGACCGCCGAGGTGGTGGGAGAGCTGGGGCGGATCGACTCCTGTTTCGTCAACGCCGGCGTGGGCGGGCAGGCGTCGAGCTTCCTCGAGATGTCCCGCGACGAGTGGCGTCGCGTGATGCGGGTGAACCTCGACGGAGCGTTCTTCACCGCGCAGGCCACCGTTCGCCACATGGTGCAGCGGCACGCCGCCGGCGACCCGGGTGGTTCCCTCGTGTTCACCACCTCGGGGTCGGCCGAGTTCGGCCAGCAGCGCGGCCAGCACTACGGGGCGTCGAAGGCCGGGCTGAACGCGATGATGCGGGCCATCGCCGTCGAGCACGCCCGTCACGGGATCCGCTCGAACTCGGTGCTGCCCGGCTGGATCGAGAGCGACATGACCGCCGGGGCGCTCGGCTGGCAGAAGTTCGTCGACAACGTGCTGCCCCGGGTGCCGGTGCGTCGCTGGGGCGATCAGGCCGACTTCGGTGGCATCGCGGTGTACCTCGCGAGTCGCGCCAGCGCCTACCACACCGGCGACATCATCCGGATCGACGGCGGCTACCACTCGTTCTGATCGGTGGCCTCCTGGGCCGGCGCCGCAGGTGCCGCCGCGGCCGGCTCGACGTCGGCCTCGAGCGAGGCGAGGAACGCCCGGTCGAGGCGGTCCTGGTTCCACCGGTGCATGCCCCAGCCGATCAGCGCCCCGAGCCCGAACACCAGCAGCCCCCCTGCGCCGTCGAGCCAGAAGTGGTTGGCGGTGACCACGATGCAGAACAGGGTCGCGATCGGGTAGAGCAGCCACAGCCCCTTGGCCCACCGGGTGCGCAGGAGCGGCCACATCGCGATCGCACACCACGTCGACCACCCGATGTGCAGGCTGGGCATCGCCGCGTACTGGTTGGAGATCGAGGCCATCGCCTCGGAGTCGAAGCTCCACGGCCCGCCGAACTCGGCGAGCGTGTCGACGAAGCCGAACGTGCCGCTGCTGGGGCGCAGGTCCGACTCGATGCAGGCCCCGCCGAACGCCACGACCTCACCGGCGGTGCCCGGGCACGGCTTGTCGAGCAACCGGGGCGGCATGAGCGGGAAGAACGCGAACCCGAAGATCGCGAGCGCGGTCATCGCGGCGAGCGTGTTGCGCCACTGCGGGAACACCGCCGGCCGTCGCCAGAACAGCACCGCGAACACCGTGAGCGTGACCACGAAGTGGGCGACGCCGTAGTACGTGTTCCAGAACTGGATGAACCAGCGGTAGGGGAGGAACCAGGCCTGCACGGTCTGCTCGTGGAACATCCCGACCGCGCTCTGCCAGCGGATGATGCGCTCGGCGTTGTGGAAGGCCTGCTCGGGCACCCCGTCGGCCGCGATCTGGTTGGACCCGAACAGGTTCCGGGTCCAGGAGTACACCAGGTAGAAGACGAGGACGATGAACGCCTCCTTCCACCAGTAGAGCTCGTGGCGGCGCATCGGCGCGCTGTCGTCGACCCCCTGCCCGTCCATGGACGGCCAACACTACGACCCGCGGTACCGTTCGCCGATGGCGCTCATCGAAGGACATGCCGGACAGCAGGCCGTGGCCGCACTGCAGGCCGTCGGCACCGACGTGATGTTCACGCTCAACGGCGGGCACGTCTGGCCGCTCTACGAGGCGGCCCGAGATCGCGGCATGCGGGTGGTCGACACCCGCCACGAGCAGGCGGCCACCTTCGCGGCCGAGGCCTACGCCAAGCTCACCCGGCGACCCGGCCTGGCGGTCCTCACCGCAGGCCCCGGCATCACCAACGGCGTCTCGGCCATCACCTCGGCGCACTTCAACGGCTCGCCGGTGGTCGTGCTGGGCGGCCGGGCCCCCTCGGCGCGCTGGGGGGCCGGATCGCTGCAGGAGCTCGACCACGTCCCGATCGTCGCCTCGATCACCAAGTCGGCCGGGACGGTCACCGACCCGACCCGGGCCGGGATCGACGTCGCCGGCGCGGTGCGCACGGCGATGACCCCACACCGCGGTCCGGTGTTCCTCGACTTCCCCCTCGATGTCTTCGGCCCGTCGTCGGGTGAGGTGCCGGAGCCCGACGAGTGCCAGGGGCTCGGACCGGCGCCCGACGCGGAGGCCGTCGACCGGGCGGCCTCGATGATCGCGGCGGCGGAGCGCCCGGCCTTCATCGTCGGATCCGACGTGTACTGGGACGGCGCGTGGGCCGAGCTGCGCGCTGCGGTCGAGCACCTGCGCGTCCCGGTGTTCTCCAACGGCATGGGTCGCGGCCTGCTGCCCGCCGACCACGAGCTGGCGTTCCTGCGCACCCGTGGCCTGCTCAAGGCCCGGGCCGACCTGGTGGTCGTCTTCGGCACGCCGCTCGACTTCCGGCTCGGGTTCGGCTCGTTCGGCTCGGCCACCGTCGTCCACGTGGTCGACTCGCCCGAACAGCGCGCCGCCCACGTCGACGTCCACACCGTCGTCGGCGACCAGCGGCTGATCCTCGCCGCCCTGGCCGATGCGCCGTCACCCGGCCCGACGCACGACGGCTGGATCGCCGAGCTGCGCGAAGCCGAGTCGGTGGCCGCCGCCCGCGACGCGGTGCTGCTCGACGACCCCTCGGATCCGATCCGACCGAGCCGGATCTACGGCGAGCTGCGTCGGCGGCTCGAGCGCGATGCCGTGGTGATCTGCGACGGCGGCGACTTCGCCTCGTACGCCGGCAAGTTCGTGGAGGTCTACGAACCCGGGTGCTGGCTCGACACCGGGCCGTACGGCTGCCTGGGCAACGGCCTCGGCTACGCGATCGCGGCGCGCGTCGCCCGTCCCGATGCCCAGGTGGTGGTACTGCTCGGCGACGGCGCTGCCGGGTTCGGGCTGATGGACGTCGACTCGCTCGTGCGCCACGGCTTGCCGGTCGTCATGGTGGTCGGCAACAACGGCATGTGGGGCCTCGAGAAGCACCCGATGCAGGCGATCTACGGCTGGGACGTGGCCTGCGACCTGCAGCCGGGGTGCCGCTACGACGAGGTGGTGCGCGCCCTCGGCGGCGGCGGCGAGCTGGTCACCGCCCCGGATCAGCTCGGCCCGGCGCTCGACCG
>CAYRXQ010000128.1:0-8773 GCA_964428115.1 uncultured Ilumatobacteraceae bacterium
AGGCGAGCTTGGCCGTCTCGACCGCCAGCTCGGCCGAGGTGCCGCCGATCACCACGGCCAGGTGGTACGGCGGGCAGGCCGCGGTGCCGAGCGACTGCAGCTTGTCGAAGATCCATGGCAGGAGCGTCGCCTCATTGAGCAGCGCCTTGGTCTCCTGGTAGAGGTAGCTCTTGTTCGCGCTGCCGCCGCCCTTGGCCATGAACAGGAAGTGGAACTCGTCGCCGTCGGTGGCCGAGATCTTGATCTCGGCGGGCAGGTTGGTGCCCGTGTTCTTCTCCTCATACGTGGTGAGGGGAGCGAGCTGGCTGTAGCGAAGGTTGCTCGTGAGGTACGTGTCGTGGACGCCGCGGGCGATCGCAGCCTCGTCGCCGCCGCCGGTGAACACGAACTGCCCCTTCTTGCCCTTGACGATCGCCGTGCCGGTGTCCTGGCACATCGGCAGGACGCCACCGGCCGAGATCGCGGCGTTCTTGAGCAGGTCGAGTGCGACGAACCGGTCGTTGTCGCTCGCTTCGGGGTCGTCGAGGATGTTGCGGAGCTGCTGCAGGTGCCCCGGTCGCAGGAAGTGTGCGATCTCGCGCATCGCCTCGGCCGTGAGCGCCGTGATCGCCTCGGGAGCGACGTGCAGGAACGTGCCCTGCGGCGTCTCGAAGGTCGAGACGCCCTCGGTCGTGACCAACCGGTACGACGTGGGGTCGTCGCCCAGCGGGAGCAGAGGGGTGAACGGGAAGTCGTAGGAGCCGACAGCGCTGGAGGCCATGGACCAAACCCTACGACCGCGCCGCGGCGCGGCGTGATTCGGTCAGGACGCCCGAACGTTCGGCGCGCTCACGCGAACTCCTTGACGAGGAGCGCGATCGCCGAGGCCGTGCACAGGACCAGGATCATCGGGCGGAGCCGGTCGCTGCGCAGCCGTCGTGCGAAGACCTGCGACGTGAGGAACCCGAGCCCGACGGCGGGGAGCACGAGCAGGCTGAGCTGCCACTGCCGTGTCCCCAGCTCGCCGGAGATCATCAGCGCGCCGATCGACAGCAGCGTGCCGACCGCGAAGAACGCCGAGATCGTCGATCGCATGACTGCGGGATCCTGGTGCTGGTAGGTCAGCGCCATCGGTGGTCCACCGATCCCGGTGGCCGTCCCGGCGAAGCCCGATGCGAGCCCGGCGGTCACCAGTGCGGGCGGCGTGGTCCGGAACCGGACCTTGGTGAGCGAGGTGAGCACGGCCAGGAGCACCGAGCCTCCGACCAACAGGGCCAGGGCCTTGGGCCCCGCGACGGTGACCGCGGCCGCACCGATGGCCACACCGGGCACGCGACCGATCAGGGCGAACCCGACCCCGCGTCGGTCGACCGCCCGGTGCTCGCGTGCGACCACCATCAACGTCAGTGGGAACACGATGATCACGATCACCGCCGGCACGAAGTCTCGGTCTGCGATCGCCAGCACCGGCGCGGCCAGCAGCCCCAGTCCGATCCCGATGGTGCTCTGCACCACCGCACCCAGGTACACGATGGCGAAGCTGGCGGCGGCCGCGCCGACCGACAGCCCGAACACCGAGGTGATCCCGAACAGCGCGGCGGTCATCAGCGGTCCTTCCTGCGGGTCGGGGGTGCGGCTGCCGGATCGGCCGGCCAGTGGTGCTTGGGGTAGCGGCCGGCCATCTCCTTGCGGACCTCGCTCCACGAGCCGGCCCAGAAGCCGGGGAGATCGGCGGTGATCTGGATCGGTCGGTCGGCGGGCGACAGCAGCGAGATCGTGAGGGGCAGACCCCCGGCGGTCGGGTGCTCGGTGACCCCGAACAGGTCCTGGACCCGGACCGAGACCGAGGGCCGGTCATCGGCGTAGTCGATGCGGACGCGGCGGCCCGTCGGCAGGTCGAGGTGCTCGGGCGCGAGCCGGTCGAGCTCGGCGCCGGCGGGCCAGGGGAGCTGCGACCGCAGGACCACGGTGAGGTCGACCGACTCCAGGTCGGCCCGGCCGGTCGCGCCGGGGAGGTAGGGCCCGAGCCAGTCGGGGAGCGTGGCCAGGAGCGTCGCCGCCGACCAGTCGGGCCACGGGTCGCCGACGTGGCGGTGCAGGAACGCGACGCGCTCGCGCAGTGAGATCGACGCGGCCGACCAGCCGAGCACGGCCAGGCGTGTGGTCGCCACCCGCGCCAGCAGCGCGGTCGTGGTGGCCTCACCCGGGGCCGGCCGACGTACGACGGTCCCGAGGCGCAGGGAGCCGAGGCGTCGGTCGACCTCGACCACGAGGTCGTCGCGGGCCGTGTCCCACAGCAGGCGCTCCGAGGTCTGCACCTCGTCACCGGCGAGGGCGGCGACCTCCTCGGGGTCGATCGCCGCGGCCAGGCGGATCCGCGCCCGGTCGCGCTTGCCGTCGAGGTCGGCGGCGACCAGGAAGGGCTCGTGGGCGAGGGGATCGGTCGGCGGGAGCCACGCCCCGGCACCCGTGCGGAGCTGGAACTGTCCGGGCCGTCGGCGTGCCGCGAGGCGATCCGGGAAGGCCAACAGCAGGGCGGCCCCGGCGCGATCGGGATCGACCGTTGCCGGGTCGAACCGGACGCGGGCGCGTCGGGCGATGTCGGCGGCGCGGTCGCGCAACCGGTCCGCCGCTCGACGATCGGCTCGGTCGTCGCGCAGGTGCCCGCACACGACCTGCACCCGCAACGCCAGATCTGCCGGGAGATCGTCGGGGCGACCTCGGAACACGTCGCGCTCGTCGACGATCGCGGCGACCACGCAGGACAGGGTGTCGGGCCGCGCCGTGATCATCCTGGCCAAACGCGGATGGACCGGGAGGCCGAGCATCGACCGCCCGATCGTCGTGAGCCGCCCCTCGGGGTCGAGCGCGCCCAGGTCGGCGAGCAGGGCTCGCGCGGCGCGCAGGGCCGGCGCCGGTGGCGCATCGAGCAGGGTCAGCTCCTCGACCGGCGTGCCCCAGGCGGCGATCTCGAGGGCGAACCCGGCCAGGTCGACCTCGGTGATCTCGGCGGCCGGGTGGGTGGGCCGCGTGCCGTGCTCGACCTTGCTCCACAGGCGGTAGCAGACGCCGGGCTCGACGCGCCCGGCCCGTCCGGCGCGCTGCTCGGCCGAGGAGCGCGAGGTGGTGATGGTGGTCAACCGGCTCATCCCGGTGCGGACGTCGAACCGCGGCGCCCGGGCGAGGCCCGAGTCGATCACGACCCGCACGCCCTCGACGGTGAGCGAGGTCTCGGCGATGTCGGTGGCCAGGACGACACGTCGCCGGCCGGCGGGGGAGGGTGCGAGGGCGGCGTCCTGCTCGGCGAGACCCAGGGCACCGGCGAGAGGACGGATGTCGACCGTCGGCGGCACGACGTCGCGCAGCAGGTTGCCGATGCGGGTGATCTCACCGATGCCGGGCAGGAAGACCAGCAGGTCCCCCGTCTCCTCGGCGATCGCTCGACGTACGGCCTCGACCACGGCTGGTTCGAGTCGGTCCCGTGGCGCGCGCGGCATCCAGCGGAGCTCCACCGGATGGGTCCGGCCCTCGCTCGAGATCACCGCGGCCCCGCCGAGAGCGGCCGACAGCCTGACCGTGTCGGCGGTGGCCGACATCGCCAGCAACCGCAGGTCGGGGCGGACGGTCGCCGCGGCGTCGAGCGCGAAGGCGAGGCCGATGTCGGTCGGCAGGTTGCGCTCGTGGACCTCGTCGAAGATCACGGCGGCCACACCGGGCAGCTCGGGGTCGTTCTGCAGGCGCCGGGTGAGGACGCCCTCGGTGAGCACCTCCACCCGGGTCGTCGGGCCGATCCGGCGCTCGTCGCGGGTCTGGTAGCCGACCGTGTCGCCCACCTCCTCGCCGAGCAGGTGTGCCATGCGTCGTGCGGCCGCTCGTGTGGCCAGGCGTCGAGGCTCCAGCACGAGGATCGAACCGGCGCTCGCCCAGGGCTCGTCGAGCAGCGCCAGCGGGACGATGGTGGTCTTGCCGGCGCCGGGCGGCGCCACGAGCACGGCTCGCCCGCCGCTGGTTCGCAGCGCGTCGCGCAGCGCCGGGATCGCCTCGATCACCGGCAGTTCGGTCGCGCCGCCGGCACCTGTCGGGATGGGCACGCGCGCGTCGTCGGATCGGGGGCGGGTCAGCCGAGCGCCGGCGCGCCGCGGAACGGCCCCGGATCGCCCGCGACCGGGATGGTGGGCGCCCGCCAGCTCGTGGCAGCGACGATCGCATGCGCGACCTCGCGCCAGGCGGCCGGATCCCACCCCTCGGCGGCGGCCGGCACGGTGCGGTCGACCTGGATGAACACGAACGCCGGGAGCTCCTGCAGCCCGAGGGCCTTCACCGCGGCCCGATCGGGGTCGCAGAACACCAGGAACTGCTCGGTGAGCGGGCCGAGGAACGCCCTGGTGTCGGCCTCATCCGCGGTGACGAGGAGGTTGACCCGTGCATCCGAGCCCCGGAACGCCTCGAGGATGCGGGTGGCCGTCTTGAGGACCCAGCTGCTCTCGTTCGTGTACGGGTCGAGGACGACCGTCGCCAGGTGGAACGTCGTCAGCCACTCCTCGAGCGGGCGGGGCTCGGCGCCGAGGGGCGCGAGGACGAGGTCGGACGGCGGGTTCGTTGCCACGGCCAGGGATGGTAGCGACCCCCGTCGGCCCCTCCCCAACACGTGGGTCCTGCGCAGCGACAGCTCGACCGGGCCGCTGTAGCGTCGGCGAGGTGCACCCCATCGAGCACCTGCGGTACGTGGCCCGGGCTCGCGGTGCCGATCCGGCGGCCCTGGTGCGCGAGACGGCGTACGCGCTGACCTCGATGCGCTTCGATCCGGCGGGGCTCGTCGTGTCGTGTCGACGCATCGTCGAGCGACATCCCGACTGCGCTGCGCTGTGGTGGTTGTGCGCGAGCCTGCTCACCTCCACCGATCCGCACGCGGAAGCGATGCGGTTGGCCGAGGCCATCGACGCCGACCCGACGCCTGCCGCGCTCGCGCACGTCCTGCCCGACGATGCGGTCATCGTGACCATCGGCGATCCGGTCGCGGCCTCGGCGGGTCTGGTGCGACGTGGCGATGTGCGGGTGCTCGCGGTGGAGTCCCGGCACGAGGCCTCGGCGTTCGTGCGGCGGCTCGAGCGGGCCGACGTCCCCTACGAGCCGGTGCAGCCCGAGGCCCTCGCCCGTGCCGTCGGGGCGGCCGACCTCGTGCTCCTCGAGGCGGTCGCGGTGTCGGACGTGCGCACGGTCGCTCCGATCGGGTCGGCGGCGGCTGCTGCGGTTGCCTGGTCGCTCGACGTGCCGGTGTGGCTGGTCGCGGGTCTCGGTCGCCGGCTCCCCGATCCGTACGTCTCGGCGATCGCCGATCGGCTGTCGGCCGGGTCCGAGCCGTGGGAGCTCGACCACGACGTGTTCGCCACCGCGCTGGTCACCCACGTCGCGTCCGGCGACGGCCTGACGGAGCTCGCCGGCGAGTCCGCGATGGGAACGCCCGCCGGACAGCGAGGCCTCGGCGTCGACTGCCCCCTCGCCCCCGAGCTCCTCCGCATCTCCCCGATCTGACCCCGCCCCGCCCCCATCGCCCCGCCCCCACCGCTTTGGTCAGAGTTCTGCACTGACGTTGCTGCAGGAGTCTGACGAAAGGGCGACGATCGGTCCGGATTACCCGGCGAGGGTGTTCACGGCGCCCATGGCGGCATGCCGTTCGAACACATCGCACGACTCGCTGCGATCCAGGAGGGGGTGGTCTCGGTCGGGTTGCTCGAGTCGCTCGGCGTGACCAGATCCATCCGGGAGCGGCTCGTGGCGCAGGGGATCCTGACCCGCGAGGTGCCGCGGGTGCTTGCGGTCGCCGGCGCACCGACCTCCTGGCGCCGTGCCCTCCGCGCCGCCCTCCTGAGCGTGGGGGACGGGGCGGTGGTGAGCCACCGTGCTGCGGCGGCTTTGCTCGAGTTCGACCGCTCACAACCCGGGCCGGTCGAGCTGACGATCTCTCGGGCCGGGCGCGGCCGTCAGCTCCCGTTCGTCGTTCACACGACCGGTGTCCTGGATCCGATCGACCGGATCGAGATCGGCGGGTTCCCGGTGACCTCGGCGACGCGCACCGTGATCGACCTCGCACGGCTGCGGGTGCCGACCGCGGTGCTCGAGGCGGCCATCGACTCCGCGGTGCGGTCGGGTCGGTCCTCGCCCTCGGCGATCGTTGCCCGGCTCACAGCACTGCGCGGCCCGGGTCGCTGGGGAGCTCCGCGTCTCGATCACCTCCTGCTCGATGCTGGCGGTCACACCGCACTCGAACGCGCCTTCCTCCGGATCGTTCGTCGGGCAGGCCTCCCTCGGCCACGGACGCAGGTGGTCCACCGGCGCGACGGTCGGCACGTGGCCAGCGTCGACTTCCTCTTCGACGAGGCAGACCTGGTGGTCGAGGTGTCGGGGCGCCGGGGGCACAGCTCACCGGCCGAGCGGGCCCGGGACGCTCAGCGCCGCAACGAGCTCCAGGCACTCGGGCGCACCGTCTACGAGTTCACCTGGGAGGACGTCACTAGGCGACCGGTCCAGGTGATCGCCGCCGTCTCCGAGCGGCTCCGAGCCTCGCGCTGACGGTTCGCCCTGCCTTGGTCAGAGTTGTGCACCCACGTCCCTGCAGCACTCTGACCAAAGGTGGGGGTGGGGGTGGGGGTGGGGGTGGGAGTGGGGGAGGTGGCGGTACGGGTCAGCGGGAGTGGTGGGCGGGGGGATGGCCGAGGATCTCGATGATCACGGCTTCGGCCTCGGCCAGTCGCGGCACCATCACGAACAGCCGAGCCATCGGTTCGAGAGCCGCGCCACGTAGGTGCGAGGTGAAGTCCTCGGACATCACCGCCGGGATGTCCCGCTCCCACAGCTCGTGCAGCACGAGCTGTGCCTGCCACAACGGGAGCCACGCGGCCTCGGCCGACCGGTCGGGGTCCGGCTCCCGGGGCTCGCTCGGCCCGAACAGCCACGACATCAGGCCCATCACGTCACCGACCCGCACCCAGCGACGGTGGATGCCCGGCGGCGTCGGCGAGCAGCTCGCCCACCCGTTCGGCATCGTCCTCGCGGACCAGCCCCACCGTGACCCGGAGGTGGTCGAGGTCGGGTCGCACCAGGAACGGCCCACCCGGCGCGGCCCCGATGCCCTGGGTGACCAGACGGACCAGCGCGGTGCGCTCGTCGTCGACCTGCATCCACAGGTTGATGCCGTCGCCGGCCGGGTGGGGGACCCCGGCCGCGGTCAGCACGGCGGAGACCGCAGCTCGGCGTCGTGCGTAGCGCTCGCGAGCCACGGCGAGCTGCTCGCCGACCTGGTGGTCGCGCAGGAGCTCGAGCAGCACCGCCTGCAGGATCCGGCTGCTCCACCCGGGCCCCAGCATGCGGCGGTTGCTGACCGCCGACACCACGTCGCCGGCGCCACCGATCGCCGCGAGGCGCAGGTCGGGGCCGTGACTCTTGGAGAAGCTCCGGATGTGGACCGTCCGGTCGGGCCGCCAGGTGCCGAGGCTCACGAGTGGCGCCGTGGCGATCTCGTTGGCGTGGTCGTCCTCGATCACCAGTGCCGAGCTGCCCGCGAGCACGTCGGCCAGCTCCGCGGCGCGCCGCCGCGACACGGCGACCCCGGTCGGGTTGTGGGCACGCGGCTGGAGGAACACGGCGCGGGGCTCGCTCATGAGCGCGTCGCGCAGGCCGTCGGCGCGCATCCCGTGCGCATCGACGTCGACGGGCACCACCTCGCACCCCATCTGCTCGAGCAGGTCGAGGACGGGTGGGAACGCGGGGTGCTCCACCACGACCCGGTCGCCGAGCCGGAGCGACACCTGGGCGACCCGGTCGAGGGCGTCCATCGCGCCGTCGACCACGGTGAGCGCCTCGGGGACGAACGGCCACGAGTCGACGAGCACCTCGTGGAGCTCGGGCAGGACGGGGTGATCGAGGTAGCTCGAGGTGAGCGACTGCTGACTCACCGCAGCGACGATCGGCCCGAGGTCGGGCAGCAGCTCGGGATCGGGGGTGCCGGTGGAGAGGTCGAGCTCGAAGTGCCCGGGGCCCTCGGTGATGCGGCGGTAGCGCTGCGGGCGGCCGGGTCCGGTCGGTCGCCGCACGTAGGTGCCGTTGCGGCCTCGCGCCTCGATCGCTCCGACGTCGGCCAGGCTCCGCCAGGCCTCGCTGACCGTGGTGGGGGAGACCCCGAGCCGGCGGGCGAGCTCGCGCACCGTCGGCAGGCGGATCCCGTCGGGCAGCTCCTCGGCCGAGATCATCCGTCCGATCACCCCGGCGATGCCCCGTGCGCTGCGGTCGTCGCCGGCAGCGGTGACGGCCTCGGCGATCGAGACGAGCCGTGACGGAGCGCCCGCTGGGGGAAGGGCGGAGGTCTGTGTTGCCACGATGTGAACGAATGTACGGTCACAAAGCGCCTATTGTCCACGCCACCCTGTGTCGTTACAGTCCGCGGCCATGGGGACCACCGTCAGAGCCGCCTTGTTGCAGACCGACTGGACCGGCGACAAGGAATCGATGATCGACCGGCACGAGGAGGCGGCCCGCGGGGCCGCCGCCCAGGGCGCACAGGTGATGTGCTTCCAGGAGCTCTTCTACGGCCCGTACTTCTGCCAGGTGCAGGACAGCGAGTACTACGGCTACACCGAGGACATCCCCGACGGGCCCACCACGCAACGGTTCTGCTCGGTGGCCAAGGAGCTCGGGATGGTCATGGTGCTGCCGATGTACGAGGTGGAGCAGGCCGGCCTCTACTACAACACCGCCGCGGGGATCGATGCCGACGGTACGTACCTCGGCAAGTACCGCA
>CAYRXQ010000129.1:0-5147 GCA_964428115.1 uncultured Ilumatobacteraceae bacterium
CCTCGACCAACTCCGCACCCTCATCCGCTGGCGCAACCACACCCACTGGCCCAACAACGACGACGCAGACAGCGACGGGGACGGGGACGGGGACGAAGCTGACGGATGACCGGCGGAGACGGGGATGGGTGGCCACCGGCCACGCCGACGACGGTCGCGCAGCCGACCGCCCTGACGGGAACGGTTGCGCCACATGCCAGACGACCGCGCCGATCCTGCGCGACTGGGCCGACGGCCAGCACCGCGCCGGGCTGCCTGCGACGGACTGCCCCGCGCCGGGCCCCCGCGCCGACCGCTCGGTCGTCAGCCGGCGGAGGGGGCCAGGGCGCGCACCGCGCCCCAGTGGTCGAGCTCGGGGTCGAGCGGCATGATCGCGAGCGAGCTCGTGGTCACGCCGTTCGCGAAGTACTCGTCGATCCGGGCGCGGCACTGCTCGGCCGACCCGTGGACGATGAGTTCGTCGACCACCGAGTCGGGAATCGCCGCGAGGGCGGCCTTGCGATCGCCCGACTTCCACGCCTCCCACATCGGTGTGAGCTGCTCGCCGCGGCCGAGCCACTCGTGGAACGCGGCGTACACCGGCACGTTCAGATACGCAGCGATCGCGAACTTGGCCGAGGCACGCACCACGTCGGCGTTCTCGCTCGGGCACACGAAGATCCGGGCCACGATCTCGCGCTCCTCGCCACCGGCGGCCTCGTTGACGACGCCGGCAACCTTGGCCACGTCCTCGGCCGAGAGCCAGTTGATGATCGCCCCGTCGGCCTCGCGGCCGGCCAGGCGCAGCATCCCCTCGCGCAGGGCCGCCACCAGGATCGGCGGGGTCTGCTCCGGACGGATGCCGAGCTTGAAGCCCTGGATCTCGAAGGTGTCGTAGGTCTTGGTCACCTTCTCGCCGCCGAGCGCGTCGCGCAGGAAGCGGACGATGTCACGGACCTTGCGGTACGGCTCCTCGAAGGGAACGCCGTTCCAGCGCTCCACGATCACGTTGCTCGACGAACCGATCCCGATCGCGAACCGGCCCGGGGCCGCATCGGCCAGCGACGCGACACTCTGCGCAAAGCAGGCCGGTGCACGCGTGTAGGCCGGGACGATCGCCGTCCCGAGGCGCAGCCGGGGCTCCCAAGCGGCCGCCAGCGCCAGCGGGGTGAACGCGTCGGCACCGTCAGCCTCGGCCGACCAGATGTCGGTGTACCCCAGGTCGGCGAGCTCCACCAGGCGGTCGCGGTGCGTGTGCAGATGACCCGGGAGCGGAACGGTCATGCCGGGGCGGCGAGGCAGCGTCATGCCTGCGGACCGTAGACGGCCCGCCACGAGCGCAACGATCCGGTGCCGCGACCGGTCACGTTGCGGGAGGCAGATCCTTCCAGAACCTCACGATGCAACTCTGGCTGGCGGTGGCCAGCAGCGTGCCGTCCTCGGCGAACATGTGGACCAGCCCATGACCGAAGCCCCGCTCCACGGCGTGGACCCGGATGTCGAGCAGCACCCACTCGGTGGGGACCAGGTGCACGACGCGCAGGGTGTTGTCGAGGCTGTTGCCCCCGCCCCGGACCCCGAGCGACTGCCCGACGCCCATCGGCACGAAGTCGCCGAGCACGGCGAGGGTCGCGGCGTCGACCCCCTCGATCACGTCGGGGATCCGTGCCCACACCAGCGTCTGGCCGTCGCCCGGGGTGCCGTCGAGGTCGTCGAAGTCGCGCCCCTTCACGAAGCGCTGCTCGAGCCGTTCGTTGATCGTGCCCTCGATCTGCATCCGGTGCGGGCGGACCGGGCAGTCGAGCGGCGCCGGCAGATCGGGCATCGCCTCCCACTGACCGTTCGGCATGCCCGGTCGGTCGCCGAGCGCCGCGTTGACCGTGAGGATCTCGCGACTCCCGACGTGTCCGACGGCGCGGGCCTGGGTGATCTGGTTGCCCTCCACGGCCAGGGTGATGTCGATGTCCATCACCTCACCGGACTTCGCGTACGACAGGTACTGACCGGTGGCCCACACGCACGACCGACCGCTGGTGCCCTCGAGCGCGCTGATCGCCGCGCCCAGCCCGGCGCCGCCGAACAGGAAGTCACCGGGCGTGCACAGGTCGCGACGCACCTCGAGCCACCAACGGAACGGGTTGTGGCTCTGCTCGAGGCCGAGGAAGGTCCGGGAGTCCATGGGTCGGAGATGCTACGGACCCGGGAGCTCCGGCACCCCGCCCGCCCGACTACCGTGCGACCCATGGGGGATCAGCCGTGGCAGGGCGACGCGTGTTCACTGGTGGAGGCGTTCCGGCGAGGTGAGCGATCACCGCGCGAGGAGCTCGAGGCGAGCTACGCCGCGATCGAGGCGAGTCGGCTGAACGCCTGCTGCCACCTCGACCGCGAGCCGGCCCTCGAGGCGGCGGGCCAGGCCGACGTGTCCCTGCCCTTCGGCGGGGTGCCGATCGGGGTCAAGGAGCTCGACCAGGTGGCCGGCTGGCCCGACACCGAGGCCTCGGTCCCACTGCGCGACCGGGTTGCCACCCGCACCAGTCCGATGGTCGAGCGCCTGCGCGACCGCGGCGGCGCCGTGCTCGCCTGCCAGACCACCGCCTCGGAGTTCGGCGGGGTCAACCTCACCCGCACCGTGCTCCACGGCGCGACCCACAACCCCTGGCAGCACGGACGCACCCCGGGCGGCTCCTCGGGTGGCACCGCGTCGGCCGTGGCCGGTGGCCTGCTGACCCTCGGCACCGCCGGGGACGGCGGCGGGTCGATCCGGATTCCCGCCGGGTTCACGGGCCTCGTCGGCCTGAAGGGCACCTACGGGCGGATCCCACGTGGCCCGGGCGCCAAGTACGGCAACCTGACCGTCTCGATCGGCTGCCTGTCGCGGTCGGTGCGCGACACCGCCCGCTGGTTCGACGTCTGCAACGGTCACGACGCCCGCGACCCGCTGAGCCTGCCGCGCGTCGAGGGCTGGGAGGCCGGGCTCGGGTCCCACGGGGCGGCGCTGCGCGGCCTGCGGGTGGCGGTGGTCCCGAACTGGGGCGGAGCCACGGTGTCGCCGGTGATGTGGGAGCTGCTCGAGGAGGCCGCTCAGGCGCTCATCGACGCGCACGGCCTGGTCCGAGTCGACGGCGTCGACGTCACCCTGCCGCGCATGGGCGGCGCGTGGTCGATCAGCGGGATGCTCGAGATCGCCGCCGAGCTCGGCGACCGCTGGCCCGACTGCGCGGACGACCTGACCCCCGAGATGCGCCATGGGCTCCAACACACCCAGGGCCTGTACTCGGCCGAGGCCCGGGCGCGCATCGAGCGGCGGCGGGCCGAGCTCAACGAGGCGATGGCCCGCATCTTCGACACGGCCAGCGGTGGGGTCGACCTGATCATGACGGCCAGCAACCCCGACGTGGCCTTCGACGCCGAGGGGCCGCTCCCCTCGGTCTTCGGCGGGCTGCAGGCGGGGGCCGGCAACAACGGCCTGCTCACGTTCCCGGCCAACCTCCACGGCAACCCGGCGATCTCGATCCCCGCGGGCACGCTCGACGAGCTCCCGATCGGGTTGCAGGTGGTCGGACGGCACTTCAGCGAGGAGCTCCTGCTCGACCTCGCGCTGACCATGGAGCGGTCGCGTCCGTGGCCCCTCGTGGCGCCCGGCGCCCCTGCCTGAGCCCGCCGAACGCGACGGTCGACCGACCGCCGAGTCACCACGGAGCGTGCAATAGGGTGCGGCCATGAAGGTCGCGCTCACCGTCAACGACTTCCTCCAGCGGGCCGAGCTGCTGTACCCCGACCGCACGGCGATCGTCGACGAACCCGACCAGCCCGCCGAATCCTGGGGTTCGATCACCTATGGGGAGATGGCGCGGCGGGCCCGTGCGATGGCCGCCGGGCTCGACGCCCTCGGGATCGGCCAGGGCGAACGGGTCGCGATCGTCTCGCAGAACTCGGCGCGGCTGCTCACCGCGCTGTTCGGCGTCTCGGGCGCCGGCCGCGTCCTGGTGCCGATCAACTTCCGCCTGGCAGCCGAGGAGGTTCGCTACATCGTGGCCCACTCGGGGGCACGGGTGCTGCTGGTCGACCCCGAGCTCGACGAGGCGCTCGCAGACGTCACCTGCGAGCACCGGTTCGTGATCGGCGCCGAGGCCGACACGGCGCTCATGCGCTTCGACGTCGAGCCGACCCCATGGGAGCGCGACGAAGACGCAACGGCGACCATCAACTACACCTCCGGCACCACGGCCCGGCCCAAGGGCGTCCAGCTCACCCATCGCAACATCTGGCTGAACGCCACGGTCTTCGGCTGGCACCTCGGCGTCAGCGACCGTGACGTCTATCTGCACACCCTCCCCCAGTTCCACTGCAACGGGTGGGGGATGCTCTACGCCGTCACCGGGATGGGCGCCCGACACGTGATCATCCGCAAGATCGACGGCGCCGAGATCCTGCGACGCGTCGAGGAGCACGGGGTCACCCTGATGTGCGGCGCGCCGACGGTGCTCAACATGATCCTCGACGCGGCCGCCACCTGGGACGGCCCGATCCCCGGGAGTGGCCGGGTCCGCATCGTGGTGGCCGGCGCGGCGCCGCCGACCCGCACCATCGAGCGCTGCGAGACCGAGCTCGGCTGGGAGTTCGTCCAGATCTACGGCCTCACCGAGACCACGCCGGTGCTCACCCTCAACCGCACCCGCGCCGAGTGGGACGAGCTCTCGCCGGCCGAGCGCGCGCTCCAGCTCAACCGGGCGGGTGGCCCGGTGGTCGGGTGCACGATGGCCGTCGACCACACCGGCGAGCTCCTCGCCCGCGGCAACATGGTGATGGACGGCTACTGGGACCAGCCAGAGGCAACGGCCGCTGCGATCGTCGACGGCTGGTTCCACACCGGTGACGGCGGCACGATCGACGACGATGCCTACGTCACGATCTCCGACCGCAAGAAGGACGTGATCATCTCGGGTGGCGAGAACGTGTCGTCGATCGAGGTCGAGGACGCCATCTTCCAGCATCCCGAGGTGACCGAGGTGGCGGTCATCGGGATCCCCGATGAGAAGTGGGGCGAGCTCGTGACGGCGCTCGTGGTGACCACACCCGGGAGCTCGCTCACCGAGGCCGACGTGATCGCGTGGTGCCGCACCAAGCTCGCCGGCTACAAGTGCCCGAAGCGGGTCGAGTTCCGTTCA
>CAYRXQ010000129.1:5157-8701 GCA_964428115.1 uncultured Ilumatobacteraceae bacterium
CGCACCGCCACGGGCAAGCTGCAGAAGTTCAAGCTCCGCGCCCCCTTCTGGGAGGGCCGCGACCGTCAGGTCAACTGAGCTGCAGCGCGACCAGCTGCAGCGTGTCTGACACCGGTCATTCGAGGGTGGCGTAGTTGGTCGATCGGTCTGCGGCGGTGGTGCCGGCGACCTCGGCGACGCTGGCCGCGAGGTCGGTGAGGTAGTCGGCGATGACGCCGGTGTTCGAGTTGCTCACCGTCGAGTGCAGCGAGTCGGGCGGTCCCTGGCGGTCGTGGAACCAGCCCCGGCTGCGCAGCGCGTCGCCCACGGCGAAGACGTCGACCGGGCGTTCGGCCTCGGGATCCGACGCCATCGCGATCAGGTGGTACTGCCCGTCGCCGAGCACCCGGATGCCGTCGATCGCCGCGATCCCGGCGCGCATCCGGTCGGCGTTCTCGAGCGTCTGGGCGGTCAGCCGTCGGTAGCCCTCCACGCCGAGGTGCTGCATCACGGCCCAGGCCGCGGCCATCGGCAGACCCGATCGGGTCCCCTGCAGGTTGGGCGACGCGTAGAAGCCGCCGAGCCAACCGTCGAACACCCAGGTCTGGTAGCGACGCAGCTCCTTGGTGCGGTGCAGGATCACCGACACCCCCTTGGGCGCATAGCCCAGCTTGTGGACGTCGGCCGAGATCGAGGTGACCCCGTCGACCCGGAAGTCCCACGGTGGCACCTCGCGTCCGAGCATCTCGACGAACGGCAGCACGAAGCCGCCCATGCAGGCGTCCACGTGGCAGTTCGCCCCGATCGACGCGGCGAGCGCGGCGATCTCGGGGATCGGGTCGACCACCCCCTGCGGGTACTGTGGCGCGCTTCCGACGACCAGGACGGTGTTCGGCCCGACCACGGCGCGCATGGCGTCGACGTCTGCGGTCCAGTCGGCGAGCACCGGCACCTTGCGGACCTGCAGGCCGAACATGTGGGCACCCTTGTGGAAGGCCGCGTGGGCGCTCTCGGCCAGCACGATCTCGGGTTCGGTGATGCCGCGTTCGGCCTGGGCGCGCTCGCGGGCCGCCAGGACCGCACACAGGATCGACTCGGTGCCGCCGCTGGTCAGGAACCCCGCCGTGGTCTCGGGCCCGTGGAGCAGTCCGGCCGTCCAGCCCACGACCTCGGCCTGGATCTGGCCGAGGGACGGGAAGGCCGCCGTGTTGAGCGCGTTCTCGTGCAGGTACAGGCGCGCGGCCTGCTCGGCCACCTCGTGGACCGAGGGCCCGCCGTCGTAGACCATGCCGAAGGCGCGGCCCTCCCACCAGTGAACGTCGTTGGCCCGCTTGGCGGTCAGGTCCCCGATGACCTCGTCGACGGATCGGCCCTGTTCCCCCAGCTGCATCGGGTCATCATGGGCGACCCGCTCGGGGCCCGCAAGCGCTGCCGGCGGGGTCAGCCAGCGGGGAACGCCGCGGCGACCGCGGCGTCGACGATCGCGGCGAGCCGCGACGACTGCCCGGGCGCCGACCCGCTCACCAGCACGGCCCAGGTGACCCCGTCGGGCCGGGTCACGGCCATCGTGTGCGTCTCCTCCACCGTCCCGGTGTGGCCGACCGATCCGTCCTCGAAGAGCATCAGGCCCGATCCGTACCACCCGCCCGGCGAGGACGGCAGGCGCATCGTGAACAGCGCGCCGTCGTCGAGCGGCCGGTACGCGCCGCTCGATCCGTCGGCGAGGTCCGGGCCGGTCGCGGCCGGGATGAACCGCAGGGTGTCGAGGATCCGGACCACGTCGGACGCGGACGCGATCCACGAGCCCGCAGCGCCGAGGACCTCCATGTAGTTGCGACCCGGGGCCGAGACGTGGAGCACCTCGTCGGGTCCGACGTCGTAGGTGCCGGCCAGGCGCATGCCGGTGATGCCGAGGGGGCCGAGCAGGAGCTGGTAGGTGGTGTCCTCGTAGCTCTGGCCGGTCACCTCGGCGATCAGCAGGCCGAGCAGGCAGTAGTTGGTGTTGCTGTACTGGAACCCGCCGGGGGTCACGGGCCCGCGCGGCAGGATCCGACGAGCGGCGTCGGCGCAGTCGCTGGCGCCGTTGCCGAACCAGATCGTCCGGTCGACGGGGAAGCCCGAGACGTGGCCGAGGAGCTGGCGCGCGGTGAGCGCCTCGATCGATCGATCGACCACGCCGACCCCGATGGCGTCGGCGAGCCGCCGACCGACCGGGGCGTCGAGATCGAGTCGACCATCCGCGGCGAGCCGGTGGACGACGATCGTGGTGACGACCTTGGAGATGCTCGCGATCCGGAAGCGGTCCTGCGGTTCGGTGGGATCGCCGCTGCCCGGCATCCGCTCACCGAACGCGGCCTGGTGCACGAGCTCGCCGTCGATCGAGACCGCTACCGAGGCGGCGTGCGTGCCCGGACCGATCAGGGCACGGCGCAGCTGCTCGTCGAACAGGGCCCAGCCCGTGGACCACCCGTCGGTCGACTCGCCGAAGGTCGGTGGCGGCGGCGGTGCCGTGGTCGTGGTGGTGGTCGTGGTGGTGGACGGGGTCGTGGACGTGCTGGACGATGTCGTGGTCGTCTCGGTCGTCGCGGTCGCAAGGACCGAGGTCGGGGACGGCGCGGGGTCGGTGGTCGACGTGGGCGGGTTGGGAGGGGTGGTGGCAATCGTCGCCAGCGTCGTCGTGGTCGGGCGGACGAGGTCGACCTCGGGGGGCGCCGCGGCCTGGGTCGGGCCGCAGGCGACCAGCACCGCGAGACCGAGCAGCGGCCACGCCCGACGCGCCGCGCCGTGGCGCAGGGGTCGAGCGGGGCGGGACGTCACGCTCTCCATGATGACGCCGGGCCGTCCGCGCGGCACGTCACCCACGCGGACTCAGGCGGCGAGCACGGCGCGGGCCACCAGGTCGGTGCCGAACGCGGTGAGGATCGCCAGGTACAACAGCCCGGTCGCCGCCATCACCGCGGAGTACTGCCGCTCCTTGAGCGCCGCCCGCGTGACCGCGACGAGCACGATCGTCGTGACCGCGCTGGCCGCCCAGAACCAGCCGAGCATGCCACCCCAGCCGTCGTCGACCGAGCCGGTGAACACGCTGATCATCCCGATCGGCAACAGCATCGCGATCACCTCGAACGGCCAGATGCGACCCAACCAGGTGACGAGCTCGTTGAGGTGTCGTCGCGGCAGCCCCGGCTGCACCAGGTACCAGTGGCCGAGCAGCATGGCGTCGGTGACGGCGCCCAGGAAGGCCGCCCCGGCGAAGGTCCGCAGCAGCGACACTGCCGTGTTGCCACCGGCGTCGATCGCTGCCGCGACCAACCCGACCGCCCCGATCATCACGGGGACCAGGTCGAGGATCGGCGGGAACTCGTTCGACGGCCGGGCACGACCGGCCCGATCCGGCAGGCCGGCGTCGGCGGTCGGTTCCGGCGACGGACCGCGCTCGATCCCGGTCATCGCGGCGACGCGCGCACTGCGGCGATCGTGCTCCTCCTGTTGGCCGCTGACCCCCGCACGACGGCGGACGATCGACACGCCGAGGGCGACGGCACACGAGAGCACCACGCCGGCG
>CAYRXQ010000130.1:0-243 GCA_964428115.1 uncultured Ilumatobacteraceae bacterium
CGAGCTCACCCGAGGTGGTCCGCGTCGCGTTCGATCGCACCAGCGCATGGGCCGAGCGCGCCCGCGCCGCGCACCGCCGCGACGACCAGGCACTGTTCGGCATCGTCCAGGGTGGGCTGGATGGCGAGCTGCGTGCCGCGAGCGCCCGGTTCACCGCCTCGCTCGACTTCGACGGCTACGGCATCGGGGGGCTCTCGGTGGGCGAGACGCGCGCCGAGATGCTGCCGGCCCTCGCGGCGGCCA
>CAYRXQ010000130.1:253-8606 GCA_964428115.1 uncultured Ilumatobacteraceae bacterium
AGCGGCTCTCGAACACCTCCCGACCGATCGTCCCCGCTACCTGATGGGCGTCGGTGACCCGGCGTCGCTCGTCGAAGCCGTGGCACTCGGCGTCGACCAGTTCGACTGCGTGATGCAGACCCGGCTCGGCCGCCACGGTGTCGCCCTCACGAGCCAGGGCCGCTACCAGGTCAAGGGCCTCGTCCACGCGGAGGAGGACGGGCCGATGGATCCGACGTGCCCGTGCGAGGTGTGCGCCCGACACTCGCGGGGCTACCTGCGCCACCTCGTCAAGGTGTCCGAGCCGACCGCCGCGCGCCTGGTCACGATCCACAACGTGGCGTGGACCCTGCACCTGATGGACCGCATGCGACTCGCCATCGCCGCAGGCACCTTCGACGCGCTGCGGGCCGAGGTGCTCTCGGTCTGGGGCTAGCGCCCGGTAGGATCCCTCGCCGTCATGGAACTCGCCACGATCCTCGCCTCGGCCGAATCCTCAGGGGGCGCCGCCGCCGTCATCCAGCTCGGGATCCTGCTGCTGATCCCGCTCGCGATGTACTTCCTCATGATCCGGCCGCAGCGCCGCCGGATGCGCGAGCAGCAGTCGATGCAGCGCTCGCTCCACGTGGGTGACGAGGTGGTCACCACCTCGGGCATCTACGGCTTCATCACCGGTGAGGACGGCGACCGCTTCTGGCTCGAGATCGACGACGACGTGCAGATCCGCATCGCACGCGCCGCGGTCCAGACCAAGGTCGACACGTCGAGCACCACCGCCGAGCCGGCGACCGACGACGACGACGCCACCACCGACGCCTCGTGAACCGCTCGGCCCTGTGGGCCTCGATGCTCGGCACGATCGCCGTGGCGGTCGGCCTGCTCGCGATCAACCTCGGCTTCGGCAACACCCCCGTCCTCGGCCTCGACCTGCGGGGCGGGGTCTCGGTGATCCTCGCGCCGACCTCCGACGCGACCGAGGACGACCTGCTGGTGATCCGCGACCTCATCCGCGACGAGCTCGAGCTGCGTGGCATCGCCGAGCCCGACGTGCGCGTCGAGGGCGCCAACATCGTGGTCGACCTGCCGGGCGTGCGCGACCAGGAGGACGCACTCGACGCGGTCGACGTCGCCGGCATCGTCAACCTGCGTCCCGTGGTCCAGTGCGGGCTCAGCACGGCCGCCGGCGATCCCGGCACCGCGACGACCGAGCCCACCACGACCGAGCCGGCCACCACCGAACCCGCTACCACCGAACCCGCCACCACCGAGCCGGCCACCACCGAGCCGGCCACCACCGGGCCCGAGAGCAGCGAGCCCGCCGGCTTCCGCCGTCCGGCCGGTGCGCAGGACGAGGCCACGGCACCGACCGTGCCCGTCGACCCGGTGACCGGCGAGACCGTGCCGATCCCCGCCCCCTTCGACCCGTCGCAGGCCATCGTCCCCACCGCGCCCGCCTTCGACCAGGAGGTCCTGCCGGTCCGCGACACCGAGGAGGCCTGTCTGGTCGGACCCTCGGGCGGCACCGGCGAGGTGTTCGCTCGCGGCAGCGCCGGGGTCGACCTCGACGAGTTCGGTCAGTGGATCACCACCGTCGACCTGCGCGGTGACGGCGAGGCGACCTGGAACGCGCTGGCCGCGCAGTGCTTCGCCAGGGCGGCCACCTGCCCCTCGGGACAGCTGGCGATCGTCCTCGACGACATCATCCAGTCCGCGCCGGTGGTCAACGCGCCCTCCTTCAGCGGCGGCGTCACCATCAGCGGCGACTTCACCGAGGCCGAGGCCCGCGATCTCGCCCGGGTGCTGAACCGCGGTGCGTTCCCGGTGAACGTCGAGGCGCAGACGGTCCAGACCGTGTCGCCGACCCTCGGCAACGACTCGCTGCGGGCGGCCGTCATCGCCGGTCTCCTCGGCGTGGCCCTCGTGCTGGTGCTGATGGTGGTGCTCTACCGCAAGCTCTCCATCGTCGTGATCGTCGGGCTCGTGATCTGGGGGATGATCGTGTTCAGTGCCGCCGCGCTGGTCTCGCAGTGGACGAACTACGCGCTCAGCCTGGCCGGCGCCACCGGCATCATCGTGGCCGTCGGCGTCACGGTCGACAGCTACGTGGTCTTCTTCGAACGGCTCAAGGACGAGCGTCGAGCCGGCCGCCGGCTCCGCAGCGCAGCGCCGCGCAGCTTCCGCCAGACCTGGCGCACGATCGTCGCCGCCGACCTCGTCTCGATCCTCGCCGCCGCGATCCTGTTCTGGTTGAGCGTCGGATCGGTGAAGGGCTTCGCCCTCTACCTCGGACTCACCGCCATCTGCGACCTGCTCGTGTGCTACTTCTTCACCCGGCCCGCCGTCCTCCTGCTGGTGGGCACCAGGTGGTTCGAGGGCGGAGCACCCCGACCCGTCACCGCGACCACCGCCGGAGCGACGTCATGAGCACCCGACTCGACGACGACACGTTCCGCGACGGCAGCGGCGACGGCACCGATCGTCCCATCGCCCCGACCCCGATCGGTCGGGTGCTGGCCGGCGAGACCTCGGTCGACTTCATCGGCCGCCGACGCATCGGCTTCCTCATCTCGGGCGTGCTGCTGGTGGCGACGCTGCTGTCACTCGGCACGCGTGGCCTCGAGCTGGGCATCGACTTCGAGGGCGGCGTGGCCTGGGACATCCCCGTCACCGAGACCTTCGAGCTCGACGATGCCGCCGGCATCCTCGAGGCCAACGGTCTCGACGCCGCGGACGCCCGTATCCAGGAGCGGAGCTCCGACAGTGGCCAGGTCGTCAAGGTCCAGGTCGGCGATCAGCCCACCGAGACCCGAGAGATCCTGCAGCGCGCGTTCGCCGAGGCCGCCGGGGTCCCCCTCGACGAGGTCTCGGCCAACTCGGTGAGCTCGTCCTGGGGCAGCGACATCACTGCGCAGGCGGTCCGGGCACTGATCGTGTTCCTGATCGCGGTCAGCATCTTCATCTCGATCCGCTTCGAGTGGCGGATGGCGCTGGCCGCGATCGTGGCGACCGCGCACGACGTGATCATCAGCGTCGGCATCTATTCGATCTTCGGCTTCATCGTCACCCCCGCGACGGTCATCGCGTTCCTCACGATCCTCGGGTACTCGCTCTACGACACGATCGTCGTCTTCGACCGGATCAAGGAGAACCAGGCCCGGTTCGCAGCGCACAAGCTGCCCTACGGCGACGTGGTGAACGTCTCGATGAACCAGGTCCTGATGCGGACCCTCACGACCAGCCTGACCTCGATGATCCCGGTGATCTCCCTGCTGGTCGTCGGCTCGGGGATCCTCGGGGCGACCACGCTCAGCGAGTTCGCCGTGGCACTGCTCGTCGGCATGGTCACCGGCGCCTACTCGTCGATCTTCGTCGCCTCGCCGATGCTGGCCTGGTTGCGCCGGTCGGACGAGGCGGGCGCCGGGGTGACCGCCACCGGTGACGATCTGCGCCGGCTCGTCATGGGCGGGCTCCCGGTCGGGCGACGGACTCGGACCGCCGAGGACGGTCGCTCGCGCAGCACCACCCCCGCCAGTGGCTCTGCGGCCCCGGAGCGTGCCGCCTCGGCCCCCGGCGACGCGACGGCGCTGCTGTCGCACACCCCACGGCCGCGCAAGAAGAAGCGTCGCTGACCGGGCGGTAGCCTCGGGCCATGGCAGGCGACGAGCTCTGGGTCCGCGACCACGTCCGCGACATCGCCGACTACCCGCAGCCCGGTGTCGTGTTCCGCGACATCACCCCGCTCCTGGGCGACGCGGCCTCGTTCGGCCGAGCCGTCGACGATCTGGTGACCCGGTTCCACGACGTCGCGGTCGACCGGGTGGTGGGCATCGAGTCGCGTGGGTTCATCGTCGCGGCGCCGGTGGCCTACCGGCTGCGCGCCGGCTTCGTCCCGGTGCGCAAGGCCGGCAAGCTGCCGTGGGCCGTCGCCCGCGAGGAGTACGCGCTCGAGTACGGCACCGACAAGCTCGAGATCCATCGCGATGCGATCCACCCCGGTGAGCGCATCCTGATCGTCGACGACGTGCTCGCCACCGGTGGCACGGCCGCCGCGACCAGCCGGCTCGTCGAGACGCTCGGCGGGGTGGTCGTGGGGATCGGCGTGATGATCGAGCTCGCCGACCTGGGAGGTCGGGCCCGACTCGGCGAGCGGCGCGTGGAGAGCCTCATCCGGTACTGACATGGCCACCGTCGACCGAGTGCTGCCGTGGCGTCGCCACCACGAGACCGCCGCCGTCAGCGAGCTGGCCCCGCTGCTCGCGAGCTACCGGCGGCGCCACCCCAAGGCGCCCGTCGCGACCATCAACCGGGCGTACCAGATGGCCGCCGAGGCCCATCGCTCGCAGACGCGCTCGAGCGGCGAGAGCTACATCAATCATCCACTCGCCGTCGCCCGCATCGTCGCCGACATCGGGCTCGACGAGATCTCCGTCGCCGCAGCCCTGCTCCACGACGCCGTCGAGGACACCGAGATCACCCTCGCCGACGTCGAGCACGACTTCGGTCCCGAGGTCGCGACCATCGTCGACGGCGTCACCAAGCTCGAGCGGATCCAGTTCGACAGCCGCGAGGCACAGCAGGCCGCCACGATGCGCAAGATGCTCGTGGCGATGGCCCGCGACCTGCGGGTCCTGGTCATCAAGCTGGCCGATCGGCTGCACAACATGCGCACCATCGCCGCGATGCCCGCCGAGAAGCAGCGACGCATCGCCCAGGAGACGCTCGACATCTACGCCCCGCTGGCCCATCGCCTCGGCATGCAGGAGATCAAGCAGCAGCTCGAGGACCTCTCGTTCGCGTCGCTGCACCCCAAGCGGTTCGCCGAGCTCGAGCACCTGGTGGCGACCCGCTCGCCCGAGCGCGACCTGTACCTCGCCCAAGCCGTCGGCGAGGTGCGTGCTCGACTGGCGGAGCTGGGGATCGAGGGCGAGGTCACCGGGCGCGGGAAGCACCTGTGGAGCATCTACGAGAAGATGGTCCTCAAGGGGCGCGAGTTCGACGACATCTTCGACCTCGTCGCCGTTCGCGTCATCGTCGACTCGGTGAAGGACTGCTATGCGGCCCTCGGATCGATCCACGGGCGCTGGCGCCCGGTGGTGGGTCGGTTCAAGGACTACATCGCGATGCCCAAGTTCAACCTGTACCAGAGCCTGCACACCACCGTCGTGGGCCCGAACGGCAAGCTCGTCGAGGTGCAGATCCGGACCCGCGAGATGCACCAGCGCGCCGAGTGGGGCGTCGCCGCGCACTGGGCGTACAAGGACGACTCACCGAGCTCCGAGATCGACTGGCTCAACCGGATCATCGACTGGCAGGCCGAGGTCAGCGACCCCGCCCAGTTCATGGAGAGCCTGAAGACCGACCTCGAGCAGGACGAGGTCTTCGTGTTCACCCCCAAGGGCCGGGTCATCACCCTGCCGGTCGGGTCGACCACCGTCGACTTCGCCTACGCCGTGCACACCGAGGTCGGCCACGCCTGCATCGGGGCCAAGATCAACGGTCGGCTCGTCTCGCTCGACCACCAGCTCCACAGTGGCGACACCTGCGAGATCTTCACCTCCAAGGACGAGACCGCCGGCCCGTCCCAGGACTGGCTCGGCTTCGTGGTGTCGCAGCGGGCCCGCAACAAGATCCGTCAGTGGTTCAGCCGTGAGCGCCGGATCGACATGATCGAGGTCGGCCGCGACGATCTCACCGACGAGTTCCGTCGCGAGGGCCTCCCGGTCCAGGCCATCTGGAAGTCCGACCTGCTCGAGCAGGCCGTCAAGGACCTGAGCTACGCCGATCTCGACTCGTTGCTCGCGGCGATCGGCGAGCACCACGTCTCGGCGCGCAGCGTGGCGCAGCGCATCGCCAAGCACCACCGCGGCCACCTCGACGAGGAGTTCCCGGCCACCGTCGTCACCACCCGGCGGCACCGCCAACCCGGCGACGACCGGATCGGTGTGTACGTCGACGGTCTCGACGACGTGCTGGTGCGGCTCGCGCCGTGTTGCACCCCGGTCCCCGGCGACCAGATCATCGGCTTCATCACCCGCGGCCGCGGGGTGAGCGTCCACCGGGCCGACTGTGCCAACGCGGTCGGGCTCATGTCCGACCAGGGCATGCGCATGATCGAGGTCGGCTGGGACGGCGAGCGCAGCGGGGCGGTGTTCCACGCCGGTGTCGAGGTGGTCGCGCTCGACCGGTCGCGGCTGCTGCGCGACGTGGCCAACGCGCTCAGCGATCACCACGTGAACATCGTCTCGTGCTCCACGGTCACCGGCAACGACCGCGTCGCCAAGATGCGCTTCGAGTTCGAGCTCGCGAACGCGTCGCACCTGGCGGCGGTGCTGCGGACGATCAAGCAGATCGACTCCGTCTACGACGTCTACCGCACCGTCCCCGGTGGCGGGTCGTGACCGACCGCTAGCCTCGATCGACGTGCCCGAGTTCCAGACCAGCCCCGGGATGCGCGACGTCCTGTCGCCGGAATCGGCGCGCTGGCGTCGGTTCACCTCGGTGTTCGCCGAGCTGGTCGAGGCCGCCGGGTACGGCCAGGTCATCCCGCCGCTCCTCGAGGACCTCGGTGTGTTCGCGCGCATCGGCGCCGCCACCGACGTGGTCACCAAGGAGATGTACGACTTCGTCGACAAGGGCGACCGGCACATCGCGCTGCGGCCCGAGCAGACCGCGAGCGTGTGCCGTGCGTTCGTGCAGCACCGACCGCTCGTGCCATGGAAGGCCTGGTACAGCGGGCCGAACTTCCGCTACGAGAAGCCCCAGCGCGGTCGGTACCGGCAGTTCGACCAAGTCGGTGTGGAGGTCCTCGGACCCGACGACCCCTACCTCGACGTCGAGGTGATCGCGCTCGGCTGGGAGTTCTACCGACGGCTCGGGCTCACGCAGGTCACCCTGTTGCTGAACAGCCTGGGCGAGCCCGAGGACCGGGCCCGCTACGTCGAGGCGCTGCGCACCCACTTCGAGGCCGACCTCGACGCCCTCTCACCCGAGAGCCGGATCACGCTCGCCAAGAACCCGCTGCGGGTCCTCGACTCCAAGCGCGCCCAGGATGCCGAGATCGTCGCCGCCGCGCCGACCATCGACGGCTTCCACTCCGAGGCTGCCGCCGAGCACCTCGCCACGGTGCAGTCGGGTCTGCGTGCGCTCGGCGTCCCGTTCGTGCTCGACCAGAAGCTGGTGCGCGGCCTCGACTACTACCGCCGCACCACCTTCGAGTACCAGGGCGGGACCCTCGACTCGGCCCAGAACGCCCTCGGTGGCGGCGGACGCTACGACGGGCTGGTCGAGGATCTCGGCGGGCCGCCCACCCCGGGCGTGGGCTTCGCGCTGGGCCTCGACCGGACGCTGCTCGCCTGCGACGACGAGGGCGTGTTCGCCGCCCCCGACCTCTCGGTCGACGCGTTCGTCGTCGACACCACCGGCGGCGCCGAGGCACTGCTCGTCACCACCGAGCTGCGCGGTGCGGGGCTGCGCGCCGACCGGGCCTACGAGAACCGCAGCATGAAGTCGCAGATGAAGGCCGCCGATCGCAGTGGCGCGACGTGCGCCGTGATCATCGGCGGCGACGAGCGCGAGGCCGGCACCGCCGTCCTGCGGCCACTGCGCGGTGGCGAACAGCGCGTCGTGGCCCGTACCGACCTGGCCGCAGCCGTCGCCGAGCTCCTCGCCGCAGCGTCCACCACGACCGAACCGTCCCGCGGCGCCGACGACGGCGCCACCCCCGATCAGGGAGTCACACCATGACCAGCACCTCGATGCGCACCCACCAGTGCGGCGAGCTCCGAAGCGAGCACATCGGCAGCACCGTGAGCCTCTGCGGGTGGGTCGGTCGCCGACGCGAGCACGGCGAGCGTCTGGCCTTCGTCGACCTGCGCGACCACACCGGCATCATCCAGTGCGTCGTCGACAACGACGTCGACGTCCGCAGCGAGTACGTGGTGCGGATCACCGGCGTGGTGCGGGCGCGGCCAGAGGGCACCGTCAACGCCAACCTGGCCACCGGCGAGGTCGAGGTGGGGGAGTGCACCGTCGAGGTGCTCCGTCGTGCCGACCCACCGCCGTTCCCGGTCGACCACCGCGCCGACGAGGTCGACGAGAACATCCGGCTGCAGTACCGCTACCTCGACCTGCGCCGCGAGCGGATGCAGCGCAACCTGCGCGTCCGCGCCGCGGTGAACTCGGCGGTGCGCCAGGCGATGGAGGGGCAGGGCTTCGTCGAGGTCGAGACCCCGATGCTGGTCCCCTCCACCCCCGAGGGCGCCCGCGAGTTCCTCGTGCCCTCGCGCAAGGAGCCCGGAGCGTTCTACGCGCTGCCGCAGTCGCCGCAGCTCTTCAAGCAGCTCCTGATGGTGGCCGGGGTCGACCGCTACTACCA
>CAYRXQ010000131.1:0-8550 GCA_964428115.1 uncultured Ilumatobacteraceae bacterium
ACACCCGACAGTCGTCCCACCGCACCAACTGGTCGAACGCGGCGACGGTGAGCCGGTCACGTTGACGTTCCACACCGATGACGAGCTGGTGGAGCTCGTCGGGCAACAGGACGTCGTCGGACAACTCGAGGAGCCCGTCCACGGCTGCGGCCAACGCTGCGACCCGCTCCGCGACCAGCCCCGACACGGCGCCGGGACCAACGTCCGGATCGAGGGTCGGGCCGGCGCCCGGACCAGCGTCCCGTTCGGTCGGCGTGTCGGCGGGATCCATACGCCCAACCGTAGAGAGGGGGTGTGACGGTCGACCGGCGGCCACCGCACGGCACGGGTTCCCGGTCTCCGGCACGTCGGCGGCCTCCATACCGGTCACCGTACGGAAGGGGTGTGACGGTCGATCGGCGCCGCGTGCCTGGGCCGGGTTCCCGGTGCGTGCCTGGGACGGGTTCCCGGTGCCCGGCACGTCGGCGGCCTCCATACCGGTCACCGTACGGAGGGGGTGTGACGGTCGATCGCCGGCGCCTGCCTGGGTCGGTTGCCCGGTGCCCGGCACGTCGGCGGCGTCCATGCCCACAACCGTACGGAAGGGGTGTGACCGTCGATCGACGACCGGCGCGGATCGGCCTGTCACACCCCCGCGCGCAGGATGCGGTCATGAACACCGTGCACCACACCACGTCCCCGTCTGGCGCCGATCGTCCCGCCGGCGAGCAGCTCTCGCTGCTGCCGCGCGACGAGGTGCCCGTGCAGTTCCGACTCGACCGGGCCACTCGGCGCCTCGGCACCCAACAGGTCGCCGAGATCAAGCGGCTGCTGGCCGAGCGTCAGCTCGCCCGCGTGTCGGCCTCGGCCGCACCGAGCGAGCAGCGCGTGCCCCTGCGGGGCCGCGCCGCCTGAGACCCGCCGCCGTCGCGCCCGATCTTCGTCACGCCCGATCGAGGCGGTACTTGCCGAGCAGACGGCGGCCGAGCGAGGTCTTGTGGACCTCGTCGGCGCCGTCGTAGATCCGTGCCGCCCGCTCGTGGCGGTACCAGTACGACAGGATCGTGTCGTCGGTGACGCCCAGGGCGCCGTGCACCTGGATCGAGGTGTCGACGGCCCGCAGCATGGTGTTGGCCACCGAGAACTTGATGGCCGAGATCTCGTCGCGAGCCACCTTGGCCCCGTACTGGTCGATCATCCAGGCCGCGTGGAGGGTCTGGAGCCTGGCGCCGCGGATCTCGGTGTCGAGCTCGGCAGCCCAGTGCTGGATCACCTGCCGGTCGGCGAGGGTGCCGCCCTGCTCGTCGATGACACGCTCGTTGGCTCGCCGGCACATCATCTCGAAGGCCCGCCCCGCGATCCCGAGCCAGCGCATGCAGTGGTGGATGCGGCCGGGTCCGAGACGGTCCTGGGCGATCGTGAACCCGGCCCCCTCCTCGCCGAGCAGGTTCGACCGTGGGACCCGGCAGTGGTGGTACATGACCTCGGCGTGGCTGGCGTGCCCAGAGCCCGCGTGGCCCATCACCGACACGTTGCGCACCAGCTCGAAGCCCGGCGTGTCGGTCGGCACGATGATCATCGAGGCGCGCCGGTGCGGCGGCGCGGTGGGATCGGTGACGGCCATCACGATGGCGAAGGCCGCGCCGTCGGCCGAGGAGGTGAACCACTTCTGCCCGTTGATCACGTAGTCGTTCCCGTCGACGACCGCGGTGGTGCCCATCATCACCGGGTTCGACCCGGGCATCTCCGGTTCGGTCATCGAGAAGCAGCTGCGGATCTCGCCGGCGACGAGCGGGCGCAGGAAGCGCTCGCGCTGCTCCTCGGTGGCGTAGGTGTGGAGGATCTCGACGTTGCCCGAATCGGGCGCCTGCGTGTTGAAGGCCACGTGCCCGAGCGGCGACCTGCCGAGCGCCTCGGACAGCAGCCCGTGGTCGACCATCGAGAGGCCGAGCCCACCGAACTCCACGGGGTGGTTCGGCGACCACAGCCCCATCTGGCGCACCTTGACCTGGGCGGCCGCCATGCCCGCGGCGAGCTCGTCGGCGGTCCCGAAGAGCATCACCTGTTCGAGCGGTTCGAGCTCCTTGCGCACGAACTCCTCGACCATCCCGAGGATGGTGGCCATCTGTTCCGATACGTCGAAGTCCATGTCGTTCCTCCTCGTCGGCACGGTACGGGAGAAAACTGAACGATCGCTAGGGACCTTGGTCCCTCCTCGGCGCAGGGGGCGTCGTCAGGCGGTGCCGACGGCGTAGACCGTGGCGGCCATGCTCACGGCCATCACCAGCACGGGCAGCGCGTACGACGCCCACGCGGGATAGCGGCCGCGGACCGGGGCGAGCACCACGACGGCGCAGATCGCGCCCGCCACCACACCGCCCAGGTGACCCCCGATGGAGATGCCGGGGATGGTGAACGTGATGACCAGGTTGAGCAGGAGCGTCGTGCCGATGCCGGTGGAGAACGGGTTGATGCCGCGCAGCCGGTAGCCGACGAAGGCCGCACCCATGAGCCCGAACACGGCGCCGGAGGCGCCGCCGTGGAACCCGTCGGGCTGCAGGAGCATGGCCCCGGCGGAACCGCCGAGCAGCGCGGCGAAATACAGCAGGGCGAACCGGACGCGGCCGAGGCCGGGCTCGAGCATCTGGCCCAACAGGTACAGCAGGTACATGTTGAACAGCAGGTGGATGGCGCCGAAGTGGAGGAATCCGGACGTGATCACCCGGTACCACTGCCCGGGCTCGGCCACGTAGACGCCGTCGGCGGTGCCGAAGATCCCGCCGTTCTCGATCACCTGGGCCGAGAGCCCGAGGCGCGCCTGCCCCTCGGTGATGCCGCGGGAGGCGAGGCTCGAGGGATCCTGGATCGCGACCCACAGGAACACCAGCACGTTGATGGCGATCAGCGCGTTGGTAACCAGGGTGTGCTGGCGTGCACTCCAGAACGTTGCCCGGGTCCGCACGTCGGGGCGGGCCGCCTTGGCGCACTCGAGGCAGTTGCTGCCGACCGGCGCCTGGACGAGGCACTCCGAACAGGCCCAGGTGCCACAGCGGGTGCAGCGCCGGCCCGTCGGGCGACCGGGATGGCGATAGCAGGTGCCACCGTCGACCGAGGTCGGCTGCGGTCCACCGGGCAGGGGCGGCGGCGGCAGCGACATGGCCGACAGGGTACCGAGACGGTCGGAGGATCTCAGGTCGTGCGGGGGTCGGGATCGCTCAGCTCGGCGTCGAGCCCCGACTCCCACCAGCGGCGCAGGTTCGACCAGGCGTGGATGCCCGTGTCGTGCCCGTCGCTCCACCGGATCGCGAGGCCCCAGTTCCCGTGGAGCTCGGCGCCCAGGATCGAGACGGTGGAGCCGCCGTAGGCGTCGCGACCCTCGTCGCGCCGGCCGCGGCACGTCGCACAGGGGCAGCCCTGGCGCAGTGCCATCACCGGGAACACGGCCACCAACCCGTCGGCGTAGGTGATCCGGACCGCGACCTCGCGGTCGACCTCGACATCCGCGACGTCGTAGCGCCCGTCCATCAGGCCCGCCCGTAGGTGCCGAAGATCGAGGCGGTCGCGACGGACACCTCGTCGAGCAGCGGCAGCAGCTCCGCGGCCGGGAGACCGTCGATGCCCTCGAGCTGCTGGCCGAGGGCGTACAGCGTGAACTGGTAGCGGTGTGGCGGACCCGCCGGTGGGCACGGCCCGGTCCAGCCGGTGCCGCCGGCGTCGTTGGGTCCCTCGATGGCGCCCGCGGGGACGGTGCCCTCGAGCATCGAGACCTCGCCGGGGCCGATGCCGGTGAGCACCCAGTGGACGTGGTCGTCGGCGTCGACGTCGACGACCACGATCGCCAGCTCGGCAACGCCCGCCGGCACGCCCGTCCAGCTCAGCCCGGGTGACAGCCCGCTGCCGTCGCAGGTGTGTCGCTCGCCGATCGGTGCGCCGTCGCGCCACGGCGTGAGCAGCGTGAGCTCCGCCGGCAGCGTCTCGGGCGCAGAGGTCTCGGGGGACTCGGGGGAGCCGACCGCATCGGGTTCGGTGTCGATCGGGCTGAAGCTCGGGACGCTCGTGGTGGTCGTGGGCGGCGGCAGCGTGGGCGGTCGCAGTTCCTTGCCGTCGCCGGTGGCGCATGCGGTCACCGCCATCGGGAGCGCGACCAGCACGAGCGACGCCACGACCGTGCGGGCGAGGGTGGGGGGACGACTGCGCATCGGCTCGGAGCGTACCGATAGCCTCGGCCGCGTGTCCGACCGCCTCGCGCTGCTCACGGTGCACGCGCATCCCGACGACGAGGCCTCCAAGGGCGCCCCGACCCTGGCGCTCTACCACGACCGGGGGGTGCGCACGATCCTCGTCTGCTGCACCGGCGGCGAAGAGGGCGATCTGCAGAACCCCACGCTGCGCGAACCCGGCCAGCCCTTCCACGGCCTGACCCCCGAACAGGAGCGGGCGCTCGTCACCTCGATGCGCCCCGCCGAGCTGGCCGCGTCGGCGGCCGTGATCGGCTTCGACGAGGTCGTCATGCTCGGCTACCGCGACTCGGGCATGCCCGAGTCCGAGGCCAACGAGCATCCCGACTGCTTCCACCGCGCCGATCTCGACGAGGCCACCGGTCGACTGGTGGAGGTGATCCGGCGCGAGCGCCCCCAGGTCGTCATCACCTACGGCGACGACCAGCGCGGCTATCCGCACCCCGACCACCTGCGGGTGCACGACATCTCGGTGCTGGCCTTCGAGCGCGCCGGGGATCCCGACTGGTATCCCGAACTGGGCGCCCCGTTCCAGCCGTGCAAGCTGTACTACTCGGCCTGGTCGCGGGCCCGCATCGTGGCCGTCCACGAGGCGCTGCTGCGCCTGCGCGGCGAGTCGCCCTTCGACGAGGCCTGGTTCGAGCGGCCCGACATGGACCACCGCATCACCACCCGGATCGACGTCGCCGAGTTCCTGTGGGCGCGGTCGGGTGCGCTGCGGGCGCATGCCACCCAGGTCGATCCGACCGCCGGGTTCTGGTTCGGGCTCTCCGACGCCGAGCTCGCCGAGGTCTACCCCTGGGAGGACTGGATCCTCGGCCGGTCGCTCGTGACGCCGATCCCCGAGGGCGACGAGGAGCGCGACCTGTTCGAGGGCGTCGTGGTCGAGGTCGAGGCCGGCCGATGAGCGACGAGTCGACGGCGGTCCAGTACCGGGTGGTCGTCGCCAAGGGCGACGAGCGGGTCGACGGGCCCGACGGGGCCAGCGTCGTGATCACGGTGCCCGTCGAGGTGGCGGGCGCCGACGGGTTCGACGCCACCGCGGAGTTCATGCGCGGCCGGCTGAAGGTGACGGGTCACACCGGGGTGCTGTTCGAGGTGTTGTCCTCGGGCGACGCCGACCGGGTGCTCACCCGGCTCGCATCGCCGTCCTGAGCTCGCGGTAGCCGATCAGCGTCGCCCCCTGGTCGGCGAGCAGCTGCGGCAGCAGCGGGTCGGCGATCACCAGGTCGAGATCGTCGATCCAGCCGCTCGCGGCGGGCGACAGGGCCCGCACCTCGGGGGTGTCGATGGCCGGCTGGACGTGGATCTCGGTGACGCCGGGCTGCAGCGACCGGATCGCGTCGTGGACCCGGGAGCGCGAGCCGGCTCGCCAGTCGTGGTCGAAGTGATCGGGGAAGACCACGCCCTCCTCGGCGGCGAGGCGCCGGAACGGGAAGCCGGCCTGCTCCTAGGTGACGGTGGACGGCAGGCGGATGGGGAGGGCGAACTCGACGGCGAGGTCGAGGTACACGTCGAAGAACTCGGGGCGCAGGGTGATCGCCGACAGGTGCGGCGCGAGGTGGGTGACGTCGATGCCCCAGGCCCCCGCTCGCTCGACCTGCGCTCGCAGCTCGCGACGCACCTCGCTCGGGTCGGCGTGCTCCCACAGGTCGGTGAGGTTGCGGGGGAAGCCACCCTCGCCGGACTGCAGCGACGGGGCGTGGGTGATCGGCCCCCAGCGGTAGACCTCGTGCTCGGCGTTGAGGGTCAGGTGCACGCCGATGTCGTCGAGCGCGGTGCAGGAGCCAGCCGCGTGGCGGGCCCACGGCGCGGGGACCATCAGCGAGGCGCAGGTGGCGAGCCCCTCGTGGAGGGCCCGCAGCACGCCGATGTTGGCGGCATGGCTCGACCCCAGGTCGTCGCAGGAGATGATGACGAGTCGGGCGTCGGCGGGGTACCCGAGACGTTCCGCGAGCGTGGCCACGGCGAGACGCTACCCGTCACCCGCCGCTGCATGCCGACCACAGGCCGAGCCCGGCGGCCTCGGCGGCGATCGCTGCGGCCACGAACCGTTCGGCGTGGGTGGTGTTCGGTTCGTAGGGGAACGGTCGGGCGTATCCCTCGGCGACGAGCGCCTCGTTCACGAACCTGCCGTCCTCGGCGCGGTGGACGTAGGCGAGCAGCCGCCCGTAGTCGTCACGACCGACCAGGTCTCGCTCGAGCCGGACGGGGGTGCCGAGCGGCAGCAGTTCGGCGGTGAACGCGGAGGCCTCGGGCCCGAAGCACTCCACCGGCAGGGTGGGGTGGTGGGTCTCGGGCGTGTCGATGCCGATCAGGCGGACCCGCTCGTCGTGGTCGACGCCACCGGTGTCGATGCGCACGTCGATGGTGTCACCGTCGACGTGCCCGGTGACGACGGCGTTCGCCGCGACGACCGTCGAGGGGGGCGCGACCCCGGTGACATCGGTGACCTCGGCGCGCCCGCTCGTCCGACAACCCGGCCCGAGGACCGTGGCGAGGACCACGGCGAGGGCCGTGGCGAGCCCGGTGGCGGCGCGGTGTCCGTTCCCCGTCTCCCCGGCCCCCATCGGTGATGGTCTACCGGCCCGAACCGCCGGATCGGTCGTGCCGCTCGGCCGACAGTGCCCGGTCGAGGTCGAGGACCAGGTCACGCTGGGTGCCCGCTTCGGGGCCGGCGCCGGGTCGCGCCTCGGCGACGGTGCGCGCCGCGGCATCGGCGTCGAGCCCGAGCTCCATCAGGGCGCAGGTGGCCACGGTGCCGGCGCGGCCGATGCCGGCACCGCAGTGCACGAGGATCCGCTCCCCGGCGTGCAGCGCCTCGGCCAGCCGGGTGAGCAGGGGTCGGATCTCGGCCAGCGGTGGGGCGTGCAGATCGGGGATCGGCTCCCACCACGCCCGCTCGGGGACGTGCCGTCCGAGCCAGTCGACGTACTGCGGGTAGCGGTCGTGCAGCTCGTGGCGTTCGTTGAGGCACAGCACCCGTGCCGCGCCGACTCGCTCGAGGAGGGCGTCGGCGTCGGGGCCGATGGCGTGCTTGCCGCACAACCACAACGATCCCGCCACCCCGGGGGGCAGCGGGATCGCATCGACGCCGCCGTCGAGGGCGCGTCCGCGTGGCCAGCTGGTCACGCGGATGCCCTGCGACGGATCAGATCCGCTCGATGATGGTGCCGGTGCCGAGGCCACCGCCGCAGCACATCGAGACCAGGCCGTAGCGGCCGCCGGTGCGCTCGAGCTCGTAGAGCGCCTTGGTCAGCAGGAAGCCACCGGTGCCGCCGAGCGGGTGACCGAGTGCGATCGCACCGCCGTTGGGGTTGGTCTTCTCGAGGTCCGCGCCGACCTCCTTGGCCCACGCGAGCACCACCGAGGCGAAGGCCTCGTTGATCTCGAAGGTGTCGATGTCGTCGATGCCGAGCCCGGTGCGCTCGAGTAGACGCTGGGTGGCGTCGATCGGGCCGGTGAGCATGAGGACCGGGTCGACGCCGACCAGGCAGGTGTCGACGATGCGGGCCCGCGGGGTGAGGCCGAGTGCGGCCGCCTTCTCCTCGGTCATCATCAGCACGGCCGAGGCGCCGTCGGAGATCTGCGAGGAGTTGCCGGCGGTGTGCACGCCGTTCTCGCGGCCGACGGGCTTGAGGGTGGCGAGCTTCTCGAGCGTCGTCTCGCGCAGGCCCTCGTCGCGCGACACCGTGTGGGTCGTGCCGGTGGGCTTGCCGTTCTCGTCGACGTCGGGGGCCTCGACGTTCACGTACTGGCCCTCGAAGCGGCCCTCGGCCCACGCGCGAGCGGCCCGCTCCTGGGAGTGGAAGCCGAAGCGGTCGGTGTCTTCGCGGGTGATGCCCCACTTGTCGGCGATGCGCTCGGCGCCCTCGAACTGGGAGGTCATCTCGTAGCGCCCGAAGTACGACGGTGGGATCGGGATGCCGAGGCCGAGCTCCTTCTTGCCGCCGACACCGATCGGGATGCGGCTCATGACCTCGACGCCGCAAGCGAGCGCGACGTCGACCACGCCGGCGCCGACGAGCGAGGAGGCGAGGTTGGTGGCCTGCTGGCTGGAGCCGCACTGGGTGTCGACCGTGGTGGCGGGCGTGGTCATCGGCAGGCCGGCCGACAGCCAGGCGGTGCGCGTGACGTTGAAGGCCTGCTCGCCGACCTGGCTGACGCAGCCGCCGACGACCTGGCCGACCTCGGCGGGGTCGATGCCGGTGCGATCGAAGATCGCCCGCTGGACGGTGGCGAGCACCTCGGCCGGGTGCATGGTGGACAGGCCGCCGCCACGACGCCCGATGGGCGTCCGGACGGCATCGACGATCACGACGTTGCTGGACAT
>CAYRXQ010000132.1:0-8506 GCA_964428115.1 uncultured Ilumatobacteraceae bacterium
ACGACCCGGCGTTCGCGTACGAGGTCTCCGCCATCGTCAAGCACGGGCTGCACCGCATGTACGGGCCCGACGCGCCCGAGGTCGACCGCGACGTCTTCTACTACATCACCCTCTACAACGAGAACTACGTGATGCCGGCTCGGCCCGAGGTCGAGGGGCTCGACGAGCAGATCGTGCAGGGCCTCTACCGCTGGCAGGCGGCGCCCGAGGGGCCGTCGACCCGGGCGACGATCCTGTTCTCGGGCTCCGCCCAGGGCGCGGCCCGCGCCGCGGTCGAGGAGCTCGCCGAGCACTACGGGGTGGCCGCCGAGCTGTGGTCGGCCACGAGCTACAAGGCGCTGCGCGAGGAGGCCCTCGCGGTGGAGCGGTCGAACCGGCTGCACCCGTCGCGCGAGCGGCAGGTCCCGCTGGTGACGCAGCTGCTGCACCAGACCTCGGGTCCGATCACGGCGGTCACCGACTTCATGAAGGCGGTCCCCGACCAGATCGCCCGCTTCGTGCCGCGCGATGCGCCGTTCCACGTGCTCGGCACCGACGGGATGGGGCGCTCCGACACCCGCGAGGCGCTGCGCCGCCACTTCGAGATCGATGCGGGCCATGTGGTCGTGGCGGTGCTGACCGGTCTGCTCGAGGCGGGCGAGGTCGACGCCTCGGTGGTGGAGGACGCGATCCGTCGCTACGACATCGATCCCGATGCCGTCGACCCGTACCTGATCTGAGCACCTCGATGCCGAAGAGCGGAACGCTGTACATCACCGGCGAGGAGGCCACCGACGGCCTGCTCAACTCCGACGGGACCGCCCTGCTGTTGGGCATGCTCCTCGACCAGCAGATCCCGATGGAGCGGGCCTTCAGCGGGCCGGCCACGTTGCGCGACCGCCTGGGTCACCTCGACCCGACCCGGATCGCGGCCATGGACGTCGACGCCTTCGTCGCGGTCTGCTCGCAGACCCCGGCGATCCACCGGTTCCCGGCCTCGATGGGTCGGCGGATCCACGAGGTCTGCGCGGTGCTCGCCGAGCAGTACGGCGGCCGCGCCGAGACGATCTGGGCCGATGTCGACACCGCGGCGGAGCTGGTCGGTCGGCTGCGGGCGCTCCCGGGCTTCGGCGAGGAGAAGACCCGCATCTTCGTGGCCCTGCTCGGCAAGACCCAGGGGGTGACGCCCGCCGGGTGGCGCGAGGCGGCCGGCATGTTCGGCGACGACGTGCCGCGCTCGGTGGCCGACATCACCGACCCCGACTCCTTGGCGCGGGTCCGCGAGTGGAAGCAGGCCAACAAGGCTGCCAAGGCCGCCAAGCCTGCGAAGGCGACCAAGGCTGCCAAGGCGACCAAGGCGACCAAGGCGGCGCCGAAGCAGGCCGGCCCGCGATGAGCGCCGAGCTCGAGGCCGAGCTCGACGAGCTGCAGCGCGAGTCGGAGGCACGACGTGCCGAGCTACGCGCGATCGCGGCCGAGCTGCCGGCCACGCTGAGCCGCCGGGCACTGTTCGCCGCGGCGGCGCGCGACCTGCGGGCCGCACCCGACAAGGGGATGATCCTGCGACGCGGGCTGCGCAAGCTCGGTCGGGCGCCGCGAGCGCTGTGGCGACGGGTCACCGGCACCGCCCGATGAGCCGTCCGATCCGCGTCTTCGTCGCCCCCGACGGGAACGCGTTCATGACCGACATCGCGGCGTGGACGGTCGAGGCGGCCACACTCCTCGGGCGCTCGGCCGAGCTGGTGGCCGACGGTTCGCTGCCGACCGGCGACGGCGCGCTCGAGTTGGTCGTCGCCCCGCACGAGTTCTATCCCCTGTCCGACCGGCCGCTCGAGGAGCTCCGGCGGGCGGCGGGCCGGAGCGTGCCGATCTGTACCGAGCAGCCCGGCACCCCGTGGTTCGACCTCGCCCTGACCACGGTCCGGCTCGCGCCCGCCGTGCTCGACATCAACCGGCACGGTGTGGCCGCGCTGCGGGCGGCCGGGGTCGACGCGCACTGGCTCCGACTGGGCGCCGTGCCGTCGATGGACCATCGACCGGACGCGCCCGACCGCGACGTGGAGCTGCTGTTCCTCGGCGGGGAGACCGAGCGGCGGGGTGCGCGCCTGGCCGCCCTTGCCCCGCTCCTGTGGGATCGCGACGTGGAGCTGCGACTGTTCTCGGCCCAGCGTCCGGTGCACCCCGGTGTCCCCGGGCTGGTCTTCGGCGAGGACAAGTACCGCCTGCTGGCCCGGTCGCGGATCCTGCTCAACATCCACCGCGACGACCCCGATCCCGGGGCCGGGCGACCGGCCTACTTCGAGTGGGCGCGGATGATCGAGGCGATGGCCAACGGTGCCTGCGTCGTCACCGAGCCCTCCGACGGTGCCGATCCCCTGCTCCCGGGCGAGCACTTCGTCGAGACCGACGACCTCGTGGAAGCGGTGGCCGAGCTGCTCGAGGACCCCGAGCGCGCCGAGCGGATCGGGCGAGCCGCGGCCGAGATGGTCCACGGCGAGCTCGCGTTCGCGGCCTCGCTCGCACCGCACGTGGCGCGCCTCGATGCCCTGGAACCCGATGACGGGCACCGCCAGCCGGCGACCACCCGCACCCGCGGTGCCCTCTGGCGCCGGGGCGACCGGCGGCAGCGCTCGGTCGCCGCCATGGCCGTCACCCATCAGCCGCCGCTTCTGCCCGTGTTCCAGCCGGCGCACGCGCTGCGGCTGCGGACGTATCACGCCCTGATGGACGAGATGCGGCTGCAGCGCCGGATCGATCGGGCCCGCTGCCTGCTGCGTCACGGCATCGACGATGTGGTGGAGCGCTGGACCTCACCGGCCTACGACCGCAGCGTGGCGACCGATGCGATGCCGCGGGTGAGCGTGGTCGTGACCCTGTTCGACTATGCGGCCGTGGTGACCGAGACGCTCGAGTCGGTGGCCGCGTCGACCGGCCTGGCGTTCGAGGTCGTGGTCGTCGACGACCACTCCACCGACGACGGCCGGGCCGTGGTCCGCCGGTTCGCCGAGGCCCACCCCGAGGTGCCGGTGCTCCTGCTCGGCAGCGAGATCAACCGCGGGCTGGCGGCATCGCGCAACCTGGGTGTGTCCGAGGCCCGTGCCGAGCTGGTCTTCGTGCTCGACGCCGACAACCTGGTGTACCCGAGTGCGCTGCGACGTCTGGCCGACGCCCTCGACGCCGACGCCGACGCTGCGTTCGCCTACGCGACCCTCGAGGACTTCGGCGTGGCGGCGGGGGTGCGCAGCGCGATGGGCTGGTACGCGCCGTGGCTCTGCGACCGCAACTACATCGACGCCCAGGCGATGTTCCGCCGCCGCACCTTCGATCGGTACGGCGGCTACCGGACCGGCGACGACCTGGTGCACGGCTGGGAGGACTGGGAGCTGTGGCTGCGCCTGGCCGAGGCCGGGGTGCACGGCATCCACCTGCCCGTGATGCTCGGCCGCTACCGCACCCAGGCCTCCTCGATGATCACCACCACGAACCTGGCGGCCGACACGATGCTCGCCCACCTGCGCGAGCTGCACCCCACGCTCCCCTGGCCGGGCTGAGCAGCCGCGCCGATCGGGGGCCCCAGGGGTACGCTCGCCCCGCCCATGTCCTCGGCGACCGAACTCCTGGCGCGGCGCGAGCTGCTGTGGAACCTGACCCTGCGCGAGATGCGCGGTCGGTACAAGCGCAGCGTGCTCGGTTGGGCGTGGTCGATGCTCAACCCGTTGGCGACGATGGTGATCTACACCTTCGTCTTCTCGGTGGTGCTGCAGACTCCGCCACCGCTCGGCGACCCGAGCGGGCTCGAGCAGTACGCACTGTTCCTGGTCTGCGGGCTGCTCGCCTGGAACTTCGTGTCGATCTCGGTCACGGTCAGCCTGACGAGCATCGTCGACAACGGCGGCCTCGTGAAGAAGGTTGCGTTCCCCCGCGAGCACCTGGTGGTGGCCACCGTGCTGTCGGGCCTCGCCACGCTGGGGTTCGAGCTCGTGGCGCTCACGGTCGTGTTGCTCGCGTTCGGCAACTTCGTGCTGCCGTGGCTGCCGCTCGTGGTCGTCACCGCCCTGATCGCCTCGCTGTTCGCCACCGGGCTCGGGCTGGCGCTGGCGGCCGCCAACGTGTACTTCCGCGACCTGCAGTACCTGTGGGGCATCGTCACCCAGGCCTGGTTCTTCTCCACCCCGGTCGTGTATCCGGCCTACCTCGTCGAGGACCAGGTGCCCAGCTGGGTCTTCCAGATCTACGAGCGGCTGCCGATGGCGGTGCTGGTCCGGGTGTTCCGCAACCTGCTGTACGACCTGCGGATCCCGTCGATCGTCGATTACGGCTACCTGCTCATCTACGGCATCGTCGCCCTGCTCGCCGGCTGGTGGCTCTTCGACCGCCTCGAAGGCCGCTTCGCCGAAGAGCTCTGAGCCGGTGTCAGACACGCTGCAGCTGGTCGCGCTGCAGCTGACATCGACCGACGAGCTGCAGCGCCGGGAGCTGCAGCGTGTCTGACACCGTCAGGGGATCGACCAGTCGCCGCCGAGGGTGACCAGGCCGCCGTCGGCCAGCTCGCCACGCAGCACGTCGAAGCGGACGAACTTGCTCCGCACGTCGTACTCCCGCTGCCCGCTCGCGTCGCGCACCGCGAACGTCAGCTCGTAGGTGCCCTCGTTGAGCGGCAGTCGCTCGATCCGCAGGTTGAGGTGACGATCCCCGTCGATCGGGCCGAGGGGCACAGCTCGCCGGCGGGTGCTGACCTGCGACACGAGGGTGCCCGTCTGGTCGTGGAACTCGATCATCACCTCGGGTTCGTCGATCCAGCGTTCCGAGGTCAGCCGCAGCCGGATCTCGAGCGGCTGGCCCGTCTGCCCGAACTCGAGCGGGGCGCCGGCGCCGTCGGCCAGGCCGACGTCCGCGATCCGGACCTCGCCGGTGCCCCACCGCGATCCCAGGTCGGTGAGCAGCGTGCGCTCCTGGTGGCTGGTCTCCATGTAGGCGTCGACGATCTCGTCGGGGGCGCCGAGCATCCGGAGCTGGCCGTGGTCGAGCCACGCGGCCCGCTGGCAGATCCGCACCACGTCGGACATGCCGTGGGTGACGAGCACGATCGTCTTGCCCCGGTCGCGGAACTCCGAGATCTTGTCGCCGCACTTGGCCTGGAACTCGGCGTCGCCGACGGCGAGCACCTCGTCGATGATCAACACGTCGGGATCCACGTTGATCGCCACGGCGAACCCCAGACGCACGAACATGCCCGAGGAGTAGTTCTTGACCGGGGTGTCGATGAACTGCTCGAGCCCCGAGAACTCGACGATCTCGTCGAAGCGCTCGACGATGTCGCGCCGAGCGACGCCCAGGATCGCCGCGTTGAGGAACACGTTCTCGCGACCCGACAGCTCCGGGTGGAACCCGGCACCGAGCTCGAGGAGCGCCGAGATCGACCCCTGGACGGCGACGGATCCCTCGTCGGGTTGGAGGATCTTGGTGAGGCACTTCAGCAGGGTCGACTTGCCGCTGCCGTTGTGGCCGACGATGCCGAACGTCTCGCCGCGGTGGACGTCGAACGAGACGTCGCGCAACGCCCAGAAGTCCTCGTGGCGGCTGCGCCGACCCGAGAGCAGGGTCTGCTTCAGCGACTGGTTGCGGTCGTGGAACAGTCGGAACCGCTTGGAGAGGTTGCTGACCCGGACCGCCGGCTCGCCCGACATCGGGCGCACGCTATCGGGAGGCATCGCTGCGGCCCGGGAGGAGGTGCGCCCCGGCCACGAGCGCGGCGAGCGCCGTCGAGGAGACCGCGAGGACGACCAGGACCAGGATCGGGGGCAGCGGCGTGTCGTAGGTGTCCCAGCGCCAGGGCAGCCAGGTGCCCTCGACCCCGACGGCCCAGCGCCGGACCGCCGACCAGGCGCTCACGTCGAGCACGAGGACCGACGCCGCGGCGACCAGCGGGACGACCCGATCGGTGGCGGCCGGAGCCAGGATCCGATCACCGCGCCCGGCCGCGAGCGCGAGCGGGGCGCCCACCAGCAGCGGCAACGTGTAGCGGCCCTGCCAGTAGGTCCCGGTCTCGGTGCCCTGCACCAGCTCGAGCAACCCCGGCTGCACGGCGCCGACGGCCAGGACCGCGGCGGCCAGCAGCGCGCCACGCGTGGCGCCGGTGGCGAGCGCGGTCCCCACCAGGATCCCGAACGCCCCCAGCCACACCACGTACACCCAGGACGGCGGGAACGTGTCGAGCCACCCGAGCACCCCGATGGCCTCGCGCAGGTGCACGCCGGTCTGCCCGACGATCTTGCGGAACAGGTCGAGGTCGAACCCGCCGGGCCGGGTCGCAGCGATCAGGGTGAGCCCGGCCGCGGCAAACGCCACCAGCGCGATCAGCAGTGCGGTGATGCGGGCGGTCGGACGGGTCGGGGGCGGGGTCCGCTCGACGATCCGGGCGAGGGTCCGCCGCAGCCCCTCGGCCGCCACCACGGCGAGCGGTGCCAGCACCACGAGTCGGTTGACGCGCGACCCGCTGGTCACCCCGAACGCCACCGCAGCGAGGGTCGAGACCGCGACCACGACGCGGGGCGGCCACGTGAGCCGTCGCCACATCTCGAGGAGCGGTCGGTCGGCCACCAGCACGACGAGGGCGACGACGACGCTGCCCCCAGCCGAGTGCCAGCACCCAGCCACCGGCCCGGACGCCGGCACCGGCGGCGGCACCGGCGGCGGCGACACCAGCGGACCAGCCGACACCGCCAGCTCGCTCGTCGAGGAGGGCGACCCAGAGGGCGATCGCCCCGGCGATGGCCAGCGAGGACGGGTTGACGATCGCGAGGGTGAACCACACCATCGGTGTCGCCGCCAGGAGCACGGCCGCGCCCCGCAGCCGACTCGCTCGGGTCGCGGTGAGGATGGCGGCGCTGAGGAGCAGCACCGGTACGAGGGCGTGCAGGGCCCGCGCCAGGTAGGCCGAACCGGCCGGCCAGTCGACGAGGCTCGCGACGCCGGCGGCGAGGTGGCCCCAGATCGGGTAGTCGTCGGCCTTGGTGAGCAGCGATGCCTCGCCCGCGGGCAACGGGACCGAGGTGGCGCACGAGACCGGCGCCGTGGGCTGGAAGGCCCAGCAGCCGGGGTCAGGCGCGCCGGTCCACGCCGGCACCTCGACCAGCACGAGTGCCGAGCTGCCGGGGACGTCCTGGGTGGGTGCGCCACGCACCAGCGCCGCCGCGCGCACCAGGTGGCTCGGCTCGTCGGGTCCGCCGCTCGGCGGGATCAGCAGGATCCAGCAGGCCACCGTGACGGCGACGAGCAGTCCGACCACCACGGCGACGCGACGGTCCGGCCGCGCGCCTGGGTCCGACATGGCGGCGATGCTACCGACGGGCCCCAGGCCCGCCCGGGTCACCACGGGTAGCATCGCCCCGATGTCGGAGGTCGAGGAGCTGCGCGCCGAGGTCGAGCGCCTGCGCTCTCTCGTCGGTCCCACCGAGACGGGCTACGAGCAGCTCCTGTCCGACGTGGCGGGCGCCCGCGAGGCCGCCCGGGCGGCCGAGGCCGAAGCGGGTGCGCTGCGCGGCACGATCGCCGAGCTCCACGTGCAGCTCGCCCGCGCTCGACAGGATCAGGACCGTTGGCAGCGGGCCCGCGACGCCGCGGATCGGACACGGGCCCGAGGCGTCACCGTGGCTCGGCGCTTCGTCCGTCGGTGAGCGCGTCGCCGATGGAGCCGTTGGCCGCGACACCCAGCACCCCGCGGTTCTCGGTCGTCACCGCGGTCCACGATCCGCCGCGCGACGAGCTCGCGGCGTGCATCGCGTCGGTGCGCGAGCAGACCTGCACCGACTGGCAGCACGTGCTCGTCGACGACGGCTCGACGGTGCCCTGGGTCGCGGCGCTGCTGGCCGAGGCCGCGGCTCGTGACCCCCGCGTGGTGGTCGTGCGCCGCGCCGACAACGGCGGCATCGTCGCCGCCTCGAACGACGCGCTGGCCGCGGCCACCGGTGAGCTGATCGCACTCCTCGACCACGACGACGTGCTCGACCCCACGGCCCTCGAGCGGATGGACGAAGCGTTCGCCGCCGACGACACGGTCGATGCCGTCGACGTCGCCTACAGCGACCACGACCTGATCCGACCCGACGGCCGACGGGCCGACCCGTTCCTCAAGCCCGACTGGTCGCCCGAACGCCTCCGCTCCCAGAACTACATCACCCACCTGGTCGTGGCCCGCCGATCGCTCGTCGACGAGGTCGGCGGCTTCCGGCCGGGCTTCGACGGCGCGCAGGACCACGACCTGCTGCTGCGCCTCACCGAGCGGGCCCGGGCCGTCGCCCACGTCCCCGCCGTGCTGCACCACTGGCGGCAGTCGGCGCGCTCGGTGGCCACCGACACCGGCAACAAGCCCGAGGCGTACGAGCACGGCCGTCTGGCGGTGCAGGAGCACTGCGACCGGATCGGTGAGCGGGCCACGGTGGAGCTCGGCCCCTTCGACGGCACGTACCGCGTGCGGCGGCACGTGGTGGGCGATCCGGTGGTGAGTGTGATTATCCCGACCCGTGGC
>CAYRXQ010000133.1:0-8470 GCA_964428115.1 uncultured Ilumatobacteraceae bacterium
TAGGGCACTAGCACCTCAAGCTAGCGCGTCTGCCATTCCGCCACTCCGACGTGGTGCCCGCACGCTATCGGGCGGTCAGTTCCTCACCAACAAGAAGCTGAGGGCGATCACCGACGAGATCCAGACCAGCGCGGTGATGAACGTGATGCGGTTCAGGTTGCGCTCCGCGGCCGACGACCCGAGGGCCGCACCACCGCCGCCGCCGAACATGTCGGACAGACCGCCACCACGACCGCTGTGCAGGAGCACGCCGGCGATGACACCGAAGGTGGACACCACATTGACGACGACCATCACGTACAACACGACATCACGCACGGCCAGCGATGCTACCGGCGTCGCCGGCTGACCGGGACGCACCGAGGCCGGGTCGACCCCGCGCCCACCCCCGGTTACCTACTGGTAAGGTCATCCACGCTCTGCCGATCGGGGAGGACGGCACAGCACGTTCGCAAGGACAGAAGAGCGGCAGTCGGGAACAGGCCTCCGGGCCCGCCTCGACCACCGGATACCTCCCTCCATCCAATCAGGAGGACATTTGTGACAAGGCAGCGAAAGAGCGTCAAGCTCCTCGCCGCAGTGGCAGGTCTCTCGCTCATCGTCGCTGCGTGCGGCGACGACGGCGACGACGACGCAACCACCGCGACGACAACCGCCACCGAAGAGACGACCGCGGAGACCACGGCCGAGACCGAGGAGACCACGGGCGAGACCGAGGAGACCACGGGCGAGACCGAGGAGACCACGGCACCCACCGAGCCCACCGGCCCGACCGGTGACGTCGGCACCGTCGGCGGCAGCGGCTGTGGCATCCCCCACGGCGCCTACGAGGATCCGGGCGACCCGGCCGGCGAGGTCCGCATCGCGTGGAACGACCCGTTGCTGTCGTTCAACAGCTTCACCTCGCGTGGCAACGCCACCGCCAACAACAACCCGCTGTACCTCATGAACGGCGGCGGCTTCAGCTACTACGACAGCGACCTGAACCTCGTCAACAACGACAGCTTCGGTACCTGCGTCGTCGAGTCGCTCGATCCGCTCACCGTGACCTACCGCGTCAACGAGGGCGTCACCTGGTCCGACGGCACGCCCGTCGACGCCGCTGACCTCCTCCTCACCTGGGCCGCGCTCAGCACCACCTACAACACCGGTGAGGCCGAGTACGACGAAGACGGCAACCTCGTCGAGACCGACGCGATCGCGTTCGACGCGGCCAGCGAGTCGCTGCGCCTCGTGACCGAGTTCCCCGTCGTCAGCGAGGACGGCCAGGCCATCACGATGACCTGGGACGAGTTCTACGTCGACTACCAGATCGGTGGCACCGGCCCCAGCGTTCCGGCCCACGTGGTCGCCCGCAACGCCCTCGGCATCGACGATGCGGCAGAGGCCAAGGCGGCGCTCATCGCAGCCTTCGAGACCAACGACGCGGAGGCCATCAAGCCGATCGCCGACTTCTTCAACACCGGCTTCGATGCGAACTCGCTGCCCGACGACCCCGACCTGTACCTCAGCTACGGCGCGTACGAGCTCGTCTCGTACGACGAGGTGACCCAGATGGTGTTCGAGGCCCGCGAGGACTACACCTGGGGCCCGCAGCCGCAGGTGCAGACCATCGTCTACCGCATCATCGGTGACCCCACCGCTGCGGTGCAGGCACTGCAGAACGAAGAGGTCGACATCATCGCCCCGCAGGCGACCGCCGACATCCTCGAGCAGCTCAACGGTCTCGCCGACCGCGGCATCGAGGTCATCACTGGTGACGCGGCCGTCTACGAGCACGTCGACCTGGTGTTCAACAACGGTGGTCCGTTCGACCCCGCCACCTACGGTGGCGACGAGGAGATCGCCCGCGCCGTGCGCGTGGCCTTCCTCAAGACCATCCCGCGTCAGGACATCGTCGATCGTCTCATCGTCCCGCTGAACCCCAGCGCCGAGGTGCGTAACTCGTTCACCCAGGTGCCGGGTTCGCCGGGCTACGACGAGATCGTCGCCAACAACGGGTCGGCCGAGTACGCCGAGGTCGACATCGAGGGCGCGATCGCACTCCTCGAGGAGGCCGGTGTCGAGACGCCGATCGACGTTCGTCTGCTGTTCGCCGAGAACAACCCCCGTCGCGCCAACGAGTACGACCTGATCTCGGCCTCGGCCGCGCAGGCCGGCTTCAACGTGGTCGACGGCCGCAGCCCCACCTGGGGTCAGGACCTCGGCACCACCAGCATCTACGACGCGTCGCTCTTCGGGTGGCAGTCGACGTCGATCGACGTCGCTGGCACGCAGGCGAACTTCGTCTCCGATGGCCAGAACAACTATGGCGGTTACACCAACGCCACCGTTGACGAGCTCTACGCCCAGCTCAAGAGCGAGACCGATCCGGCCGAGCAGCAGAGCCTGCTCCTCCAGATCGAGACCGAGCTCTGGGCCGACGCGTTCGGCACCACCATCTTCCAGTTCCCCGGCATCACCGGGTTCAACAGCACGTACGTGTCGGGTGTCAGCGACATCCCGATCGCACCCACGCTGTTCCACAACTTCTGGGAGTGGCAGGCGGCCTGACCGCTCGCCATACCTGATGGAGTCATCCATCGGTTGAACACGCACCAGGGTGCCGGGGCCTCAGGGCCCCGGCACCCTGCCGTGTGATACGCCTGTGTCTCGGTCGCCCGCGGGGCCGCGACATCCCCACGTCACCGCGGATCCCTGTCGGAGAGGCTCGCCCCTGTGCTCGCGTACATCGCCCGTCGCCTGTTGACCGCCGTCTTCATCGTGATGGGCTCCTCGTTCATCGTGTACCTGCTGATGGCCAACGCCGGCGACCCACTCGAGTGGACGCTCGGCATCACCAACCCCACCGAGCGCGAAGCGGCAGTGGCGTCGGTGACCGAGGCCCTCAACCTCGACGTGAACCCCATCGCCCGCTACTTCCTGTGGCTCGGCGACGTGCTCCGAGGCGACTTCGGGGTCTCGGCCCGTACCAACCAGCCCGTCAACGACGAGCTCGTCGGTCGGCTCCTGATGACCCTCAAGCTGGTGAGCGCCTCCACGGTCCTCGCCATCGTGATCGGCATCTCGATCGGCATCGTCACCGCCCTGCGCCAGTACTCGGGCTTCGACTACATCGTCACGTTCTTCACCTTCGTCTTCTTCTCCCTCCCGGTCTTCTGGGTCGCCGTGATGCTCAAGTCGTTCGGCGCCATCCAGTTCAACGACTGGCTGCGCGCCGGCGCCGAGTTCCAGACCTGGGCCTTCGTGCTCGGCACCCTGGCCGCCGCCGGCATCGCCTACTCCATCACCGGCGGTCAGACGCGGCGCCGGGTCATCAGCGCCCTCGTGACCGGAGCAGCCGCCCTCGCCCTGCTCATCTACATCTCCGCCAGTGGCTGGATGACCGACCCGGGCTTCGGCCCCGTCGTCGTCGGGCTGATGGCGGTGGGGATCGCCTTCGGTGTCACCGCCATCACGGCCGGCCTCAACAACACCAAGGCCCGCAACAGCACGGTGACCGCCGCCGTGCTCCTGGGCGTCGTCGGCTACTTCCCGCTGCAGGCCTTCTTCGACGCCGACTCGATGAACGTCTGGCGACTCCTCGCCTTCCTCGTGGGCACCATCGTCGTGGGCACCGCCGTGGGCTATGCGTACGGCGGCTTCGACAAGGGACTGTCGGCCCGCACGGCCAGCATCGTCGCCTTCCTCGTCGGCATCGTGCTCTTCCTCGACCGGGCGATGCGCTCCTGGGCCGACTACTCGGCCAACCCCACCATCCGCAACCGGCCGATCAAGACCATCGGCGACCGCGAGTACCGCCTCGAGGGCGACTTCTGGATCCACACCAACGACCTGTTCAGCCACCTGATCCTGCCGACGATGGCGTTGATGCTGATCTCGCTGGCCACGTACACCCGCTACTCGCGGGCGAGCATGCTCGAGGTCCTCAACCAGGACTACATCCGCACCGCCCGCTCCAAGGGCCTGCCCGAGCGATCGGTGATCCTGCGCCATGGCTTCCGCAACGCCATGATCCCGCTCGCCACGATCGTGGCGTTCGACATCGGTGGGATCCTCGGCGGCGCGGTGATCACCGAGACCGTCTTCGAGTGGAACGCGATGGGCCGCATGTTCATCCAGGGCCTGCGCGACCTCGACCCCAACCCCGTCATGGCGTTCTTCGTCGTGATCTCCCTGTTCGCCGTCACGGCCAACCTGGTGGCCGACCTCGCCTACGCCGCCCTCGATCCGCGCATCCGGATCGGGGAGTGAGAGGAACCTCCGATGACCGACACCCCATCCTCCTCGTCCGGACCGTCCTCCCCCAACCCTGAGCACCCCGGCACGGTCGCCGACCAGAACGACCTCGAGTCGGTCGAGGTCGCCGGGCTGAGCCAAGGGCAGATCGTCCGGCGCCGATTCCTGCACCACAAGGGCGCGATGACCTCGCTCATCGTGCTCTCGCTGATCCTGCTGCTGGCTGCCACCAGCATCGGCTGGGGTCCGATCCCGGGCTGGTGGAAGTGGGGCCCCAACGACGTCGTCCCGCCGAACGTCGACCAGTCCCCGACCCTCGGCGTGTGGCCCACCTGGCTCGGCGGTGGCGGGCTGAGCATCGGCGACCACCCGTTCGGACTCGACAACGAGAAGGGGCGCGACATCTTCGCCCTCACGATGCGCGGCGTGCAGTCGACGCTCGTCGTGATCATGATCCTGGCGCTGCTGTCCACGCTGATCGGCGTGATGATCGGTGCGGTGGCGGGCTACTTCGGTGGTCTCCTCGACGCCGTGCTGATGCGGTTCACCGACATCGTGCTCATCATCCCCCTGCTGCTCGTGGCCGCAGTCGCCGGCTTCGCGTTCGGGGCGAGCGGCCTGTGGAGCGTGGCGCTCGTGCTCGGGTTCTTCAGCTGGACCGGCCTCGCCCGACTCGTCCGAGCCGAGTTCCTCGCCCTGCGAGAGCGCGAGTTCGTCGACGCGGCGCGCGTCGCCGGTGCCTCCTCGCGGCGCATCATCTTCAAGCACATCCTCCCGAACTCCGTCGGCGTGATCGTGGTCAGCACGACCCTGCTGATGGGCGCCGGCATCCTCACCGAGGCCGCACTCGGGTTCCTCGGCTTCGGCATCCGCAGCCCAGACGTCTCGCTCGGCTCGCTCGTCAACGACTACCAGGGAGCGTTCAGCAGCCGACCCTGGCTGTTCGTCTGGCCCGGTGTGTTCATCGTGTCGATCGTGCTGTGCCTGCAATTCATCGGCGACGGTCTGCGCGATGCGTTCGACCCCCGTCAGAAGCGGATCCCCAAGCGCAAGGACCTCGATCGTTCGCTCACCGAGGCCACCTCGTGACCGGCGTCCGCCCCTCGTTCACCGTCGCCGCGACCGCCGGGCCGTGACCAGGTCCACCGTGTCAGACCACCAGCGCCAGCAGCCCCAGTGTGCTCAGCACGAGGGCGCCGACCAGCAGGTCGAGGTGCCAGCGCACGGGCGCGCGCTCGAACTCGAGGCGTGGGTCGTCGAGATAGCCGGCGTCGCGCAGGCGTCGCCAGCGCTCACGGATCACCAGCGCCGCGCCACCCGATGGGGCCGAGGGCAGGTCGCCGGGTCGAACGTCCTGCACGTCGGGGTCCCAGGTGCCACGCGCCTCACGGGTGTCGCGCCGCAGGTCGGTCCGCACCAGATGGGCTGCGCCTGGCGCGGGTGCCGCCCAGGCGCTGAACCGGCCGTAGGCCGTGTCGAGCGTGAGCGTCCACTTGGTGTCGATCTCCCGGATCGACGGCCACGGCAGACGGATCGTCCGCAGGACGTTGACCAGCTCCACGCCGCCGTCGTCCACGGCCACGTGCGGCCGCCAGAAGACCGCCCAGCACGCCCCGGCCACCATCGCCAGGAACGGCGCCACCCGCACCCCGTCGCCCAGGCCGTACTGCCACGCCACACCGGTGACCGAGACCACGCACACCAGGGCGATGACCACGGTCAGAGCCTGTCCGAACCAGGGCCGGAACACCTGCCGGCCGTCCGCTCCGCCGTCCACGGTCCGTCCCGATGCGCGTCGCACCGTCGCATCGTGCCACGACAGCACCCCGATGTCCCCCAGGAGACCAACTCATGGTGAACCGATCGTCCACACCCGAACGTGGCGGCCGCAACGGCACCGTGCTCACGGTGCGCGACCTCGACGTCGACTTCTGGGTGAACGGCACCTGGTACCCGGCGGTCAAGCAGGCCAACTTCGAGCTCCACGCTGGCGAGGTGCTGGCGATCGTCGGTGAGTCGGGCTCGGGCAAGTCGACCGCTGCGATGGCGATCCTGGGGCTGCTCCCCAAGAACGCCTCGGTCCGCGGCTCGATCCACCTCGGCGACCGCGAGCTCGTCGACACCGACAGCCGCTCGATGCAGACCATCCGCGGTCGCGAGATCGCGATGATCTTCCAGGAGCCGATGACGGCCCTCAACCCCGTCTACACGATCGGGTTCCAGATCGCCGAGATGCTCCGCAGCCACCAGTCGATGGCCCCCAACGCAGCGCGCAAGCGGGCCATCGAACTGCTGACGATGGTCGAGATCCCCGAGCCCGAGCGGCGCATCGATGCCTATCCGCACCAGCTCTCCGGTGGTCAGCGTCAGCGCGCCATGATCGCCCAGGCCCTCGCGATGGATCCCAAGATCCTCATCGCCGACGAGCCGACGACGGCCCTCGACGTGACAGTGCAGGCCGAGATCCTCAAGCTGATCCGCGACCTGCGCGACCGCATCGACGCCGGGATCATCCTCATCACGCACGACATGGGCGTGGTCGCCGACCTGTCCGACCGCGTGATCGTGATGCGCGACGGGGAGATCGTCGAGGCGGGCACCGCCGACGCGGTGTTCCACCACCCGACCGATGCCTACACCCGGGAGCTGCTCGACGCGGTCCCCCACCTCGGTTCGGTCATCGCCGATGCCCAGGCCGCCGTCGACGAACGAGCCGCCGCACCACAGATCGCCGTGCGCGAGGGCGTGCCTGCCGAGCCAGCCGAACCGGCCGAGGAGCTGCTGGTCGACCTGCGGGATGTCGCCATCGAGTACCCGCGCCGCGGGCGCCTTCCGGCGTTCCGAGCCGTCGATGGCGTCTCGATGACCGTCACCCGCGGCGAGGTCGTCGGCCTCGTCGGCGAGTCGGGATCAGGCAAGACCACGATCGGTCGCGCGATCGTCGGCCTGCTGCCGTTCGTGGAGGGCACCGCCAGCGTGCTGGGCACCGACATGGTCGGGATCTCCAAGCACGATCTCCAGGCCGTCCGGCGCGGCGTGAGCTTCGTGTTCCAGGACCCGGGCTCCTCGCTCAACCCGCGACTCCCGGTCGGCGAGTCGATCGGCGAACCGCTGCTCCTGCAGAAGGTCGCCAAGGGCGCCGAGCTCGACCGCCGCGTCGAGGAGCTCCTCGACCAGGTCCACCTGTCACGCGACCTGCGCAACCGCTATCCGCACGAGCTCTCGGGCGGACAGCGCCAGCGCGTCGGCATCGCCCGCGCCCTGGCGCTCAGCCCACGCCTGCTGATCGCCGATGAACCGACCTCGGCCCTCGACGTGTCGGTGCAGGCTCGCGTGCTCGATCTGTTCCAGGAGCTGCAGCGCGAGATCGGGTTCGCCTGCCTGTTCATCTCGCACGACCTCGCCGTCGTGGAGATCCTGGCCCGACGGATCGCCGTGATGCAGGAGGGTCGCCTGGTCGAGATGGGCTCGCGCGAGCAGATCCTGACCGCCCCGACCGACGACTACACCCGTCGGCTCCTGGCCGCCGTTCCGGTGCCGGACCCCGACGAGCAGCGGGAGCGTCGGATCGAGCGCGACGCGCTCTTGGCCGCCACCCGTACCGCCAACAGCTGACCGGAGTCGCCGCGGGTCAGCCCGCGGCGAGCTGCACGATGCGAGCGAACTCGTCGGCGTCGAGACTCGCTCCGCCGACCAGGGCACCGTCGACGTCGGGCTGCGCCATGAGCTCCTCGGTGGTCGCAGCCTTGACCGAGCCGCCGTACTGGATGCGCACCCCCGCCGCGGCGTCGACGCCCCAGCCCTCGCCGATCGTGGTGCGGATCGCCGCACAGACCGCCTGGGCGTCCGCGGCCGTCGCCGTCCGACCGGTACCGATGGCCCAGATCGGCTCGTAGGCGATGACCAGGTCGGCGACCTGCTCGGGGCTGCGCCCGGCCAGACCGGCCCGGATCTGCCCGAGCACCTTGGCCTCGGTGTCGCCCGCCTCGCGTTCGTCCAGCGACTCGCCCACGCACATGATCGGCGTCATCCCGTACTTGATGATGGCCGCCACCTTGCGGTTCACCATCTCGTCGGTCTCCCCGAACAGGTCACGGCGCTCGCTGTGTCCGGCAATCACGTACTCGACGTCGAGCTTCGCGAGGAAGGCCGGCGACACCTCGCCGGTGAACGCTCCGGTGTCCTCCCAGTGGCAGTGCTGCGCACCGAGGCGGAACGGCAGGCCGTCGAT
>CAYRXQ010000134.1:0-8469 GCA_964428115.1 uncultured Ilumatobacteraceae bacterium
GATGTCGGCATGAGCGCGACGACGCCCGAGGCTGCATCGATCGACCGGGAGGCCCTGCGCGAGCGCTACCGGGCCGAGCGCGACAAGCGGCTGCGTCCCGACGGCAACGAGCAGTACCTCCAGCCGACCGGTCGATTCGCCCACCTCCTCGACGACCCGTACACCGAGCGGGTCGAACGGGCACCGCTGTTCGACGAGGTCACCGTCGCCGTCATCGGCGCCGGCTTCTCGGGCCTGGTGACCGGTGCTCGGCTGAAGGAGGCCGGCATCGAGGACGTCCGGCTCATCGACGGCGCGGGCGACGTCGGCGGGGCGTGGTACTGGAACCGGTACCCGGGCGCGATGTGCGACACCGCCGCCATGGTCTACCTGCCGCTCCTCGAGGAGACGGGCCACATGCCGAGCATGAAGTACGTGTTCGCGCCGGAGATCTACGGACACGCCCGCCGGATCGCCACCCACTTCGGCCTCTACGACAACGCGCTGTTCTCCACCCAGGTCACCCAGCTCGCCTGGGACGAGGACTCGGCTCGCTGGATCATCCACACCGACCGGGGCGACGCCATCCGGGCTCGCTTCGTGTCGATCGGCACCGGCCCGCTGCACCGGCCGAAGCTCCCCGGCATCCCGGGGATCGAGACCTTCGCCGGCCCAGCCTTCCACACCAGCCGGTGGGACTACGCCGTGACCGGCGGCAGCTACGAGGGCGTACCGATGACGAAGCTCGCGGACAAGCGCGTCGGGATCATCGGCACCGGAGCGACGGCGGTCCAGTGCATCCCGCGCCTGGCCCGCGACGCGCAGGAGCTGTACGTCTTCCAGCGGACGCCGTCGTCGATCGATGTGCGAAACAACCATCCCATCGACCCCGAGTGGTTCGCCCAGCTCGGGTCGGGCTGGCAGCAGCGCTGGCTCACCAACTTCGCCACCCTGCAGACCGGCGGCTTCACCGAGGAGGACCTCGTACAGGACGGGTGGACCGACATCTCCACCCGCATCCGCGACCGGGTGGTGCAGCTGGTGATGGAGGGCGCCGAACTGGGGCCCGACACCATGACCCGCGCCTACGAGGACAGCGACGACGAGAAGATGACCGAGATCCGGGCTCGGGTCGACGCCGTGGTCCACGATCCGGCGACGGCAGCGGCGCTCAAGCCGTGGTACCGACAGCTCTGCAAGCGGCCGTGCTTCCACGACGAGTACCTGCAGGCCTACAACGAGCCGAACGTCCACCTGGTCGACACCGACGGCCACGGCGTCGAGCGGATCGACGAGACCGGCGTCTGGGTGGACGGCGTCCACCACGACCTCGACGTCCTGATCTTCGCATCGGGCTTCGAGGTCGGCACCGACTTCGCGCGCCGATCCGGGTTCGAGACCGTTGGCCGCGGCGGCGTCACCCTCAGCGACCGCTGGGCGGGCGGGATGCACTCGCTCCACGGCATGCACGTGCACGGCTTCCCCAACCTGTTCGTGGTCGGGCCCAACCAGGGCTCGAACCTGATCTCGAACATCACCCAGAACCTCACCGAGGCCGGCACCACCATCGCCCGGATCGTGGGGCACGCGCTCGCCGCCGGCGTGGAGCAGGTGGAGGTGACACCCGAGGCCGAGGCCGAGTGGGTGCGGCTGCTCGAGGGCAGCGAGCGGGCCTTCCTCGGGAACCCCGACTGCACGCCCGGCTACTACAACAACGAGGGCCGGCCGATCGGACGTCGTGAGCGCCTCAATGGCAGCGGCTATCCCGAGGGCCCGGTGGCGTTCTGGGAGTACATGGACCGCTGGCGCTCCGACGGACGCTTCGCCGGCGTCGAGCTGCGCTGAGGCGGATCACCCCTCGCCGACGCGGATCGTCCAGACGGGGGTGTCGTCGGGGCGGGCGGGTAGGACCACGGTCTCGCCGTGGCGCGCCAGGCGCGCATCGTGACCGAGCAGGTGCACGTCGCCGGCCGGGAGACCGTCGATCGTCACCGTGGCCGCATCGGGCCGTCCGCAGACGAAGGCGTAGGTCGCGCCGTCGGCACCCCGGGTCAGCCGGACCGGGATCCCCTCGCCGGTCTCGAGCGCAGCGAGCTCGTGCGGACGGCTCCCGAACACGCCCTCGCCGTTCACCGAGAGCCACTGGCCGAGCGCGAGCAGCCGGAGCTGCTGGCCCCACGGGACCTCGCCGCCGGGCATCGGGCCGATGTTGAGCAGGAGGTTGCCGCCGTCGGCGACGATCCCGACGAACATCCGCACCAGCTCGTCGATCGGCAGGTACGAGTGCTCCCCCTCGGCCTCGGTGTAGCCGAAGCTCGTGCCGATGCCCCGGCACACCTCGAACGGCCGGGCCGTGTCGTCGGGTCGGGTGGAGTACTCCGGGGTCGTGAAGTCGGCATGCGTCCTGCCGGCGCGAACCCCGAGCACGTCGAAGCGGTCGTTGACGACACCCTCGGGATTGCCCTCGTAGAAGTCGGCGACCAGCGCCGCCGCTCCCTCACCGAAGCGCGGATAGCCGATGTCGTTCCACAGCACGTCGGGCCGGTAGCGGTCGATGAGCTCGCGCCAGTGCGTGTCGGCGTAGGCGTGGTACTCGTCGCTCTGTGGGATCGCGGCGAACAGCGCTCGCCAGCCGTCGATCCCGAGGCCCTCGAACGTCCAGTCGAGCCCGCCCGAGTAGTAGACGCCGAAGCGCATGCCGACCGACCGGGCCACCTCGGCCACCTCACCCACCAGGTCGCGCTCCGACTGCCAGGCCTCGCCGCGGAACGGGTTCGGATGCTCCGACGGCCACATCAGGACGCCGTCGTGGTGCTTGGTGACCATGACCGCGTACCGGGCCCGCGACGCGGCGAACAGCTCCCGCCATCGACGGGTCTCCCAGCCACGGGCCGTGTCGAGGAACCGCTGCGCGAACACGCCGTAGTCGCAGCCCCCGTGCAGCCGCTCGTGGTGCTCTGCCGCCGGCGACCCCGGGATGCTCACCGAGTTCCAGTACCACTCGGCGTACGGCGTGTGGCTGAACGCGACCCGCTCCCCCTCCTCCTTGGCCAGGGTGAACGGATCCTTGCCCACGGGGGCGAAGGCCGGTACCGAACCCACCGTCCAGTGCACGAAGATCCCGAGCTTTGCGTCCCGGAACCAGGTCGGCACCGGACGTCCCGCCCACCGCTCGCCGCTCGATTCGGCCATCACTCCGGTCCCGACGTCTCCCATCGGACGCACCGTAGCCACCGGACTGCGACCCGGTTCTGTGTCCGATCCGTCGCGCTGGGCGACAAGCCACGCTCGTCAGTTGTGGGGTGGGGCGTACGGTGTGGGGGTGGAACTGCGGTGGCCCGAGGTGTCGATGCTGGACGAGTACGCCGAGGCGCTGCGCCGCGGCTGGTCGCCCGACACGGTCCGCGCCGAGGCCGCCGGCGAGGAGCTCCGCTCGATCGCCGAGGATCCCGACCGGTTCGTGGCCTCGCTGGTCGACCGCGAGGCCGTCGGACCGCCGATCCCGCAACCCGACGGGTCGTTCGCGCGCCGGCTCCCGGGGTTCCGCCTGTGGATGTGGGCCGACGGGTTCTGCGGCTCGATCGGGTTCCGCTGGCAGCCGGGCACCGGCGAGCTCCCCGATCACGTCCCCGGGCACATCGGCTACAGCGTCGTGCCGTGGCGGCGACGGGAGGGCCACGCGACGACCGCGCTCGGCCTCGTGCTCCCATCAGCCGCGGCCGAGGGTCTCCCCTTCGTCGACCTCGTGACCACCGAGGACAACGTGGCGTCCCAACGCGTCATCGAAGCCAACGGCGGGATCGTCGTCGAGCTGTCGTCCGGCGACCGCAACGTCTGCGGGCCGACGGCACGGCGCTATCGCATCTCGCTCGTCGGCCCGTGAGGCCCATGAGGTCGGGGCACGGCCCTATCCGACGTTGAAGGTGGCCACCTCGACGCGATCGTCGCTCGCCGTGATCGTGCCGCTGTAGTTCTCGACCCGACCGTCGGCCACGATGCGGATCGACCAGGTCGCACTGCCCTCACCGCTGTAGTAGACGACCGCCACCTGGTACTCGCCGCTCGGTGCGCCCTCGGGACCCCAGAAGATGTTCTCGGGGACGCCGCCGCCGAAGGTGTTGTCGGAGTCGAGCTGCCCGCCCGAGCTCGAGGTGTCGGCGGCGTAGAAGATCTCCTCGCCGCTCGGCTCGATCACGTGCAGGTCGAGATCGATGCCGGTCTCGGGCCAGTTGAGGGTGATCTGCACGTCGCCGGTGCCGAGGGTGGGGTTCGGCTGGCGGGCGCAGTCGGGCCGCCCCTCGATCCACCCCGACCCCGCATCGGGACCGTTGGACCGGAACTGCCGCGTTGAACCTGCGGTCACCTCGACCGTGCCGATCGAGCGGTACGCGAAGCCGGCGTTCGGCAGCGTCAACGGGTCGCCCCAGTTGATCTCGCTGAACGAGGCGACCTCCAGGACCTCGTAGGTCCCGGCCGGCCAGTGGAACACCGCGGGGTTGGCACTGTCCCAATCGGGATGGTTGAACGCCGAAAAGAACTCCTGGTCGGGGATCGAGTCGCTCAGGCTCGGATCCTCGAGGTTGTACGCGCTGATGCACACCCCGAACATCTCCGATCCGGAGGCGAACCGCGCCGGGCGACCGAAGAAGTCGGCGGGCCAGGGTCGCCCGTTGGTCCCCTGGACGTGCACCTCGATCGTGCCGAAGTTGTCCCGGAGGTACTGCTCGTGCGCGGCGGCGGCGTCCGACGGGATGATCCAGAACCCGTAGTCCGAGAAGTGGGTCACGAAGGCCTGGACCTCGCCCTTGTCCTCGCGGACCTCGCTGGGGATCAGCACCCACTTGCCGCTGCGCTGGTCGAGGTAGGCGACGCCACCGACCTTGGAATCGCCGAGGTCCTCGGGGAACGGCAACGTGATGCGCACCGGTGTCTCGAAGACCTGCCCCTCGGGGCCGAACTTGTAGACCCGTTCGCCGAGCTCGAGCGGACCGGGCATCGTCGACGGCGGGAGCTCCGCCGAGTCGGGCACCGGGTCGATGCTGACCACGATCTCTCCGCCCTCACCGGCGGCATCGAGGGGCACCGCGCCGGCGGGGATCTCGACGCGCACGCCCTCGGGCGAGCGGATCGCGGCGTTCATCGCGGTGGTGGCCATCGCCGGTGACTGCTGCACGATCGCGCCGAACTGCTCGCTGCCGTTGTGGACGGTCCCGACGGCGTTCCCACCGTCGTCACCGCCCCGGGTGAGCACGACGGCGGCCGCGGCGCCGAGCGCGAGCACGACCAGCACGCCGACGACGATCAGCAGATTGCGACCCTTCTTCGACGTCGGCGGCGCACCGGCGGCGAGCGTTCCCGGCAACGCGGCCCCGGGCACCTGGAACGGCGCACCGACCGGGACCGTCGACTGTGCCGGAGCGGGCGCCGAGGACGTCGACGCAGCCGGTGTCGGTTGCCCGCCGCCGGGCGGCGCCCAGGACGGCGTCTGCTGGGCGGGCTGGACCTGCTGGACGGGCTGGACCTGCTGGACCTGGCTCGGCTGGTCCGGCGCGGCGAGCGGGTCGGCGCTCACCACGCCGGCGTCGGACACGTGCTCGGTCCACGCGGTGCCGTTCCAGTACCGGAGCTCGTGCCGCTGCAGCGGATCGGGGAACCAGGACGCTTCAGGGTTCGTCATCTCGATCACCTCTTCGCCTCGTCGCCGTGGCGTGGTTCCCCGACCGTACGACGGGTCCCGCCTTGCCGACAGGGTCGGAAGCCCCTGGGAACGGCCGGTTCCGTGCGACCTTACTCGCGCTCGGTGACCACCCTCGCGGGTCAGTTGCGCAGGAGGGGGCTCAGGCGAGGGCCGGGGCGACGGCGGGAGCGTCCTGGATGCGGCGCCCGGCCAGCGCGACGATCACGCTGGCCAGCACGAGCAGGCCGGCACCGAACGACCAGGCCACCGTGAACGAGGTCGACTCGGCCAGGGCGCCGAACACGAGCGGCCCGAGCACCGCACCGCCGAGCGTCCCCGTCATCGCGATCCCCGTCGCGGCACCCGGCGCCGAGGGGTTGCTGCGAACCACGGCCAGGTGGAACAGCCCCGGCCAGGCGTACGCGGTGGCGAAGGCGACAGGGGTCGCCACGACGAACAGCCACGAGGTCTCGAAGGCCAGCAGCGCGAACGACACGCTGGCCATCGCGAACAACGCCGAGATGAACGGGAGCGTGTGGCGCGGGCTGCGATCGGCGCGGATCCCGAACGCGAGGCGCACCGCGATGCCCAGGATGCTGCCGACCACGAGCAGCCCGGCGGCCGCGTTCTCCGACAGGTCGGCCTCCACACCGCCGCGGACCAGGAACGCGCTCAGCGCGTTGGACGCCGCCGAGCCCAGCCCGACCCCCACCGCCAGCACCGTGAGCGCGGCGACCGCCACGTCGGGTCGGGCACCGCTCGCCCGCTTGGACGTCGACGCCACCGACTCGCCCTCGGCTGGCACCTGCCAGGCCGCCACGAGGGCGAACACCGCCCCGACTGCGAAGGCCCACCGCCACCCCACCGCCTGGAACGAGGGCACCGCCAGCCCACCCAGCAGGGCCGCTGCGGGGATCGCCGACTTCTGGATCCCGAAGGCCAATCCCAGTCGGTGCCGCGGCACGACCCGGGCGAGGAAGACGTTGCTGGCCGGCTGCGACCAGGAGTTGGCGATGCCTCCCACGACCATCAGCAGGATCAGCCCGGTGGACGACTGCACGATCGTGGCGATGCCGAGTTGGCCGACCGCAGCGATCAGCGTGGCCAACCGCAGGCTGCGCTGGGCACCGAGGCGCTCCACCACCCGGCCGGCACGCGACGAGACCACGGCCCCCACGGCGTAGAACGCACCGACCGCCAGGCCGAGGCGGGCGTCGCCGAAGCCGAGATCGGCCTGCATCTGGACGGCCAGCGAGCCGGTGAGGAACACCGAGAGGTTGCAGGCGATCGTGGCCGTGAGCGAGGAGACCAGCGCCCGGACCCTCCCCTCCGGCACCGGGGCGGGTCCTTCGGCGGGTCCTTGGGCGGGTACGTCGGCGGGCGCCACGGCGGTCGGCCCCGGAGACGGCTCGATCGGTTGCTCGTCACCCGCTCCCGGCACTCTGGATACCGTATACGAGGCCGCCGAGCACGCCACGGCCCGACGCTCGACCCGACGCTCGACCCGGCGCCCGACCGGCATCCGGCCCGACACGACGGGTCCGGTGCCGACGCCCATCAGCACGATCGGTACGGTCCGAGCCATGACCGACCCCGCCGACGACCCGGCCGACGACGACACCACCGCTGCCGCTGCCGACGTCCGGCCGCTCGACGACCTGCGCGTGATCGAGCTGTGCCAGTGGGTCGCCGGACCGGCGGCAGGCGGGATCCTCGCCGACTGGGGCGCCGACGTGATCAAGGTCGAGGCCCCGAGCGGCGACCCGCAGCGGCGCATCTTCGCCGCCGTCGGCGTGGGCGGCGATCTGCCCAACCCCACCTTCGCCCAGGACAACCGGGGCAAGCGCAGCGTGGTGCTCGACCTCACCACCCCCGACGACCGTGCCGCCCTCGAGCGCCTCGTCGAGGGCGCCGACGTGTTCCTCACCAACCTGCGGCCCGATGCACTCGACCGGCTCGACCTTGCTCCGGCCGCGGTCGCGGCGCGACATCCCCGGCTCGTCGTCGCCTCGCTGACGGGCTACGGGTCGGTCGGTCCGGCCCGGGACGTTCCCGGGTACGACATCGGCGCCTTCTTCGCCCGCTCCGGCTTCGCCCGGACGAACAGCCCCAACGACCAGCCACCGCTGTTCGTGCGCAGCGGCGTCGGCGACCACATCACCGGCATGGCGACCGCGATGGCCGTGCTCGCGGCGATCCACGAACGGCACCGCACCGGACGCGGCAAGGTGGTCGAGACCTCGCTGTTCGGCACGGGCATGTACGCCGTCTCGTGGGACCTCGGGGTCCAGCTGACCTTCGGGCGGATGAGCTCGCTGCGGGGCCGGCACGAGGTCCCGACGCCGCTGGTGAACAACTACCGCGCCGGTGACGGCCGCTGGTTCTACCTGATCGGGCTCGAGGCGGCCCGCCACTTCCCCGCACTCGCCCGGGCGATCGACCGGACCGACCTGCTCGACGACGAGCGGTTCGCCACGGGAACCGGCATCTCGGCGAACTCGCCCGAGCTGATCACCATGCTCGACGAGGTCTTCGCCGCGGCACCGCTGGACGCCTGGGCCGAACGGTTCGACGAACACGACGTGTGGTGGGCCCCGTGCCAGACCATGGCCGAGGTCGCCGCCGACCCGCAGGCCGAGGCCATCGGGGCCTTCGTCGACACGACCGAGGGCGACGTCCACCTGCGCACCGTGGCCGCCCCGGCCCGCTTCGACGGGGTGGTCCACCAGCCCCGTCGCGGCGTCCCCGCCCTCGGCGAACACACCGCCGAGGTCCTCGCCCAACTCGAGTGACCCGCCCGACTCCGGTGTCAG
>CAYRXQ010000135.1:0-8411 GCA_964428115.1 uncultured Ilumatobacteraceae bacterium
CTGCTTCACGGTGCGGACGCAACGCTGGAGCGTCTCGTCGGTGAAGAAGGTGTGCAGGATCACCCCGTCGAACACCCGGCCGCCCAGTTCCAGCGAGTTGGGTCCGAAGGCCGACAGCAACAGCGGGATGTCGAGACGGAACTCGGGGTCGAGGAGCAGGAACGGGTACTGGCCCGCCGGGCCGTCGTGGCCGAGCACCATCTCGCCGTGCCAGAGGCGGCGCAGCACCCCGGCGATGTCCTCGAGCTGGGCCGAGGTGATCCGCGGCATCCCCATCGCATCCCACAGCCGGTCGATCCCCCGACCGAGCCCGAGCTCGAACCGGCCACCGGTGAGCAGGTGCATCGTCGAGGCGTAGCTGGCCGTGACGATCGGGTGGCGGGTCGTGTGGTTGGTCACCCCGGTGGCGATACGCAGCCGCTCGGTGACCGCCGCCGCAGCCCCCGAGAGGGTGACGATCTCCTTCACGTTGAACCGCTCCGAGAGGAACACCGTCCCGAAGCCGAGCTCCTCGCCGGTGCGGCACTCGTCGAGCAGGTCGCGCGGCGACTGGGCGCCGCCCGCCAGACCGTAGAACGCGAGCTCGGGGAAGTGGGGGGCCGCGGCGGCGTCGCTCATGGCGAGGGACCGTAGGCGTCGGGCCCGAGGTCCGGGCGATCCGGAACTGACCCGAATGTAATTCCCGAGTTGATGGGTCGGGAATCCACCTCTATCCTGCCGATCCGTGGCCCGCGCCCTGTTCACCTTCCCGAACCCCGTGAACGAGACCTCGGCGCGGCTCGTGGCCACCGGCGTGGTCGCCCAGTCGGTGGCCTTCCTCCTGGTGCGGGAGTGGTGGCTGCTGGTCCCGCTGGCGTACGGGTTCCTGGCCCGGGTCGCAGCGGGCCCGCGGTTCAGCCCGCTCGGTCGCCTCGTCACCGAGGTCATCACCCCGCGCCTGGCCAGAGAGCACCGATTCGTGGCGGGTCCGCCGAAGCGGTTCGCCCAGGGCATCGGCCTCGTGTTCAGCGCCACCGCGCTCGTGCTCGTGCTCACCGGCAACACCGCCGCGGCCGTCGTGGTGATCGCCGGCCTCACGGTCGCTGCCGGGCTCGAGGCGTTCGCCGGGTTCTGCCTCGGCTGCGTGATCTTCCGCCGGCTGATGGCCGTCGGGCTGGTCCCCGAGCGGGTGTGCCTCGACTGCGCCGACATCTCGGGCCGCCTCGCGACCGCCGCGGCCCGCCAGAACGCCTGACCTTGCTTGACCGGGCGCCCAGGTCGGCCAACCAAGTTGCGCCTCTGTGGCGCAGACCGGTTGGAATTCAACCATCTGGCGCCACAGAGGCGGGGTGGAGAGGCGGGGTGGAGCGCCGGCCAGGGTCCAGCGCCCGCGCCGGTCCACCATCCCGAAAAACGACGAAACCGCCGTGGCAGCGCTGCTACCAGGCGGTTCGTGGTGGTCGAGACCGGCGTCGATCCGGTGACCTTCCGCTTTTCAGGCGGACGCTCTGCCGACTGAGCTACTCGACCGTGTTGCCCATGGTTCCCGGCGCACTGCACCGGGATGAGCGACGGGGCCGTCTCGCGACGACCCCGTAGCGGTCCCGACGGGGTTCGAACCCGCGACCTCCGGCTTGACAGGCCGGCGTGAACTCCACTTCACCACGGGACCAGTTGTGGCATTTCCTTCGCACCCCCAACGGGATTCGAACCCGTGCCGTCACCTTGAAAGGGTGATGTCCTAGGCCACTAGACGATGGGGGCAGAGCCTCGTCTCGTTGAGAGCGACGACACGGTAGCAGGCGGCCCCGACGGTTCCACCTCGCACGCTCGCAACGCGCTCGTACCACGCGGACGCCGCGGCGGACCCTGGACGGGTCACCGACCGGACAGGGCCTGGACGGTCCACTCGAGCAGCCACGACAGGTAGCCGTACAGGTGGTACTCGGGCCGTTCCTCGAGGTCCGGGTCGATCTCTGGAGCGTCCGGGTCGTCGGGGTCGTCGTCGGCGATGCCCAGCATCGTCCCCAGGACCAGGCGGACGGCGTTCAGCGAGCGCATGAACGCCGACAGCGACCCCTCGTCGAGTCGCCCCCGTCGGCCGAGCGCCTCGTCGACGGCATCGAGCGACGCGAGGCGGCTCGCCACCAGCTCCTCGCGCATCAGCCGCTGGTACTCGGCCTCCAGCTCGGGATCGTCGGGATGGGCCGGCGGGAACAGGCGCAGCACCAGTGGGTCGGGGTCCTCCGCGGTGAGGAGCTCGCGGAGCTCGCCCATCAGGCGGCGTAGCATCGCCCGTTCCTCGTCGCCGACGTCGATGACGAACCCGTCCCCGTTGCGTCGGACCGGCCCGCGGAAGCGGATCACGAGTCGTGCTCCATGGTGGCCCAGAGCCCGTGCTCGTGAAGCCGGAACACGTGCATCTCGGCCTGCTCACGGGGCCCGCTGGCCACCACCGCCTTGCCCTCGTGGTGCACGTCGAGCATCAGTGCGGTCGCCTGCTCGAGGGAGTACCCGAACAGCTTCTGGAGCACGTAGGTCACGTAGCTCATCAGGTTGACCGGGTCGTTCCAGACGATGACCACCCACGGCCGGTCCTCGGCGACCTCGTCCTCGAGCTCCTCGTCGGTGCGCTCGGCCACCTCGGGTTCCACCACCGAACCGGCTGGCTCGATCTTCGAGATGACGATTCGCACGCCGCCATTGTGCCCGGTGTGGCTCGAACGGCACCACGGGCGCCGAGGCGGTGGGGTCGGGACGTGACCGAATCCCCTCGACACCTCAACGAGAACGCGCCGGGCGGCGTTGGCCGCCCGCAGCGCCGCACCGTACGATGAGCCGTCATGGCCGTCGGCAGCCGCCCCTTGGTCCCGTCCCGGCTGGCGCCGGGTGGACTGACGCACGGGAGTCGACGGACCCCCCGCAGCGTGATCGGTGCCTACGTCGCGCTCACCAAGCCGCGGATCATCGAGCTGCTGCTGATCACCACGGTGCCCACCATGGTGCTCGCCCAGGAGGGCTGGCCGGCCACCTCGCTCGTCCTCATCACCCTGCTCGGTGGCACGCTGGCCGCCGGCGGCGCGAACGCCATGAACATGTACGTCGATCGCGACATCGATCGGCTCATGGAGCGCACCCAGGGTCGTCCGCTCGTCACGGGCGCGATCCCACCCCGCAACGCGCTGGTGTTCGCCGTGGCGCTCGAGATCGCCGCGTTCGCCGTGCTGTGGGCCGGGGCCAACCTGCTCTCGGCCGTGCTGGCCCTCCTGGCCGCCGCGTTCTACGTGGGTGTGTACACGCTCTGGCTGAAGCGCACGAGCACGCAGAACATCGTCGTCGGTGGCGCCGCCGGTGCCGTGCCGGTGCTCGTCGGCTGGGCGGCCGTGCGCGACTCGCTCGACTGGGCGCCCGTCGTGCTGTTCGTCGCGATGTTCCTGTGGACGCCCCCGCACTTCTGGGCCCTCGCCATCAAGTACGCCGACGACTACCGGGCTGCGGACGTCCCGATGCTGCCCGCCGTCGTTCCGCTCGAGCAGGCCGTGCGCCAGATGGTCGGCTACACGGTCGCCCTGGTGATCTCCACGCTCGTGCTGATCCCGGTCGCCGATCTCGGATGGATCTACTCGGTTGCGGCGGTGGTGCTCGGCGCAGCCTTCCTGGGTGCCACGATCCGGCTCGGTCGGGCGCCCACACCGCAGGCGAGCATGCGGGTCTTCGGCTTCTCGATCACCTACGTGACGGTGCTGTTCGGTGCGATGACCCTCGACGTCCTCGTCCGCCACGGCGTCTCGTGACCGGTGCCGCCCGGCGCCGACCTGCCTGTGGATTTCGGTCGGGGCCGGATCCGGCAAGTAGTCTGCCGCCCGTAGTCCGAGACGTCGCTGCACGTCTGCCCGTCCGACCGCCCGACAAGCGAGATCAACGTTCATGACCACGATCGAAACCAGCCCAGACGCCGTCGTGGTGAGCTCCGGCGACGGCGTCGTCGGGTCCGGCCTCGGTGAGGTCGCCGCCTGGCTCACCACCAGCGACCACAAGCGCATCGGCCGACTCTTCGTCGGTGGTGGCCTGCTCGGCGCCCTCGTCGCGATCGTGACCGGGGTGCTCCTCGGCGTCGAGCGCACCGACGGGACCGAGATCCTGCTCGACGCCGGAGCGCTGCCGCAGCTGTTCCAGGCGCAGCGCCTCGGGCTGGTGCTGGCCGGGATGCTGCCGCTCACCCTCGGCCTCGCCATCGCGGTCGTCCCGCTGCAGATCGGCGCCCGCTCGCTGGCCTTCCCCCGACTCGCGCTCGCCGGGTTCTACGGCTGGCTCGCCGGCGTGGTGCTGCTGGGCATCTCGCTCGCCGGCAACGGTGGCATCGGCGGCGGCGACGAGCAGATGGTGGCGCTCTTCCTCGCCGGTCACGTCCTCACCGCCGTCGGGCTGCTCGCCGCGGCCGGCTCGGTGGCCACCACGGTGCTGACCACCCGGGCGCCCGGCATGACCATGCGTCGCGTCCCGCTCTTCGCCTGGTCGGCGCTCGTCGCCTCGATCGGCTTGCTGCTCGTGCTGCCGGTCATGGCCGGCACGGTCATCTACCTCTACGTCGACTACCGCTACGCCCGGGCCACGTTCGGTGGGAACACCGGCATCGGCACCTGGGTCGGTTGGCTCTACACCCAGCCGACCACCTTCCTGTTCGCGCTCCCGGCCCTGGGCGTGTTCGCCGAGGTGGTGCCCGTCACCTTCCGCCGGCGCCAGCCGCTGCGCGGTGGCGTGCTCGTCGGCCTGGCCCTGGTGCTGGTCGCCGCGTTCGCCGGCGTCACCCAGCAGCAGCTCCACTCGCTGCCGTGGGCGGGCAGCGGCCTCGACACCGACGGCCTGGGCGACAAGGTCGCCGATCTGCTGCCGTTCCTGCTGTTCAACGCTGTGCCGCTGCTCGGTGCCGTGATCGTGCTGGCCCTCGGCCTGCTCACCGCCGTCGGCGCCCGCCCCCGGGTCACCGGGTCGTTCCTGTTCGCGTTCTTCGGGATCGGCATGATCCTGGTGGGCATGCTCGGCGGGCTGCTGTACCCCATCGACGACCTGGGCCTGCAGGGCACCGTCATCGAGGTGGCCGCCTTCATCTACGTGGCCTACGGCACGGTGCTCGGCGTGCTCGCCGGCGTCGTCCACTGGGCACCCAAGCTGTGGGGCGGCCTGCTGCCCGCGAAGGCGACGCTGCCGTTGGCCCTGCTCGGCGTGCTCGCCACGATCCTCGCCTCGCTGCCGTACTACGTCGCCGGATTCGCCGACCAGCCCGCCGGTTCGCCGGTCTACGACTACTCGGGCCCGAGCGAGCTGTGGAACGTGCTCGTGCTCGTCGGCCACGGTCTGATGGCGCTCGTGGTGCTCGCGGTGGTCGGCCTCGCGCTCAAGACCTTCACCGGCTCGGGTGAGGCTGCCGTCGACGATCCGTGGGACGGCCACACCCTCGAGTGGGCGATCCCCTCGCCGGCGCCGCGTGACAACTACGTCGACGTACCGCTCGTCGGCTCGCCCGAGCCTCTCCTCGATCTCAAGTCCGCCGCATCCGCCAGCACCGGGAGCCCGTCGTGACCCTCGCCCTGCCCGCCGCCCCGGCTCCCGCGCCGCGGCGTCAGTTGTTCGTCGGCACCGCCCTCGCGGTGCTCGCCGGGACCATGCTCGTCGGCGGGATGCTCGCCGTCTGGCTGCTCCAGCGCAGTCGGGTCGTCGACCTCGGCGAGCGCTTCCCCGAGGGCTACACCATCCCCGAGGTGGCCACCAACGTCATGCTCGTGACGGTCGCCGGCGTGTGCCTGTTCGCCCAGTGGGCGGTCTACGCCGCCAAGCGCCGGGAGCGGAGCAACGTGGGCCTGGCGCTCGGCCTGGTGGTCCTCATGGGCATCGCCTTCGTCAACGCCCAGGGCTTCGTCTGGTTCAAGATGGGCCTCGTCGCCGGCGAGGGCACCTACGCCGGCATGTTCTACGCGATCACCGCCACGATGGTGGCCCTCGTCGCCATCGGCGTGCTGTTCGCCGTCGTGGCGGCGTTCCGCTTCCTCGGCGGCCGGGCCGACGAGAGCGAGCTGCTCGCCGCCCACGCCCTGTACTGGTACTTCACGGCTGCGGCCTTCGCCGCCGTGTGGCTCGTCGTCTACGTCACCAAGTGAGTCGCACCTGATGTTCACCACCGGTTCGAAGCTCCTGATCGGCTCGGCACTCGCCGCCACCGTCGCGGCGGTCGTGTACGGCGTGACCCAGGAGGGCACGCTCGGCACCGTCGGCCTGGTCTCGGCCGCCGTCGCCCTGGCGATCCTCGCGGCCATCAACCTGATCGTGCGCGACTCCAACGTCGACCCGACCGACAGCAACGCCGTGGCCACCTCGGCCGCCGCCCGTCGCTCGCCCGGCGGTTCGCCGTGGCCGCTCGTCGGCGCACTCGGCGTCGCGTCGATGACCCTCGGCCTGGTCCTGTACCAGGCCTTCATGGTCATCGGCATCGGCCTGGTCCTGCTGGCCCTGGTCGAGTGGACGGTCCAGGCCTGGGCCGAGCGCGGCTCGGCCGACGCCGCCTACAACGCCGATCTGCGCGAGCGGGTCGCCAACCCCCTCGAGCTGCCGATCCTGGCAGCAGGCGCGGCGGCGATCATCGTCTACAGCTTCAGCCGGGTGATGCTGGCGCTGACCAAGACCGGCACCGTCGTGGCCTTCTCGGTGGTCGCGGTGCTGCTGTTGGCGGTGGCGTTCCTGTACGCCAAGCGCCCGAAGGCCTCCACCGGCACGATCGCCGGCCTGGCCGCCATCGCCGGGCTCGCCCTGGTGGCGGGCGGCACCGTGGCCGGGCTGAGCGGCGAGCGCGAGATGCACGTGCTCGAGACCACCGCCGATCTCGGCGAGCGTGGCCGGTGCGGCGTGGAGGAGACCGAGGCCGACGAGAAGGCCTCCCAGACGGTGTCGGCGAAGTCGAACGTCTCGGCCACGGTGATCCTCTCGGCCGACGGCCAGCTCACCTACACCGTGCCCGGCTTCCCCGACGGCTCCGCAGCGGTCAACCTGCCGCGGTCGAACCCGAACAACGTGTTGTTCCGCAACGAGTCCTCCGAGGCGCGTCGTCTGGTCATCGCGGACGTCCCGATTGGCGACGGCACCGAGGTCAAGACGCTGTGCACCGCACTCGTCGAGGAGGGTGGCGTGCAGCTGCTCACCCTCTACTTCCCCAAGCCCACCAGCATCATCGACGGTGGCCTCGCGTTCACCGTGCCCGGTGTCGAGTCGGCCCAGCTCGCGGTGGTGGTCCCGTGACCCGCCCCGATCCGACTGACGCAGGTCACGCGATTCACGAGCGAGCGAGCATGCACCGAGAAGGGCCCATGACTAGCGTTCCCCACGTGTCGAACCCCCGCCGCACCCCCCGACGCTGGTTGACCGCTTCCGCGGGCGTGGCCGGCGCCGCGATCCTGGCCGGCTGCGCGTCCGACGCGCCCCAGGACACGTGGGCGCCGTCGGGTGACAACGCACAGATGATCCACGACCTGCAGTGGCCGGTGTTCGCCATCGCCGGCGTGGTCGGGGTGCTCGTCTTCGCCGCCATCACCGTGGTGGTCATCCGGTTCCGCGACAAGGGGCAGCCGATCCCCGAGCAGACCCACGGCAAGCCGGTGTTCGAGATCGCGATGACGATCCTGCCGGCCATCATCCTGGCCTCGATCGCCGTGCCGACCGTGGCCACCGTCTTCGCGCTGGCCGACACCGATGACACCGAGTGCGTGATCAACGTGACCGGCCAGCAGTGGTGGTGGGAGTACGACTACCCGGTGGCCGCCGACGGCACGATCTGCGGCTACGCCGCCACCGACGGCGAGGCACAGCCGATCATCACCAGCGGCCAGCTCGTGATCCCCACCGGCACCAACGTGTTGCTGCGCGGTACCAGCCGCGACGTGATCCACAGCTACTGGATCCCCAAGCTCAACGGCAAGCGCGACATGGTCCCCGGCCGGGTCCACTACCTGCGCCTGCAGACCGACACGCCGGGCATCTACGCCGGGCAGTGCACCGAGTTCTGCGGCCTCTCGCACGCCAACATGCGGATGGAAGCCGTGGCCCTCGACCCGGCCGACTTCCAGGCCTGGCTCGACAACGAGCTCGAGCCCTACGCGCCGCCCACCGACGAGCTGGCGCTCGAAGGCGAGACCGTCTACGTCCAGCAGTGCGCCCGCTGCCACCAGGTGAACGGTCTCACCGATCCGCTCACGGGCGAGCTCGTGGTCTCGGCCCCCGATCAGTACGTGTGGTCGGGTGCGGCGCCCAACCTGACCAACCTGATGACGCGCAACACGTTCGCCGGAGCCACCTGGGACCTCCTCGACGAGGAGTGCCGCGACCGGGTGTGGAACGCGAACCCCGCCGACTTCGGTCAGGCCTACCTCGAGGGCGTCACCGCCGAG
>CAYRXQ010000136.1:0-8396 GCA_964428115.1 uncultured Ilumatobacteraceae bacterium
GTCGAGCTCAGCGCGGACGTCGACGATCGCGTCGCGCAGGACGCGCACGATCAGGTCGACGTCGTCGCGGTCGATCACGAGCGGCGGCGACATCACGTTGAGATCGACCATCGGGCGCACGATGAGCCCGCGGGCCTCGCACGCGTTCGCCACGAGCTTGCCGATGTTGAGCGCCTCGGGGTACGAGCGCTTGGTCCCCCGGTCCTCGACGAACTCGACGCAGGCCATCAGGTGTGAGCCGCGTACATCGCCGACCATCGGGAGGTCGCGCAGCGTGCCGAGCTGCTCCATGAAGTAGGGCCCGACCTCGCGGACGTGCCCGAGCAGACCTTCGCGCTCGATGACCTCGATGTTGGTGAGTGCCGCCGCGCACGAGACCGGATGGCCCGAGTACGTGTACCCGACCGCGAAGTACCGGCCGTGGCCCTCCTCGGCGATCACCTCGTGGATCGCCTCGGAGTAGATCGACGCGCCGAGTGGCAGGTAGCCAGAGGTCAGGCCCTTGGCGGTCGTGATCACGTCGGGCACGATGTCGAAGACCGGTTCCGAGGCGAACCACTCGCCGAGTCGGCCGAACGCGGTGACCACCTCGTCGGACACGTAGACGATGTCGTACTCGCGGCACAGCGCCCGCACCCGCTGGAGGTAGTCGGCCGGGGGGACGATGACCCCGCCCGAGCCCATGATCGGCTCGGCGAAGAACGCCGCGACACGGTCGGGGCCCCCGAGCCGGTCGACGGTGGTCACGAACTCGTCGACCAGGTCGTCGGCGAACTCCTGCTCCGACCGCTCGCCGCCGAAGCGGTAGTGGTTCGGAGAGGACAGGTGCGTGATGCGGTCGTCGAGGTAGTCGAACGCGTCGATGCGGTCGCCGGGCTTCCCGCCGATCGAGACCGCGGCGAAGGTGGTGCCGTGGTAGGCGTCGACGCGGCTGAGGATGTGGCGCTTCTCGGGGCGTCCCAGAGCGTGTTGGTAGAACTGGATCAGCCGGAAGGTGGCGTCGATCGCCGTGGATCCGCCGCAGGTGAAGAAGACGTGGTCGAGTCCGACAGGCGTGAGATCGGTCAGGCGATCGGCGAGCTCGACGGCGCGCAGGTTGGTCATGTCGACGAAGGGGTTGGCGTAGGCCAGCTCGCGCACCTGGGCGGCGATCGCGTCGGCCATCTCGTCGCGGCCGAGCCCGATGTTGGTGCACCACATGCCACCGACCGCGTCGAGGTACTCCCGCCCGTCGGTGTCGACGAGCATCGCTCCCGCCCCCCGACCGATCGGCAGCACCTCGTCGTGGCGGTAGCGGTCGAAGTCCTGGTACGGGTGGAGGTGGTGGCGTCGGTCGAGCTCCACCACCTCGGCGGTCGACATCGGTGCGGGGCGCATGGATCCGACGCTACGACGCACAGGTCCGAGCCGTGGGCCATGATGGCTCGATGGAGCTGGGACGGTTCGGGTGGGGGCGCTTCGTCGCGGTGGGCGTGGCCGTGGCTGCATGCGTCGGTCTGGCGGCGGTCGGGTTGATCGGCGCGGGGAACCGCGACGAGCGCTTCGACGCGAAGCAGGTGCTGATCCGGCCGATCGGCGCCGACGGGGTCCGCATCCGCGAGGTGGTCGACCAGGACTTCGGCACGAACGAGCGGCGCGGGTACCAGCGCATCATCCCGAACGACTTCGGCGTCCCGACGAACATCCTGGCCTCCTCCCCCGATGCGCCCGACGACGTCTCGGTGGTGGCACTGAACTCCTTCGAGACCCGCATCCGGATCGGCGACCCCGACACGACCATCACCGGTCAGCACCGGTACGTCCTCGAGTACACCCTCCCCGACGCGCGGATCAGCACCGGCGAGCTCGCCCTCGACGTCATCGGCACCACCGAGGAGCTCGAGACCGGACGCTTCGAGGTCGTGGTCACGGGCATGGAGCTCGACGGACCGTTGTGCAACGTCGGGTCCTTCGGCGCCTCGGGCGGCTGCACCCTCGCCCGCGACTCGGCGGCCGACGCCCCGCTCTATCGAACCGTGATCGAGCCCCTCCGCTCCGGCGAGGGCATCACGATCGGGGGCACGATCCTCGACGCCGGCGCACCCCTGGCCGACGTGCCGATCCCCGACATCCCCGAGCGACGTACCGACAACCGGCTGCTCGTCGCGCTGCTGCTGATCCCGATCGGTGTGATCGGTCCGGCGATCGCGTTCGTGCGCATGCGCAAGTCGGGCAGCAACGAGGTGTTCGCCGGTGGCGCTGCCCAGGCGGCCTACGGCGAGCTGCCCAACCCCGGCGCCGATGGGACGGTGCCCGAGGTGGCGACGATCCTCGTCCCCGACGACAAGATGGACGACCTCGCGACCATCGAGTTCGTACCGCCCAAGGGTCTGCGCCCATGGGAGGGTCGCGCGCTGCTGTCCGAACGGGTCGACCAGGGCACAGTGGCCGCCTGGTTCTCCGATCTGATCGCCCGCGAGGCGCTCCTCATCGACGACAGCGAGGAGAAGAAGCCGATCCTCGGGCTCGGCCCGACCTGGTCGACGCTCGAGTACGCGGAGCGGCAGCACCTGCAGACCCTGTTCAACGGTCGGGACCAGATCACGCTCGGCACCTACGACCCGAAGATGGCCGAGCTGTGGAAGGCCGTCGCCGAGGATCAGCGCGAACGGGTCAAGGCCTCGGGCTGGTGGAAGCGCCTGCCGGCCGTCGGCACCGGCGGCAGCGGTGCGGGTGCCGCGATCGGGATCGCGCTCGTCGTGCTCGTGTTCCTGGGCGGCTTCGCACTCATCACGGCCGGCCTCCGGTTGCTCTCCTCACTTCCGGCCGCGCTCATCTTCGGCGCGATCGTGCCCACCGTCGTCGGCATGGTCGCCTTCAGCGGCATGAGCGCGGTGCGCAGCGCCACCGGCTCTGCGCTCGCGCTGCGGACCGAGTCGTTCCGGCGCTTCCTCGACAAGAGCGAGGGTCAGCACGTGGAGTGGGCCTGGAACAACGGCGTGCTCCGGGAGTACAGCGCCTGGGCGGCCGCCCTCGACGAGGCCGACGCCTGGAACCGGGCGCTCGAGCACGCCAACGTGCCCGAAGCAGCGCGCCACTCGATGAGCCAGCCGCTCCTCATGGGCGCGATCGGCGCGTCGCTGGCGAGCTCGCGAACGGCGCCATCGAGCTCCGGGAGCGGCGGCGGTGGCGGCTTCTCGGGCGGCTCGGTGGGCGGCGGCGGTGGCGGGGGCAGCTCCGGCTCCTGGTGAGTCCGCGCCCAGCACACCGCCGGGTGACCACGCCCGACGGTGCCGTCACCACCGCGCCATCCGCTTGCCGCCGAGTCTTCATCTCCGAGGGACGTTCGACCCTGGCGGCGAGGCCGCCGAACCGGAAGACTTGGCCAGAGGAGGCGCCCGAGCACTCGACCACGGGCGACCGTGTGGCATGTCGAGCGATCTGAGCGGCGGTGGCACCAAGGCACCGATCAGAGGCGACCCGACCCCCATCGAGCGTCCGCGCCTCGCTCATCCGGTCTGGCGCGACCAACTCCCCGATCCGGCACGCCGTCTGATGACGCGCAAGATGCCGCGGTGCACCCCGCTGTGGTCCTCGGTGGTGGTCGACATGGAGGGCGAACTCCGGCTCGCCGCCTGGACCCCGTTCCGAGCACGGCTGGTGCTGCAGGCCGGTGAGGCGATCTCGTGGACGCCCGTGATCACGCTGGATCGTGGCGAGGTCTCCGGGTTCGAGCTGCTGGCCTTCGGATCGTGGTTCGACCACCGTGGGCTCACCCCGGTGAACGACGTGTCGAGCAGCGATGCGTTCCACTCCGCCCTCGGACGTCTCGCCGCCGAAACCGTCCTCTGGCTCCCCCAGGCGCTGACCCCGCAACTCGGCGCCGCCTGGTACCCGGTCGACGACCACAGCGCGTCGGTCAGCCTGCCGGTGTTCGGTCACGCCGTGGAGGTCCAGGTCACCGTCGACCGGGCCGGCGCCCTGGTCGCCGTGGAGCTCGACCGTTGGGGATCTCCCGACGGCGGACCTCCGGCGATGCACCGCTTCGGCATCGCCGTCGACGACGACGTGGAGACCGACGAGGGCGTCCGGGTCGCCGGGGCGGGGTCGATGGGCTGGTGGTGGGGCACGGATCGCTGGGACGAGGGCGAGTTCCTCCGCTTCCGGGTGCTCGAGGTGCACCACCCCGCGCCCGTCGAGCCCCGACCGACCGCCTGACCTCGACCGCCAGCGCGCCCCCAAGGCCCCCAACCACCCGACGCCACAGAGGCGCGAGGTGGCGGGAACTCAACCACCCGACGCCACAGAGGCGTGCCGTGGCGGGAACTCAACCACCCGACGCCACAGAGGCGTGGGGTGGCTCGGTGGAGGCCACGGGGTCGTCGGGCGACGTCGACCCGGTCCGGCTCCAGGCCGGCCCGGCGAGGAGGGCGCCGGTGACCACCAGGACCACCATCGCGCCGGCCGCTGCGCTGTAGGCCACCGTCCTCCCGAACTCCTCGTAGAGCATGCCGGTGGCCAACGCCGTGATCCCGGCGGTGAGCGTCTGTGCGCCACCGAGCACGCCCTGGGCACCGGCCTGACGATGCGCCGGGACCGACATCCCGACCGCGACCCCGGTGCTCGACACGGTCAGCCCGTCGCTCACCGCGTGGAACATCGCCACCGCGAACATCGCCATGCCCGAGGGGACCTGCCCGTACAGGAACATGAACATCGCCCCGAGCAGCAGGCCGACCGTGGCCACCTTGAACGGACCCACCCGCTGTGCGAGCCGACCGCCGAGGGCGCCGAGCACGACCAGGGGCAGGGCGAACAGGCTGATGCCCAGGTTGGAGATCCACTGCGAGGTGCCGAAGTCGTCGAGCACCACGGCCCACAGGGCGTCGAACGCGCCGATCATCAGGAACACCGAGGACCCCATGCAGACCGCGGCGGCGAAGGGACGGATGCGGAACAGGTCGAAGGCGAACCGCTGCGGCCGATCGGCGACCGCGGTCTCCTGGACCTGGGTGCGCCAGACGAAGGGCAGGACGGCGAGGGTCGCGGCCGCGATCACCAGGAACGGCGCCGGGATGCCGAACGGCCCGACCAGCAACGCCGAGACGGCCGGACCGGCGGCGAAGCCGGCCACGTCGATGGCGAGGAGTCGACCGAGGTTGTTCCCGAGGTTGCCCGGCTCCGAGAGGATCACGATCCGGCGGATCGCCGGCATCGCCATGCCCACCCCGATGCCCATCACGAGCCGGCCGAGCAGCAGCGGCACGAAAGCCGTCGCTGCGGCCATCAGCAGCAGGCCGGCGACGTTCATCAACATGCCGCCGAGCACGAGGTGGCGGGCGTGGCCGCGATCCGCGTAGGGGGCGATCAGGATCTGTGCCAGGAACCCGGAGAAGAACCCGATCGCGATGATCGCTCCGAGGGCGCCCTCGCCGATGCCGTACTCGGCGCGGAAGTCGTCGAGCATCGTGAAGAGCACGCCGTAGCCGGCGCCGAGGAACCCGGTCAGCAGACCGAAGGTGAGCAGCACCGACCGGACACGCACACGGTCGACGCTAGCGAGGGGTCGACCGGCCGCCACCGACGAAGGCGGCCGAGCGCGGAGAGCGCGCCGCGACGGTTCAGGTTGCCGCGCAGGTGCCGCCGGGCGGCCGGCTCGCGACCACCAGACCGTCGGCGCTCACCTCGACGGTGACCGACGGGTCGGTGGTGCCGGCATCGACCGCAGCCGCGAGCGCCCCGCACAGCGCGACAGCGTCGAGCGAGGAGGGGGCGAAGACCTGGACCTCGACGGTGGTGCCGTCGCCCGCCGGGAAGATCGTGATGCCCGAGCCCTCGGAGTCGGGGGCGAACTGCTCGACCGCGGGGCGGACCTCGTCGGCGAGATCGCCTGCGTCGAGGTCGTCGAAGACCGACCCGGTGGGGCCACCACCGCCTGAGCCGCCGGAGCCGCCGGTCGGGCCCGTGTCGCCGCCACCACCCTCGTCGAACTCGGAGAAGCCGATCGACATGTCGTCGCGGTCGATGCCGCAGGTGCCCACGGCGAACGACTCGACGACCTCTGCCGATTCGAGGAACTCGGGCGACAACGCCGCGGCGAGCGCGGCCCCGAACGAGTCGGGATCGTCCTCGTCGAGCTCCGACAGGTCCGCCGCCACGTCACCCAGCACCTCGAGCGCGTCGCCGAGCTCCTCGGTGGGGGCCTGCGCGGCGAGCGCGGCGAGCTCGGCCAGGACGGCATCGTCGAGCTCCCCCGACTCGTCGGCCTCGCCGGTCGCCTCGAGGCGTCGGAACCGATCGCAGAAGGCGTCCTCGTCGAGACGACGGGGGCTTTTCGAGGACTCGTCATCGCCGCAGGCCGTCGCGCCCAGCACGAGGGCGACCGAGAGGAGCAGCGGTGCGCCCGCACCCCGCCGGGACCGAGCAGCCGCATCCCGTCGGGACCGGGCAGCCGCACCCCGTCGGGACTGAGCAGCCGCATCCTGTCGGGACTGAGCAGCCGCAACCCGCCGGGACCGAGCGGCCCAACCCCGCCGGGATCGTGCGGCCGAACCCCGCCGGGGCGGCGCGAGTCGCTGGGCTCGCGGGGCGGGCTCGGGCGTCACGGTCGAGCGGGGTGGCATTGCGCCGACCGTTCCCGGCGTCGCCATGTCACCCGGACCGTCGTCGGGACCGCCATCTCGACCATGGCCCGACGGTCAGCGCGCCCGGGCGGGCGGGACCCGCAGGGCGATCACCGAGCCGAGCGACACACTGACCATGGCCCGAGGGTCAGCGCGCCCGGGCGGGGAGAAACCGCAGGGCGAACACCGAGCCCGCCGCCGCGACCACGGCGGCGACCAGGCAGGCCGCCGACAGCCCCGACAGGAATGCCTCGCTCACCTCGGCGAGATAGGCCGGAGCGATCTCGCCCAGACCGGGAGCGATCGCCCCCGCCGCCCCGACCGACGATTCGGTCGCGGCGCGTGCCTCCTCGGGGAGCGAGGTGACGATCGCTCCGTCGGCGAGGGCGCCGACGTAGACCGAGCTGAACACGCTGCCGAGAACGGCGACGCCGAGTGTCCCGCCGAGCTCGCGGGTCGTGTCGTTGACCGCCGAACCGATCCCGGCCCGATCCGCACTGAGCGACCCCATGATCGACTCGGTCGCCGGCGCCGTGGTGGCCCCGAGACCCAGCCCCAGCAGCACCATCTGGCCGACGATCTCGAGGTACGGCGTCGCCGCCGACGCCGTCGAGATCCAGGCGAACGACGCGGCCATCAGAGCGAGGCCGCCGGCGACGACTCGGGTGGTGCCGATCCGGGCGGCGAGCCGGGGCGAGGTCACCGCGGCAGCGGCGATCGACAGCGCGACGGGCAGGGTGCGGACTCCCGCCTGCAGCGGGGTGTAGGCCCGCACGAGTTGGAAGTACTGCGTGATCAGGAAGATGAAGCCGAACAGGGCGAAGAACGCGGCGGTCACCGACACGCTCGCCGCGCTGAAGCGCAGGTTGCGGAAGATCCGCACCGGCAGCAACGGGTGCTCGATGCGCAGCTGCCAGGCCACGAAGGCGGCGAGCAGCACGGCTGCGGAGGCGAAGCCGAGGAGCGTGGCCGGCGCGGTCCAGCCCCACGACGGGGCCTCGATGATCGTCAGGACCAGCACGAAGATCGCCGCGATCGACAGGAGCAGGCCGGGGACGTCGAGTCGCTGGGCCTCGCGGTCCTTCGACTCGGGGATCATCCGGACGGTGGCGATCACCGCGACGATCACCACGGGGACGTTGACGAACAGCACCGACCCCCACCAGAAGTGCTCCAGGAGCCACCCGCCGGTGATCGGCCCGGCCGCGACCCCGATGCCCGAGACGGCGCTCCACGCGCCGATCGCCTTGGCCCGCTCACCGGGCTCACGGAAGACGTCGGTGATGATCGCCAGCGTGGCGGGGAAGATCAGGGCGGCCCCCACGCCCATGGCGGCGCGACCGAGGATCAGACCGCCGGCGGAGTCGGCGGATCCGGCGAGGGCCGAGGTCACACCGAACAGGACCAGCCCGGCGAGCAGCGCCCGCCGGCGTCCGTACCGGTCGCCGAGCCCACCCGCCGCGAGCAGCAGCCCGGTGAAGACGAGGAGGTACGCGTCGACGATCCACTGCAGCTGTCGGGTGGTGGCGCCGAGCTCGGTGGTCAGGGTCGGCAGGGCGACGTTCACGATCGTCCCGTCGAGCACGGTCACGAAGCTGGCGAGGCAGACCACGGCGAGGATCGCCCACCGGCGTGGGTGGGAGTCGGTCGGCCCAGACGGTGCCGGAGCCGCGGCACGGCCCGGTTCTGCTGGTACGGCTGCGGGTGCGGAGGCAGGTGCGGCGGGCGCTGAGGCAGGTGCGGCGGCGGCAGATGCGGTGGCGACAGTCGGGGGCGCTGGTGGTGGTGCGGATG
>CAYRXQ010000137.1:0-8317 GCA_964428115.1 uncultured Ilumatobacteraceae bacterium
CGGTGCCCGGAGGGCCGACCAGCAGGATGCCCTTGGGCACCCGGGCGCCGATCTCACGGAACCGCTCGGGCATCCGCAGGAAGTCGACCACCTCGGTGATCTCCTGCTTGACGCCCTCGTAGCCGGCGATGTCGGCGAAGGTGGTGGAGGGCTTGTCGGCGTTGTAGGCCTTGGCGCGGCTGCGCCCGATCGACATGACGTTGCCCATCTGCCCCTGCGCCCGGCGCTGCATCCACACGAAGAAGCCGATGATCAGCATCACCGGGAGCATCAGGCCGATGATCGACAGGAACCAGTTGTTGCTCGGCGCCTTGAAGCTGTACGCCACGTCGTTGTCGCGCAACACGGCCTCGTCGGCCTCGGACAGACCTCGCTCGCCGCCACCGGTGGTGGTGAACTTCGAACCGTCGTCGAACTCGCCGGTGATCTTGCCGCTGCCGTTGTTGATCTCGACCGACGCGACGCGACCAGCCTCGACCTCGGCGATGAACTCGGTGTAGGAGAGCTGCTCGCCCGACTCATCGGGGAGCAGGCTGGGGACGAGCACGGTGGCCAGCAACAGGCCGGCCAGGACCCAGATCACCCAGCGTGGCCAGCCGGTCCGGCCGGTCTTGGCGGCGCCGTCGGGATCGGCGTCGTTCTTGCGACGGTTCGGCGCGGGAGCCTGACCTCGGCCTCGCCCGGGGGGAGGAGGCGGTGGAGGCGGCGGGAGCTTGTCCATGGAGACATGCTAGGGGTCGCCGGCCGCCCTGGCAGGTCGTTCGCGCGACCCGCGGGTGGGCACAGGTCACCGCCACGACCGGCATCCACGACGCCGTCGGCTCCGTACCGTAGCGTTCGGGGGCATGGACGCCGGGCCCAACAGGCAGTGTTCACGAACGGGGTGCGCCGAGCGGGCCGACGCCACGCTCACGTACCAGTACGGCTCGTCCACCGCGTGGCTCGACGCGCTGTGGTCGGTCCGGGACCCGCACGCCTACGACCTGTGTCGTCGGCACGCCGCCCGGGTGTCGGTGCCGCAGGGATGGCAGCTGCGGGATCGCCGCGGTGGTGACGAGTCGCTCGTGCGGCTCATCGCGGTCTAGCGCGGCGGTACCCTCGGCTGCGTGCCGGATCCTGCTGCGTCGACCACGTTTCGCGCGCAGCGCGGCGCGGTCGACCTCCCGGTCGCCGCAGCGACATGGCTGGTCGCCTGGGTCGCCGGGCAGGCGCTCTCGGTGCTCGTGGTGGCGGTCGCCGGGGGCACCACCAGCGACGACGTCCTGCCCATCGGCGCGCTGGCGGTCGCGGTCATGGCGACCTGGTGTGCCTACCTCGCGGGGATCTGGTGGGCCTCGCAACGCGGCGGATCCGGTGACCTGCGACGCGACTACGCGATCTGGGGCGACCCGCTCGATCTCGTGGGCGTCGGCGTCGGCGTGGTGACCCAGCTCGTCCTGGTCCCCGTCGTCTACCTGCCGCTGCGCGCGATCTGGCCCGACACGTTCTCGGACGATCGCCTGGAGGAGACGGCGCGCGACCTGGTCGACCGGGCCGAGGGCGTCGCGTTCCTGGTCCTGGTGTTCGTGGTGGTCGTGGGCGCGCCGGTGGTCGAGGAGCTCGTGTATCGGGGCCTCCTGCAGCGGTCGTTGGCGGCGCGCCTCAGCGACCCGCTGGCGCTGGTGGGGGCGTCGCTGTGGTTCGCGGCCATCCACTTCCGCCCCGTGGAGTACCCGGGGCTGTTCGTGGCCGGGCTGGTGTTCGGCGCCTGCCTGTTGGTCACGGGCCGGTTGGGCACGGCGATCGCCGCGCACGTGGGCTTCAACGCCACCGGGATCGCGGCGGTGTTGCTGGCCTGACGGTCGCGGGCATCCTGCGGGATGCCAGACTGATGGGACCAGGTCGGAGCACCTCCGTCCGCACGGCCTGCTGCTCCACGACATGACCGATCGACTCGACGAACGCACTCCGACCGACCCTGCTCCCGACCCCGACCTCGTCGCGCCCGTCGGCGACACGGCGCTCGTCGAGCCCGAGGTCGACGCACCGGCAGACCTCGAGGTCGAGCCGGTGCCGGCATCGCCGCCCGGGCGGTTCGAGCGCATCGTGCGGCGCGTGTTCCGCCGGCCGTTGGCCTGGGCGACCGAGCCATGGCCGACCGACCGGATCGTGCGGGTGGTCGTCACGACGCTGTCGCTGGCCGTCACCACCGTGGTGATGATGAACGTCGTCCACCTCAACCCGTTCGACCTCGACGACGACCTGATCTTCGACAACACGACACCGACCGGTGGTGACTTCGGCGCCCACGTCTGGGGCCCGGCCTTCCTGCGCGACACGCTGCTGTCGAACTGGCAGCTCAACGGCTGGAGCATGGACTGGTACGCGGGGATGCCCGCCTACCGCTTCTACATGGTGCTGCCGGCGCTCGCGATCGTGGCCGTCGACGTCGTGTTGCCCTACGGCGTCGCGATGAAGCTGGTGGCGGTCCTGGGTTTGATCACCCTGCCCGCCGCGTGCTGGGCGTTCGGTCGCCTCGCTGCGTTCCGCTACCCGATGCCCGAGTTGTTCGCCTTCGCCGGCCTGGCGTTCGCCCTCGACGAGAGCTTCTCGATCTACGGCGGCAACCTCAAGTCGACGATGGCGGGGGAGTTCTCGTTCTCGATCGCGCTCTCGCTCGGCGTGCTCGGCCTGGGGGTCCTCGCGAACGGGCTGCGCACCGGCCGGTTCCGGGTGTGGGCCGCCGTGCTCATCGCGGCCTCGGCGGTGTCGCACGGCATCGTCGCGATCTTCGTGCTGCTCGCCGCGATGATCCTCGTGCTGGTCTGGATCGACCGCACCCGGCTGGTCTACGCGGCCACGGTGGGGCTCACCGCGATGCTGCTGTCGATCTGGTGGGTCGGGCCGTTCCTGCTCGACCACGCCTACATGACCGACATGAAGTACGGGTTCCGGCCCCAGGGGGCGAACGACTCGTTCTGGGACATGTTCTTCCCGCTGGCGGCGCCGCTCGACGTGCTGATCACCGGGTTCGCGGTCATCGGGTTCGCGGCCTGTGTGATGCGCCGTCACCTCACCGGCGCCGCGCTCGGCATCATCGGCCTCGCGTTGGTGGCGCTCGTCTACCTGACCCGCGACAGCCTCCCGGTGATCGGCCTGCTGTGGAATCCGCGCCTGCTGCCGTTCCTGTACCTGGTGCGCGGGCTGCTGATGATGGTCGGCATCGTCGAGGTCGGGGCGTTGCTGGTCAACGTCGTACGCGACCGTCGGCCCTCGGAGTTGCCTGGCGTGTGGGCGTCGACGGGCACCGCCGTGGTCGGCGCGGCCGGCACGCTGCTCGTGCTCGGCTTCGTGTTCCAGGTGCTCCCGGGGGGCGGGTACCGCGACGAGCACGGCACCTCGGTCTACGCATGGGGCCCGATCCGGGCCACCAGCACCAACGCGGACGCCCAGGGCGACGGGTGGTCGCGGTACAACTTCCTCGGGTACGAGGGCCGCGGCGAGAACTACACCGAGTACCACGACGTGGTCCGCACCATGGAGCGCATCGGCGACGATCCGTCGCTCGGGTGCGGCCGTGCGCTGTGGGAGAACAACGAGGACAACGGTCGGTACGGCACGACGATGGCGTTGATGCTGCTCCCGCACTGGACCGACGGCTGCATCACCTCGATGGAGGGATTGTTCTTCGAGGCCTCGGGCACCACCCCGTACCACTTCCTCACGGCCGCCGCGATGTCGAAGCAGTCCTCGAACCCGGTCCGTGAGCTGCGCTACGTCGACAACGATGCCGAGGTCGGTGTCGGCCACCTGCAGGACCTCGGCGTGCGCTACGCGATGGTCCGCACGCCCGAGGCCAAGGCCGAGGCGGCCGCTCGCCCCGAGCTCACCTTCCTGGCCACCAGCGGCCCGTGGGACATCTACCTGGTGCCCGACTCGGCGGTGGTCGAGGCACTCACGGTCCAACCGGTGGTCGTGGCCTCGCGCGGCGGTGACCAGCGCGAGCGCAACCTCGAGCTCGGGACGAGCTGGTTCCAGCACAGCGACGAGTGGGCGGCGATGCCGGCCGACGGCGGGCCGGCCGAGTGGCAGCGGATCACGGTGTCGGTCGACGAGACGCGTCGCGAGGGCGAGCTCGGACGGCCCGGCCGCCGAGTCGACATCGTGGTGCCCGACCAGCCGATCGAGGCGGTGCCGCTGCCCGAGGTGACGGTCTCCGACCTGGTGATCGAACAGCAGTCGGTGTCGTTCTCGGTCGACCAGATCGGGGTCCCGGTGATCGTGCGGGTCAGCTACTTCCCGAACTGGAGCGTGTCGGGAGCGGAAGGGCCGTACCGGATCGGTCCGAACATGATGGTGGTGGTGCCCACCGACACCGAGGTCGAGCTGTCGTTCGGCCGCAGCGGGCTCGACGTGGTGTTCACCCTGCTGGGCCTGGTCGGTGTGGCGATGTGCATCGTGCTGCGCCGCCGCGGCGACGTGGTGCACGAGGCGGAGACCCCGGTGGTCGGCGGGCGGCGACCCGAGCCCGAGATCGAGCCCGAGATCGATCCGGAGCTCGAGGTCGGTGCCGAGGAGCCAGCGTGGGACGGCGCCGGGAGCGACCCGGACCCGGCGCCGCCGCTCGCCCGGTAGCGTGACTGCCCGTCATGTCTGTCCTCGATGAGATCGTCAAGGCGTACGACATCCGAGGGACGGTGCCCGATCAGCTCGATGCTGATGTCGCGCACGCCCTCGGGGTCGGCTTCGCCCGCCACACCGGTGCCCCTCGTGTCCTCGTGGGACGCGACATGCGACCCACCGGTCCCGAGCTCGTCGAGGCCTTCACGGCCGGGGTGACCTCGCAGGGGGTCGACGTCGTCGACATCGGGCTCGCCTCCACCGACCTGCTCTACTTCGCCGCCGGCTCGCTCGACGCGCCCGGCGCGATGTTCACCGCATCGCACAACCCGGCGCAGTACAACGGGGTCAAGTTCTGTCGTTCCGGCGCCCGTCCCATCGGTATCGACTCCGGGCTCGGCGAGATCAAGGCCGTCGCGGAGCGGGTGCTCGCCGGCTCGGCCCCGGCCTCGGCCGCCTCGGTCGGACGCCGCAGCGAGGCCGACCTGCTCGACGCCTTCGTCGACCACGTGCTGTCCTTCGTCGACCACGAGTCGTTCCTGCCCCTGCGGGTCGTGGCCGACACGGCCAACGGCATGGGCGGGCTGGTGGTACCGGCGGTCTTCGAGCGGATCCCGCAGCTCGAGCTCGAGGTGATGTTCGGCGAGCTCGACGGGACCTTCCCCAACCATCCGGCCGATCCGCTGCAGCCGGCCAACCAGCGCGAGCTGCGGGCCCGCGTCGTGTCGGGTGGCTTCGACCTGGGCCTCGCCTTCGACGGCGATGCCGATCGCGTCTTCGTGGTCGACGAGAGCGGGACCGGCCTGAGCGGCTCCACCACCACGGCGATCCTCGCGGCCGCCGTCCTGCGCGCCTCGCCCGGCGCGACGGTGCTGTACAACCTCATCTGCTCGCGAGCGGTTCCCGAGACGATCCGCGAGCACGGCGGGATCCCGGTTCGCACCCGGGTCGGGCACTCGTACATCAAGGACGTGATGGCCCAGACCGGTGCGGTGTTCGGCGGCGAGCACTCCGCGCACTACTACTTCGCGCAGAACTACCGGGCCGACAGCGGGCTGATCGCCACGATGATCGTGCTCCAGGAGCTGAGCCGCACCGGCGTCGCCCTTTCGGTCCTGCGCAAGCCCTTCGAGCGCTATGCGTCGAGCGGCGAGATCAACACCCAGGTCGACGATGCGGCCGCCGTGATCGACGACATCAGCGAAGAGTTCGCCGATCTCGAGCAGGATCGCCTCGACGGGCTCACGGTCGACTGCGGTTCGTGGTGGTTCAACCTGCGCCCGTCCAACACCGAGCCCCTGCTGCGCCTCAACCTCGAGGCCTCCACCCGCGACGAGTGCGACCGCCGCGTCGCCGAGCTCCTCTCCCTGATCACCCGTTCCTGAACCCGATCCGATTGCACCTGGAGATCACCGTGGCCCTCGATCCCACCCTGCTCGCGATCCTCGCCTGTCCCGAGGACAAGGGGCCGCTCGTCTACGTCGAGGACGAGTCCCTGCTCTACAACCCGCGTACCCGTCGCCGCTACGAGGTGAGCGACGACATCCCCGTGATGCTGGTGGAGGAGTCGACGGTCGTCGACGACGCGGAGCACGCTCGGCTCGAGCAGATCATCGCCGACCGCGGTCTTCCGACCACGGGTGGTGGCTGACCCTCGGTCGGTCCTGACCGACCCCGCGCCGGAACGCACGGTACGGTGATCGGCGATGCAGCGCTCCGAGACCCCCCAGGCCACCGGATCCGAGCGATCCGGCGTGCCCCGAACCCGCCGCCACCTGGCTCGTCGGCTCGGCATCGTCGCAGCGCTCGTGGTCTCGATGGTGGTCGCAGCAACGGTCGGCGAGCGTGACGACACCGGCCGAGCCGAGGCCGCGAGCCTGCTCGGGGCCGGCGGCGAGTACCACCCGATCACCCCGGCCCGGGTGCTCGACACCCGCCCGCCCGGCATCAACGACCTGGTGAAGCCCGGCGCCAAGACCCTGTCCCCCGGGGTGTCGAACTCGGCCAACCTCTTCGACGTCCAGGTGCTCGGCCAGGGCGGCTTGCCCGCCGACCCGTCCTCGGTGCTGGCCATCGTCGCCAACGTCACCGTGGTCACCCCGACCACCGAGGGCTATCTGCGGGCCTGGGGCACCGGCGCCACCGAGGGCACCTCCTCGATCGTGAACTTCCGGGCCGGCGAGATCGTGCCGAACCTGGCGATCATCGTGCCCGGTGCCGACGGGAAGGTCTCGGTCCGCCTCGTCTCGGGCGGTGCGGTCGGCAGTGCCCACGTGCTCATCGACGTGTTCGGCTGGTTCTCCAAGGACACGTACCCCGAGTCGGGGGCGCGCCTGATCCCCGCCGGACCCGGCCGGCTCTACGACTCCCGCCCGATCGGTGACCCGCTCGGACCGCGTGAGACGCTCCGCCTGCCGATCCGCGGTGCCGACTCGGTGAACCCGACGGTGCGCGACATCGTGCCCGACGACCCCAACGTGATCGGCGTCCTGGTCAACGTCACCGGCGTCAACGCTCGCCCGGCGAGCACCACGACCCACGTGTCGGTGGTGCCCGAGCTGCCGGCCGGCGGCGGCGACCCGCGCACGAGCAACCTCAACCTTCGTCCCGGCCAGGTCAAGGCCAACCTGGTCCTCGTCCCGATCGGTGCCGACGGTGCGATCCGCATCGTCAACCGCGCCGGTGAGACCGACGTCGTGGTCGACGTGGTCGGCTACCTGGTCCGCGGTCTGCCGGTCGAGAGCCGCGCCGGCCGGGTGGTGCCGCTCGTCGCCCCGCTGCGCGTCCTCGACACCCGTCGTCCCGAGTGGGGAGCGGCACCGCTCGGCGCCGCCCGCGCCGAGGACTGGAGCTTCGCCGAGTTCGCCGCCGACGTGCGGGTCGGCGGGGTCGCACTCGGTCGCCAGTCGGCGGCCTTCGGCAACCTCACCGCCACTGGGCTCCAGCGCCCGCCGGGCTGGTTCGGGCCGATCGCCACGCACCTCACGGTCTATCCGACGCCCGCCGATGGTGGCGCCGGAGCACCCCCACAGGCCTCCAACGTCAACCTCGCCGAGGGCGAGAGCGTGCCGAACCTGGCGCTGCTGCGCTACGGGGGCAACAGCACCGACCCGTACCAGATCCGGGTCTACAACCGCAACGGCCTCGTGCACTACCTGATCGACGTCGCCGCGGTCGTGCTCGCCGACTGAGCTCGGGCCCTGCACCCGGGGCGCGGCGGTAGCGTGGTCGCCGACGCGGGCTGACCCGTTCGGTGCCAGCAGGCCCCGGCTCGCTCCCACGACTCGACCGCTCCGACGGAGGATCAGCCATGACGTCCACCACCACGCCGCGCCGCGACTTTCGCGTCGCCGATGTCTCCCTCGCGCCGTTCGGCCGCAAGGAGATGCACCTGGCCGAACACGAGATGCCCGGCCTGATGGCCATCCGCAAGGAGTACGGGCCCGCGAAGCCGCTCGCCGGGGCGCGCATCTCGGGGTCGCTGCACATGACCATCCAGACCGCCGTGCTCATCGAGACGCTCACCGAGCTCGGTGCCGAGGTCCGCTGGGCGAGCTGCAACATCTTCTCGACCCAGGACCACGCCGCCGCGGCGGTCGCCGTCGGCCCGCACGGCACCGAGGACGACCCGCAGGGCGTGCCGGTGTTCGCCTGGAAGGGCGAGACGCTCGAGGAGTACTGGTGGGCGACCGAGCAGATGATGACCTGGCCGGGCTAC
>CAYRXQ010000138.1:0-8298 GCA_964428115.1 uncultured Ilumatobacteraceae bacterium
ACGCCCGACTCACCACCACTGCGCTGCTGTTCGTCACCTACATCGGCTACCTGGCCGTGCGCCGACTGGGCGGTGACCACCACCAGCGGGCTCGCCGCAGCGCCGTCATCGGGCTGTTGGCCGTGATCGAGATCCCGCTCGTGCACTGGAGCGTCCGGCTGTGGCGCAGCCTGCACCAGGAGGCCACGGTCCTGCGGACCGACGGCGAGATCAAGATGGACGGGCTCATGTTGTTCAGCCTGTTCGTCGGGGTGATCGCGTTCTCGCTGCTGTACGTCTGGCTGATGCTGCACCGGACCCGCACCCTGGCCATGGAGGACGCCCTCGACGACCAGGGTCTCGACCTGGCCCTCGCGGCTCGTCGCGCCGAGGCCCTCGACACGCCCGCACCCCCCACCCACCGCGTCGACCAGGAGGACCCGTCGTGAAGGACGCTGGCTTCATCATCGGCAGCTACGTGCTCACGCTGGGCACGGTCGGGCTGTTCGCCTGGCGCACCCTCACCCTCGGCCGGCGCTACGCCCGGCGTCTCCCCGACGACCAGAAGTACTGGACCTGACGGCGGAACCAACCGCCTCCGTCGATCGACCTGACATCCAACCCATGAGCGACCTCTCCCCCCGCCCCGCCGCTCCATCCACCCCCCGCCGCACCCGACGCTGGCTCCCCATGCTGGTCATCGGCCTGGTGCTGGTCGCCGGTGGTGTGGTGGTCACCCAGTTCCTCACCTCGGCCGTCGACTACTACTGCAACGTCGACGAGATCGGGGAGCGACCCGGCTGCGACGCCGACCGACGCCTGCGCATCCAGGGCACCGTCGACCTCGGATCGGTCAGCGCGGCCGGCGGGGTCACCACCTTCTCGGTCTCGTTCAACGAGGTCTCCCTGCCGGTCCGCTACGAGGGCGAGCCCGGCGGCATCTTCAAGGAGTGCATCCCCGTGGTGGTCCACGGCGAGCTCGTCGGCGGCACGTTCGAGGGCGACCGGGTGGAGGTCAAGCACTCCGAGGAGTACGAGGCGGCCAACCCTGATCGGGTCGACGACGACGTCGAGCCGGACTGCCCCCCGGTCACGTCGTGATCGCCGCCAGCCTCAACGCCGCGCTCGGCAACGCCGGGTTGCTGCTCATGCTCGCCTCCACCACCTTCGGGGCGTTCGCCACGGTGGCCGCGATCCGCTCGGGCTCGGTCCGCTCGCTCCGCCAGGCACCGATCTACGCCTGGCTCGCCCTGGCCGGTGCCGTGCTCGCCGTGGTGATGATGCAGCGGGCGCTGATCACCCGCGACTTCTCGATCGCGTTCGTCCAGCAGGTCGGCTCGAGCACCACCCCGCTGCTCTACAACATGGCCGCCATGTGGAGCGCGCTCGAGGGCTCGATCCTGCTCTGGGTCGTGATCCTCGCGGCGTTCACCGCGGCGGTCGCCTGGCGGTTCCGCAAGCGCACCAGCGACCCGCTCGTCGGCTGGGCACTCGTGGTGATGTTCGCGGTCTCGGCCTTCTTCGCGTTCGTGTCCTTCGGCCCGGCCTCGCCCTTCGCCGCCGGCCCGCCCGTGCCGATCGGGTTCGATGGCCCGGGCCCGAACCCGCTGCTGCAGAACCACATCCTGGTGCTGTTCCACCCGCCCACCCTGTACCTCGGCTACGTCGGGTTCACGGTGCCGTTCGCGTTCGCGCTCGCCGCGCTGATCACCGGTCGGGTCGGTGAGGGCTGGCTGATGGAGACCCGCCGGTGGGCGCTGTTCTCCTGGGCCTTCCTCACGATCGGCATCATCCTGGGCGGCTGGTGGAGCTACGAGGTGCTCGGCTGGAGCGGGGTGTGGGCCTGGGATCCGGTCGAGAACGCCAGCCTCCTGCCCTGGCTCACCGGCACCGCCTACATCCACTCCGTGCTCGTCCAGGAACGCCGCGGGATGCTCCGGGTCTGGAACCTGAGCCTGCTGGTCGCCACCTTCGCGCTCACGATCCTGGGCACGTTCATCACCCGGTCGGGCATCATCAACAGCGTCCACGCGTTCTCGGCCGGCTCGGTCGGCGGCTACCTGCTCGGGTTCTTCGGCGTGGTCGTGGTCGTCTCGCTCGGGTTGATCGCGTGGCGCGGCGACCGGCTCCGGTCGCCCGGCGTGATCGATTCCCCCGTGTCGCGCGAGGGAGCGTTCCTCGCCAACAACGTGCTGTTCACCGTGTTCGCCTTCGTGGTGCTGCTCGGCACGGTGTTCCCGCTGCTCGTCGAGGTGCTCCAGGACCGCCAGACCGTGGTCGGTGCGCCCTACTTCGACCGGCTCTCCACCCCGCTCGGCCTGGTGATGCTGTTCCTCATGGGGGTGGCACCGGTGCTGCCGTGGCGCAAGGCCTCCACCGAACTGCTGCGCGACCGCCTGTTCTGGCCGGCCTGGATCGGGGCCGGCTGCCTGGTGTTCGCGCTCGTGGTCGGTGCCCAGGGCTGGGCGCCACTGCTGGCGTTCGGCATGGGTGGGTTCGCCGCCGGGGCCGCGCTGCGCCAGCTCGTGCTCGCCACCCGCCGCAACGGCTGGCGCGGCCTGGTCGGCCGGGCCAACGGCGGGATGATCGTCCACCTCGGCGTGATCATGATCGCGGTGGCGCTCGCGGCGTCGAACGCCTACACCCACTCGGCGACGATCCCGCTGGTGGTCGGCGAGGAGCGGGCCTGGGGCGGGCACACCTTCGAGCTGCTCGAGATCACCCAGCGCGTCGACGCCCGCGCCGACGTGGTCTCGGCCCAGGTGCTCATCGACCGTGAGCAGGCGTACGCCCCGGCGGTCACCAAGTACCTGCGCCAGGGCATGGACATCGCCACGCCGAGCGTGCGGACGGGCTTCACCAAGGACCTCTACCTGACGATCGCCCCCGGGGTCACCCGCCCGGTGCCGGGCGACACCGAGGTGTCGATCCAGGTGTTCGTGAAGCCGATGATCCTGTGGCTCTGGATCGGCGGCGCGCTGATGGCGATCGGCACCGTGCTCGCGGTGTTCCCGAGCTCGCGCCATCGCCGCCCGACCGACCCGGTGTCGGCCCCCGCCGGCGCGCCCGTCGACGATCGACCGGCCGAGGAGGCGCCCGCCGCCGACGAGGTGCCCGCATGACCGACACGACCGACACGACCGACACGACCGACACCGGCGACACGACCGACGGGTCCGGCGGCCGTCGGCGCCGGGTCGCGCCCTTCGTGGTGCTCGCCGTCGCCCTCGTGCTGGCCGCGCTGTTCGTCGTGCTCGCCGGCGCCGAGCCGCGCACCGATCAGACCGCGGCCACGCCGTTCCTCGACGCCCCCGCCCCCGAGGTCACCGGTGAGCTCGCCGACGGCCGCCCCTTCGACCTCGCACGACGCAAGGGGAGCTGGGTGGTCATCAACTTCTTCACCTCCACCTGCGTGCCCTGCCAGGCCGAGCACCCCGAACTCATCCGCTTCGTCGAGCAGCAGCGTGCGCTCGGCACCGACGGGGCCGAGTTCTACACCGTCGTGGTCGACGACCGGCGGGGCGCCGTCGAGGAGTTCTTCGCCGAGGAGGGCGGCGACTGGCCGATCGTGTTCGACCCCGAGGGTCGGTTCTCGGTGGCCTTCGGCGTCGCCAAGGTCCCCGAGACCTGGATCATCGACCCGAACGGGATCGTGCGGGGCCGGGTTATCTCCCAGGTCACCGCCGAGTTCCTCGGCGCGCAGCTCCAGCAACTGCGGGAGGGCGTGTGAGCCGCTCGGCGACGAATGCCCGCCTGAAGCGCTGGCCCGGTTGGGTCGCGCTGCTGTTCGTGGTGGTCGGCGCGCTCGCGATCGGGATCGTGCGTGATCGTGGGCCCCAGAGCCCGGGTGACCGCGTCGATTCCATCGCACGCCGGGTGGCGTGCCCGGTCTGCGCCGGCGAGAGCGTGTTCGAGTCGCGCAACCCGAGTTCGGATCGTCTGCGCGCCGAGATCCGCGCCCAGGTGGCGGCCGGTGAGTCGACCGACGACGAGATCATCGAGCAGATCGCGGACGCGTTCGGCGGTCAGATCCTGCTCGTCCCACGCGCCGACGGCATCGAGGCGTTGGTGTGGGCGCTGCCGGCGGCCGCGCTGGTCTGTGCCGTCGCCGGCCTCGCGCTGGCGTTCCGGCGCTGGCAGATCGACGCGCGCCGCAATCGCGGCGCGACCGAGGACGACTACGACGTGGTCCGCGCCGCGCTCGCCGCCGACGACGCGCCACCCGGCGAGGTCGACGACGGGGTGTCGACCTCGTGACCTCGCCCACCGCGGTCGGACGCTCCGGCGGCCGGATCGACCCCGATCGGCTGGCCGAGCTCGAGGAGGAGCGGCGCTTCCTCCTGCGCTCGCTCACCGACCTGGAGCGCGAGCACGCGGCCGGCGACGTCGACGACGACGACTACCGCACGCTGCGCGACGGCTACACCGTGCGCGCCGCAGCGGTCCTGCGGGCCATCGAGGAGGGCCGGGCAGCCCTCCCGCCCACCCCCCGGAGATCCTGGGGTCGCGTGGTGGCCGGCGTGGCTGTGGTCCTCGCTGTCGCCGTGGGCACCGGGTGGTTCGTGGCGCGGTCCTCCGGTCAGCGACTGCCCGGCCAGGAGATCACCGGCGCGGCACCCGGCGGCGGCATCGGTCCGCTGCTCGCCCAGGCCCGTCAACTGCTCGGCACCGATCCACTCGCTGCGCAGGCGATCTACGACCAGGTGCTCGCCGAGCGGCCCGACCACCCCGAGGCGCTGACCTACAGCGGCTGGCTCCTCGCGGTGAACTCCCAGGGGGCGAGCCCCGAGGTCCGTGACCTGGCCCTCGACACCTCGGTCGTCCTGCTCGGGCGGGCCATCGAGAGCGATCCCGCTTACGCCGACCCGCACTGCTTCCTGGCGATCATCACCGCCAACTTCCTGGGCGACACCGAGGGCGGGCTGGTCTGGGCGCAGGAGTGCCTGGCCGCCGATCCGCCGGCCGACATGCGCTCGCTCGTCGAGCAGTTCGTCCTGCGGCTCACGCAGGAGTCGACGGGCGATCCGACGGCTCCCACCACGGCGCCCTGAGCGAGCCTCGACGACGTCCGGTCAGCGAGCCGGTGGGGGGATGCAGCGGGCGGTGGCGAACCGGCCGTCGGGGCCCCGGTCGAGCTCCCAGACGCTGGCCTTGCGCCAGTCGGGTGGGGTGTCGATCTCCATCCCGCGGCGGACCAGGGCGTCGATCGTCTCGGGGATCACGTCGCCGTGGCTGCACAGCACCGTGCCGTCGGGGACCTCGTCGAGCAGGTCGAGGGCGCCGAGGAAGCCGGCCCCCTCGATGAGCCGATCGTCGTCGGTGATGCGGAGGCCGAGCCGCTCGGCGAGCGGCTCGAGGGTCTGGACGCACCGGACGTACCGGCTCGACACCAGCAGCGGCGGTGCCAGCGGAGCGAGTCGCTCCGCAAGGGTCGCGGCCTGAGCCCACCCATTCGGGCTGAGCGGCCGGACCAGGTCGTCGCCCGTCCACGCCGAACGACTCCCGGCCTTGGCGTGTCGCACGAGGTGGAGGGTCACGACGCGTCCTGGCCCGGGGTCAGGCCCGGGTCGTGGCTTCGCCGGTGAGCTGGCGGTGGCGCGCGGAGATGCCCGTCACCATCGCGGCGTAGGCGATCGCGGCGGCCAGGCTGAGCACCCCCGCGACCATCGAGCTCGTGAAGCCGTCGCGAACCTGTTCGGCCAGCCCCTCGGTGCCCGTCGCCGAGATGCCGCCGCCGATCGCGCGAGCGCCCTGCACGGCGATGAGGGCGATCGGTGCGAGGCCGTAGAGCACCCACCACACCTCGACGACCCGGGACACCGCGCCGCTGCGCCAGCGGTCGTCACCGAGCGGGATCGACGGATCGCTCGCCTTCCACATCTCGCGGAACATGAGCCAGGGGATGACGTACAGCACGAAGGGCGGGAGGAACCAGCCACCGATCGCCCAGCCGGGCCCCCACGTGCCGGTGCGCCCGATCTCGCGGTGGTTCGCCGCGACGCGTCGCATCCACAGCATCGTGACGACGATCAGGGCGACGAAGGTGGCCGTCTGGACGAGGCCCATCAGCACGGCGGGGGCGTAGGCGGTGATGAAGTCGTCCTCGGAGATGGCGCCGGCCAGGAAGTCCTCGGCTTCGTCGATCGCCAGACCACCGAGCACCGCCGACAGCACCGAGACCGTGCCGACCACGTAGGCCAGGATGCGTGCCGCGGTCGTCAGCCCGCCGATGCGACCGAGCGGTACCGACGACATCGGGCTCGACGTGTAGCCCACGTACCCGGGTGGCGCGCCGCGGGGCGCCGAGAGGTCGGGGGGAGGAGGCGGCGGACCGCCGAAGGGGCCCGGCGGTGGCGCGGGCGGCGGGGGAGTGTCGCTCACCTGGCCCACGGTAGCCGTCAGGCTGCCGCCGGGTCGCCTGACGATGCGTCGCGGTGTTCGCGCATCATCGTGCGGAACCACCATCGCCACACGGGGAACTCGATCAGGAAGAGGGTGATGAAGCCGATCGCGCCGACGACGGCGCGTCCGAACAGGTAGAGCCAGGCTGTCGAGCCGCCCAGGCGGTCGTCGCGGAAGTCGACGAACGTGGGGATCCCCTCGGGCACCGCGGGGTCGGCCGTGCGGTAGTGGCACTGCAGTCGACGAGTGAAGAACCGATCGATCACGCCTGCATCGGCGGTGCGCGACACGCGCTCGAACGTCGTCACCGGGTCGGTCTGCGTCTCGAGCCGCTCGCAGACCGGTCGGACGAGCAGTGCGTCGTAGGCCCGGTTGGCGGCGATCATGCCGAGCGGCAGCAGCGAGACCAGGACGACGCCGAGCACGACCAGACCCGTGGTCACCTCGGGGCGTCGGACCTCACCGATGGCCAGAACGAGCACCACCACCACGAAGGCCGCGACCACGAGCGACCACACCGCGATGTTCTGCTCGGTGCTCCCCCGGTCGCCCGTCGCCCGGCTCACGGCGATGATGCCGAACACGAGCGCCAGCAGGATCGCGATCAGCACGGGTGGCTTCCAGCGCGCCATGGGTCACCTCGCTCCCGAGTCGTACGTCGCGGCAGTTCGGAGCGGTTGGCCGACCACGCCGGGAAGTGTGCCATCTCGCGCCGAGCACGTCGTGCATGCCGCCGGCCGGGCATGCATGTAGAGTGCATGCATGCCGAACGTCCAGGTGCGTGATGTGCCCGCCGAGGTCCACGAGGTCCTGGTCCGGCGCGCCGAACTGGCCGGGCAGTCGCTGCAGCAGTACCTGGCCGCTCAGCTTGCTGCGATCGCGGCGACGCCGTCGGTCGAGGAGGTCCTCGACCGGATCGAGCGGCGGAGCACGGGGCAGCTCTCCGCCGAGGACGCGATGGCGGCGATCCGCGACGAACGTGCTCGTCGTTGATGCATCGGTCCTCGCACCGGCCGTCGTCGATGGTGGTGTCGATGGGCAGCGAGTTCGCGACCGTCTCCGCCGTGAGGTCGTGGCCGGCCCCGACCTGCTCCGCGTCGAGGTGATGTCGGTCATCCGCCGGCACCTTCTGGCGGGTGGGCTCTCACTCGTGCAGGCCGCCGCCGCGATCGAGGACCTTCACGCGCTTCCCCTCCGGCTGTATCCCACAGCGCCGTTGCTGACCAGGGTGTGGGACCTGCGGGACAACCTGACGACGTACGACGGGTGCTACGTGGCACTCGCCGAGATGCTCGACGTGCCCTTCTTGACGGCCGATCGCCGACTGGCCAGCGCCCCCGGCGTCCGCTGCGCCGTCGAACTGGTCTGACGAGTTCGGGCCGCGGCTACGCCCAGCCGAGTTGGTGGAGTCGCTCGTCGTCGATCCCGGCGGCGTGGGCGATCTCGTGGACGACGGTGACGTACACCTCGTCGGCCAGCTCGTCCTCGTCGGCGCACATCTCACACAGCGCCAGACGGAAGATGCTCACCACGTCGGGACCCTCGGCCCCGGTGCGCTCGATGTGCGGCACCCCCTCGTAGAGCCCCAGCAGTTCGGGCTCCTCGGGATGCCGGTCGTGGATCTGGACCACCACGTTGTCGAGCACCGCGTGGAGCTCCTCGGGCAGGTCGTCGAGGGCCTCGGTGACCAGCCTCTGGAAGCGGTAGCGCGGGAGCGGGTCCACGGCGGTCGGTGTCGGTGCCGGTTGGACCGGTCAGATCACCCGGAGCTGCGGGCTGAAGACCTTCTTGGGCTTGAGCTCGGTGGCGATGCGCCCGGCGATGCGATGGAACTCGCGTCCGGCCTCGCTCTCGGGGTCGACCGCCGCGATCGGTCGACCGTCGTCGCCGCCCTCGCGCAGCGCCGGCACCAGGGGG
>CAYRXQ010000139.1:0-8260 GCA_964428115.1 uncultured Ilumatobacteraceae bacterium
GACCGGCGTGGTGAGCCGGTGCAGTTCGGCGTTGGTCTGATCGAGGGTCTCGCCGTCGCCGGAGGCCTGACGCAGCGCAGCGCGAAGGCTGGCGGAACGGTCGCCGGGGATGCGGATGAGGCTCGCCTTCTGGTCGAGCGCACGGCCGATGGCCTGGCGGATCCAGAAGGTGGCGTAGGTGGAGAACTTGAAGCCACGGCGCCAGTCGAACTTGTCGACGGCGTGCTCGAGGCCGAGGTTGCCCTCCTGGATCAGGTCGAGCAGATCCATGCCCTGGGGGAGCGGGTAGCGGCGGGCGATCGACACCACGAGGCGCAGGTTGGACCGGATGAAGCGGTCCTTGGCCTCCGCAGCGGCGGCGACGGATGCCTTCAGATCGGCACCCTTCTTGCCGGCGTCGAGCTGCTCCTGGGCCTCGCGGCCGAGCTCGATCACGCGGGACAGCTCCCGCTCGTCTTCTGCGGTGAGCAGGGGCACCTTGCCGATGTCGTTGAGGTAGAGACCGATGGAGTCGTTCATGGCGTGTTGGTCAACCGTTCGTGATCGTCGTCATTCCGGGCACCGACGTGTCTCCTGGCACACCTCGTTGTCATCGCGCCGGTCGAGCCGGTCAGATGACGGACTGGGTCGAGGCAGACGGACGGCCGTCCGGTGCAGCGACCGGGGCGTCCGGGCGAGGTGGGGGGAGTGCGATGTCGGAGCCGAGTGGGGGTTCTTGGCCGAGAGTCGACAGTAACAAACCTGTCAAGTACCGACCGGGTCGCGACGGGGGAGGGAGCCGGATGTCACCCTAGGATGGACCGTTGTGCCCACGCCGGCCCACCACCACGACCACGGGGCCGATCGCGCCGGCGATGCTCCCCGGATCGGTCTGTTCGGTGGCACCTTCGATCCGCCGCACGTGGGGCACCTGGTCACGGCGGTCAACGTCCGCCACGCCCTGCAGCTCGACGAGGTCATCTTGATGGTGGCGAACATCCCCTGGCAGAAGGAGGGGACCCGCCCGATCACCGACGCCGAGGACCGGTTCGCGATGGTCGCGGCGGCCGTGCGCGACGTGGCGGGCCTGCGCGCCGGCCGGACCGAGATCGACCTCGGGGGTCCGAGCTACACGGCCGACACGCTCGCCGCGCTGGCCACCGAGCATCCCGGTGCGGTGCTCCACACGATCGTCGGCGACGACGCCGCCGCCGGCCTGCACTCCTGGGAGCGCTCCGAAGAGGTCGTCGAGCGCTCGGTGCTCGTGGTGGTCGATCGGCCCGGTGACCACGTGGAGCTGCCCGGCGACGTCGACTGGGTGCGCGTCGAGGTGCCGAGGCTCGAGGTGTCGAGCACCGATCTGCGCGCCAGGTTCACCGACGGGCGACCGCTCGACTACCTCGTGACCTCCGAGGTCTTCGAGGTGATCGCCGAGCGTGGCCTGTACGGCGTGTCGGCCCACGCCCGAGGGGGACGATGACCACCTCGGCGCAGCGGCGTCGGCGCAGCACCGTGATCGCGGTGGTGGTCACCGTGGTGGTCCTGCTCGTCGCCGGCGGGATCACGGCCCTCGGCGCCGCGACGCTCGCGAACTCGCGCGCCGGGCGCAACGCGACGGCCGACGAGCTGCCGATCGTGCAGCTGCCCGCCACGCCCACCGGGCTGATCGGCGTGCTCGACGACCAGGGGCGTCTCACCTCGATGGTCGTCGCGGTGGTCGATCCCGACGGCTCCGGCGGCAGCATCGTGCCGATCGCCCCGACCGCCGATGCCAGCCTGGGGCTGGGCGACGACCGGCTCCCCGTCGCCGAGACCCTCGAGCTCGACGGCCCCGACGCCTTCCGCAGCGCGGTCGAGGCGTTGACCGCACTGTCGTTCGACACCATCGAGCTCGTCGATGCGCCGCGGCTGGCCGAGCTGCTCGCGCCGGTCGGTCCGGTGGCCGTCGACGTTCCCGCCGACGTGCTCGACGACGACCGCGAGGAGCCGGTGCTGGCCACCGGGTCGGTTCGCCTCGAGACGGCCGACGTGGTCGACGCTCTCACCTCGTGGAGCTCGGCACGCGCCGACCACTTCAACGACCCGGGCCGCGACGCGGTGTGGGAGGCGATCGCCACGAGCGTCGGCGCCGGCGTGAGCAGCGCCCCGACCGGCGAGCTCACCGCGCCGCGCACCACCGATGAGCTCCTCCAGCGGCTGTTCGCCGGTCCGGTCGGGGCGCGACCGATCCTGACGACGGTGCCCGAACCCGGCCGCAACCCACGCGGTGTCGACGTCGTGATCCCCGACCGCGCCGACCTGCTCCTGGTCTTCGGTCGCATCGCACCGGCGCGGCTCGGTTCGCCCAATCCGTCGCACGCCTTCCGGATCGAGTCGTCGCTGACCGACGCCGACACCGCGTCGGTCGGGGTCACGGCCACCGCGGTGGTGCTCGACGTGATCGGGCGACTGCTGTACGTGCAGGCCAACGTCGTGTCGGTCGCCTCGCCCGAGGGTTCGGCACCCGAGGTCACCCAGGTCATCGTCGCCGACGAGAACATCCGGGCCACGGTCGAGGAGCTCTACCCGCTGCTGTTCGGCAAGATCGAGGTCGTGGCGGCCGAGCAGCGGATCGAGGGCATCGACGTCGTGCTCGTGCTGGGCCAGAGCTACGTCGAGTTCCTCGCGGGTGGCTCGGTGGTCGACGACGTGGCCGACGAGGTCGACGCCCTCCTGGAGGATCAGGGGCTGATCGACGGCACGATCGTGGACGACCCGTCGACCGACACGGGTGACAGTGACAGCGACGGCGCGAGCAGCGAGACCGTCGAGGAGGACGAATGATGATCGACCAGGAGGCACTCGAGCTCGCCGTGGTGACGGCCAGCATCGCCGACCACGAGCACGGCAACGACGTGTTGGTGTTCTCGGTGGGCGACGTGATCGCGATCGCCGAGTACTTCGTGGTGGTGTCGGCCTCGAACCGACGGCTGGTGAAGACGTTGGCCGACCGGATCGAGGAGCAGGCCCGCGAGGCCACCGGGCGGTCGCCCCGCAGCGTCGAGGGCGCCTCGGAGCAGCAGTGGGTGCTCATCGACTACGGCGACGTCGTCGTGCACGTGTTCCTCGCCGAGATCCGTGAGTTCTACGAGATCGAGCGGCTCTTCACCGACGTCCCCAAGGTCGACTGGCGACCCGCCGAACTGCCCGGTCGCCCGTCCGCCGACTGATCCCCTGCGTGGTTGTCGCGGGAGGGCGGGTGTCGGTATGGTGCCTCGTCCCGTACGGGGCTGTAGCTCAGTTGGTAGAGCGCTTCCATGGCATGGAAGAGGTCAGGGGTTCGATTCCCCTCAGCTCCACTTTCGCAAGATTGTTGCGGCGCAACGGTTTGCGAAGATCCCCGGCCGGGCGGGCCGGATCGGCGGAGCGGCGTGGATCAGACGCCCAGGACGGCTCGCAGGCCTTCGTCGATGTCGTCGATCAGGACCGCGGGCAGTCTCCCGGCCTGCGTTCCCAGGAGTGACCGGTCGATCAACTCGAGTCCGAGCGGAACAGCGACCGAGTCCTTCGCCAACCCGCTGGCCTTGGCGGGGAGCAACACGTTCCCGGCGATGCCCGCTCGAGCGACATTCGACGTGATCGGTACGACGTGGGTCTGCCAGACATCCACGCTGAGCACATCGTCGGACGACACCACCACACACGGCCGGTGCTTGTCGAGCTCGATCCAGTACACCCCACCCCTCGTCACCACGGGGCTGAACGCTCCATCCGCTCCAGCGCTGCCGACGACTCCGCCGCTGTTGGAGGTTCGACGTTCGCAAGCTCGGCGTCGACCAGCAACTGCTGGGCGAATCCCAACGCGGAGTGGGTAGCAGCGTGACGGCGGAGCTGATCGGCAACCCACGTGGAGAACGGGACGCCGAGCCCGTCGATGATCGGCACCACGTCGTCTGGAACGCTGATCGTCTTGTTGGGCACGTACGTATCATACATACGTACACAGCCCGCGCTCGCAGATGTCGAGTTGACGGCCCCGCACAGGAACTTCGATCTGTAGACGGTCGACTCCGCCGTGACAGGATCGGGTCGTGGCGCGTCGGGTGTACTTCAGCTTCGACTACTCGAGTGACGTGCAGCGCGCCCTGGCGGTTCGCGGGGCCTGGGCTGCTCACGGGGGCGAGGCGGCCGGCTTCTTGGAGGACGCCGACTTCGACGACTGGAAGGGGACCGGAGACGCCCCGATGAAGCGGTGGATCGATGCGCAGCTCGCGAGCACGTCGGTGACGGCCGTCCTGGTCGGTACCGCGACCTGCGCCAGCCCCTGGGTCGAGTACGAGATCCAGCGCACCCGGGAACTCGGCCACGGCCTGATCGGGATCGACATCAGCACGATCGAGAACTGGGCTGGCGAGACGTCGACGTGCTGTGGCCAGATCCCCGACGGCGCGCCCTTCCATCGCTGGGGCCACGACGACGGCCCGAACAACCTCGGTGCCTGGATCGAGGCCGCAGCGACGGCGGTTGATCGGTAGCGGCGGGAATCGACGAATCGCGTCCAGAGCGGCTGCCGGTCGGGGCTCAGGTCTCCACGTACGGGGCCATCCAAGCGGTGAGCTGATCGCCCGGATCCGCGTAGTCCTTGCCCACCGACTCGCCCTCGTCGAAGAAGAAGAGCAGGGGGCAGTCGCCGCCGGGCGCGGTGATCGTCGTCGCGTCGACCTCCTCGCCCGTCGTGGCGGTGAGGAGCCGCACCTCGTAGGTCGCGTCGTAGACCTCGACCACGTTGCCGGTGGGCTCGTCGTCGCTCTCGTACCCCTCGCAGGTCTGCACGAGTGTGGCCTCGGTCCGGGCGATGCACGCGACGAGCTCGGTCGTGAACTCCTCGCCGGTCACGGGATCCCATGTCGTCGGCATCGACGCGATCACGTCGTCGTACGACGGGTGCTCGCCGATCGCGTACATCACGGGGTGGACACCGGGGCGGGCGGCGTCGTACGCGGTCGCGCCCGGCAGCGAGATGCCACGGCACACGTCCGCGAAGTCGGTGAGGATGTTCACCTCGGCGAGCGCGGTCGTCGGGGGAGCAGTCGATGCATCGGCCCCAGCGCCGTCGGCCGCAGTGGTCGCGACGGCGTTGGGCGCCGCAGTGGCATCGGCATCGGCATCGGCATCGTCGTCGGACGATCCGCAACCGAGCAGCGCGAGGGTCAGGACGGCCAGCACTCCGAGCGGCCTGCCCACCGCTCGCGCGTTCGGGTGCGTGTTCATGGGCGAACGCTACGGGCAGCCCACCAGCCGCGCAAGGGATCGGGTCGCCGGCGTGCCGCGTCTGCGCCGGGCGGCACCGGGCGGCGTCGAGCGGTCAGCGTGCGGCAGAGGGTGGGGCGTCGAGCGCGGAGGCCGCGAGCGAGCCGTCGATCACGGCCTGGGCGACATCGCTGAGCCGGAGGTTGTGGTTGCGCGCGTGACCGCGCAGGGTCGCGAAGGATCGCTCCATGTCGAGGTTGAGTCGCTCGGCGAGCATGCCCTTGGCCTGCTCGAGGATGACCCGACTGTTGAGCGCGTGCGTCAGCTGCTGGGCGAGCACCTGGGCCTCCATCGCGGCGCGGTGCTGGAGGATGGCGATGGTGGCGACGTCGGCGAACGCCTGGGCGACCTCGAGGTCGTCGGGCCCCATCTCACCGACGTCGGAGCGGAACAGGTTGAGCGCCCCGATCACGTTGCCGCGCAGGCGCATGGGCAGTGCGTGGGCGGAGCGGAACCCGGCATCGAGCGCTTCGGCCGAGAACCGCGGCCACGGGCCGCTCCCTGCCCGGAGCTCCTGGTTCACCACTGCTCGACCGGCGTGATAGCAGTCGTAGCAGGGTCCCTCCTGGGCCTGGATCTCGAACAGCTCCAGGACGCGCATGGCCTCGCTCGACGACGCCAGGACGCGGAGCTGCCCGTCGGGGGAGGCGAGCATGATCCCGGCGGCATCCACGTCGAGCACCTGGACGCAGCGGTCGGCGAGCAGGGTGAGGAGGTCGACGACATCGAAGTCGTCGACCAGGGTGTCGGCCAGTTCGACGAGGGTGCGGGTGAGCACGGTCTCTCGGATCATTTCGGTCTCCCGTTGGGTGGCCACCCGCGATGTGAGCGGTTGGCGCGGGCCCGCAGGCCCGATGGTTGGATCGTAGGACGTCGGGTCCGCTGGGGTGCGGGCGCGGGGTGGCTGGTCGTCATGGCGTCGGGTCGTTCTCGCCGCTGGCGGCGTCGAAGCGCAGTCGCCGGTCGACGACGTCCCGAGCCACCTCGGTGAGGGAGCGGTCGTTGCCGAAGGCGTGGGCGCGCAGGCGGATCAGCGCTTGCCCGACCGTGACCTCGAGCTGGGCCGCGACCATGCCCGAGGCCTGGTGGACCACGTACTGGAAGTTGGCGTTCGACTCGAGCTCGGCCGCCACGGTGCCGGGTGGCGCATCGGACTGGAGGAGGAGCACCGCCTGGGCGGCGACGTCGGCCATGATCAGCGCGTCGGCGCACTGGTCATCGCTGAGGGCGCCCGGCCGGTCGTTGTAGAGGTTGAGGGCCCCCAGGCGGACAGCGCCGATCTGGAGCGGGAAGCCGAACACGGCCCGACCGCCGGCTTCCACGACCGGCCCGGTGAAGGCCAGCCATCGCGGGACGTCGGGGTTGGCGAGGTCGGGTTCGAAGACGGGACGATCCTGCTGGTAGGCATCGACGCAGGGTCCCTCGCCGAGGTCGTACTGCAGCTGCTCCATCAGGGCGCTGACGGGGTCGGTGGTGCACACCGAGCCGCGAGGGACGTCGCCGGCCATGAGCATGATCCCGGCCCCGGTGACCCCGGTGACATCGGCACACACCTGACAGAGCCGCGCCGTCTCGAACCCCGCGCTCGTGCCCGCGAGGCGTCCGAGGATCGCCAGGCGACGGGCCTGCCCGTCGTCGGTCACGACGCAGGGTCCAGGGTGCGGTCCCAGGTGTCCACGTCGATCAAACCTGTGAGTCCGCACATGTCGAGGAGCCGCCGTGCGAGCGGTGACGGGTCGCGGACGCTCAGCGAGTGCGCCGGAACCCGAAGACGGTTGCGGGCGTCGACGAGGACGCCGATCGTCGAGGCGTCCATGAACGTGACGCCGCTGAGGTCGACGATGATGTCGGCTTCGTCGAGGCGGGAGGCCTCCGAGATCGTCATCGAGAGCTTCACGCGGGTCGAGATGTCCTGATCGCCGCGCACCCAGACCACGTCGCACCGTGGGTCACCGCCGGGGCAGGGGGACACGGACACTGAGGGAGAGTTGTCGGGAGACATGGGTGCACCTGGTTTCGATCGTTGCGAACAACGTTGCGCTACCAGGGTCCGGAGCACCGCCCCGAACCAGCGTCGTGCTGGTCCGACACGTCAGGGTCTTGTTCTCGTGTCGATTCCACCGTACACCCTGCTGGTCGTCTTGTGGTCGGACTTTCCCGTGGTTGGCCATCTTCTGAGATGAATGTTTGGGACGGATCTCCACGGGGAACACACCGTCATGATCATCACCGGACTCATCCTCCTCCTCCTCGGCGTCCTGCTCGGCATCGGGATCCTGACGACGCTCGGCGTCATCTTGCTCATCATCGGTGTCGTGCTCATGATCGCCGGTCGCGCCGGCAACGGCATCGGCGGCCGCGCTCACTACTGGTGAGCCACGCCGCACATCCGTGACACACACGGTGGCGAAGGGGACGGCGCACCTGCCGTCCCCTTCGCCATGTGTGGACCCGTCATGTGTGGACCGCAGGTTTGGATCGATGCAGGTGGGGGTACAGACCGTTGCCCACTCGGTCGGGCTACCTCCGGTGGCCGCCAGATCCCTGTCGGCGGAAGGAGCCCGCGATGTTGTTCTCGGGAAAGTCCAAGCGGATCGCACTGCTGCTGTCGGTGGGCGCGATGGCGGCGCTCAGCGGTTCGGCCGTGCAGGCGGCGATCGTGCCGACCGTGCAACTCGGGACCGCAGCGAGCTACTCGGTGCTGGCAGGTTCGACCGTGACCAACACGGGCAACAGCGTGCTCAACTCGAGCGTCGGGCTCTGGCCGGGCACCTCCATCACCGGATTCCCGCCCGGCGTCGTCACGGCGCCCGGCATCATCGATGCCACGAGTGCCGCAGCGCAGCAGGCGCAGTCGGATCTGACCGCGGCCTACAACAATGCGGCCGGCCGTTCGATCGACGCGACCACGGCGGCCGACCTGGCGAACTCGGTCCTGCTCGGCGGTGTGTACGCCGCGCCGGGTCGGGGTGCGTTGAGCCTCAGCGGACCG
>CAYRXQ010000140.1:0-1041 GCA_964428115.1 uncultured Ilumatobacteraceae bacterium
CGAGGTCGAAGTACACGAGCTGATCGGCCGGGCAGTAGAAGGGCCCGGCCGAGGCCGGTGCCTGGCCGCAGCCGCCGGTGTTCACGGCACCCGAGAAGAACACGGTGTCGGTGCCCGGGAACGCCCCCTGGAACGACAGCGGGTACTGCACGTCCCAGTACGCGACGACGTCGTCGACGGCCCCGCAGACGACCTGCTCGAGCTCGGTCTCACAGGCGGTCGGGCCGGACGCCTCGTCGGTCGCGCCGCCGACGCCGGGCAGGGCCGGAGTGCCGCCGCCGCCGTCGCCGCCGAGGAGCTGTGGGAGCAGGACCATGGCGAGCACCACGAGCAGGCCGAGGATGCCACCGCCGGCCTTCATCGGCAGGCCCATGCCACCGCCACCACTGCCACCGCCGAGGCCGGGGAGGCTGAACCCGCCGCCACCGGCCGACTGGCCCCGACGGTCGCGGACCCGCCCCGATGAGCTCGATCGGATCTTCGTCATGACCACACTGTGCCCGATCGCGTGACATCCCAAACGCACCGGCTCACGGGCCGGGCCGTGCCGGAGCTCAGGTGGTCTGGCCGGCGAACTGCGCCTGGTACAGGCGGGCGTAGGCGCCGTCCTGCTCGAGCAGCTCATCGTGGGATCCCTGCTCGACGATGCGGCCGGCATCCATCACCACGATCGTGTCGGCACCGCGGATGGTCGAGAGCCGGTGGGCGATCACGAAGCTCGTGCGGCCCGACCGCAGCGCGTTCATCGCCCGCTGGACGAGCACCTCGGTGCGGGTGTCGACCGAGCTGGTGGCCTCGTCGAGGATCAGGATCGCCGGGTCGGCCAGGAACGCCCGGGCGATGGTCAGCAGCTGCTTCTCGCCCGTCGAGACGTTGTCGCCGCCGTCGTCGATGACGGTGTCGTAGCCGTCGGGGAGCGAGTGGACGAAGCGGTCGACGTAGGTGGCGCGGGCCGCCTCGAGGATCTCGTCGTCGCTGGCGTCGGGCTTGCCGTAGCGCAGGTTCTCGCGGATCGTCCCGCCGAACAGCCAGGTGTCCTGC
>CAYRXQ010000140.1:1051-8198 GCA_964428115.1 uncultured Ilumatobacteraceae bacterium
GCTCGGCGCGCGGCATCGAAGCGATGTCGCGGCCGTCGAGGCGGATCGCGCCGGCGTCGAGCTCGTAGAAGCGCATCAGCAGGTTGACCAGCGTGGTCTTGCCGGCACCGGTGTGGCCCACGATGGCAACGGTCCGTCCGGGCTCCACGACCAGGTCGAGCGCAGTGATCAGCGGGGTCTGGGGGTCGTAGGAGAAGTGCACGTCGTCGAACACGACGCGGCCGCGCACGGGCGGGCGATCCGCCGTCGGGTCGGGCTCGACCGACTCCTCCTCGGCGTCGAGGACCTCGAGCACCCGTTCGAGCGAGGCGATCCCCGACTGGAAGGTGGCGGCCATCGACGCGAGGTGCGTGAGCGGCTGGGCGAACTGGCGCGAGTACTGGATGAGGGCCTGCATGTCGCCGATGCTGATGGCCCCGCTCGAGATCCGCAGGCCGCCGACCACGGCGATCAGCACGAACTGCAGGTTGCCCATGAAGATCATGGCGGGCTGGATCAGACCCGAGGTGAACTGCGCCGCCAGGCTCGCCCGGTGGAGCTCGTCGTTGTCGGCGCGGAACCGCTCCTCGACCTCGCCCTGACGGCCGAAGGCCTTGACCACGGCATGGCCGGTGAAGACGTCCTCGGCCTGGGCGTTGACGCTGCCGGTGTGTCGCCACTGGGCGATGAACCGGGGCCTGGCCCGACCGCCGATGAACTTGATGAGCCACAGCGACAGCGGCACGGTGGTGAGCGCGACCGCGGCCAGCAGCGGTGAGATCACGAACATCATCGCCGCGACGCCGATCATCGACAGGATGTTGGTGACGATCTGGCTGACGGTCTGCTGCAGGCTCTGGGCGAGGTTGTCGATGTCGTTGGTGACCCGGCTGAGCAGGTCGCCGCGGGGCATCCGGTCGAGGGTGGCCAGCGGGAGTCGGTTGATCTTGCGCTCCACCGACTCGCGCAGGGCGTACATCGAGCGCTGGACGACGCCGGCGAGGATGTACCCCTGGCTCGCCGAGAGCACCCACGAGCCCAGGTACAGCGCGCCGACGATCGTGAGGGTGCGGTTGAGGTCGCCGAAGTCGATGCCGTCGGGCCCGATGATCCCCTCGACGATGATGTCGGTGGCCCGGCCGAGCAGCCGTGGACCGAGCACCACGAGGATCACGCTCGACACGGTCAGGGCGAGCACCAGGAACAGCCGGGGGAGCTCGGTGCCGAGGATCTCGGCAAGCCGGCGCAGGGTGGCGCGGAAGTCCTCGCTGCGCTCGGCCGGCATGCCGACCCCGCCGCCCGGGCCGAAGCTCGCCCGTCGGGCCCGGGTGCCGGCGGTGGCCAGCAGGGAGCGATCGTCGTCGGCCCGGTCGCCGTCGGGGCGTTCGGTGCTCATGCTGCTGCCCCCTCGCCCAGCTGGGACTCGACGATCTCGAGGTACGTCGGGCAGGACTGGAGCAGTTCGTCGTGGGTGCCGCGGCCGACCACCTCGCCGTCGTCGAGCACGAGGATCTCGTCCGCGTCCCGGATCGTCGAGACCCGTTGGGCGACCACCACCACGGCGGCATCCGCGGTGCGCGGTGCCAGGGCGGCGCGCAGCCGGGCGTCGGTGGTGAGGTCGAGGGCCGAGAAGGAATCGTCGAACACGTACAGCCCGGGTCGGGCCACGATGGCCCGGGCGATGGCGAGTCGCTGGCGCTGCCCGCCCGAGACGTTGGTGCCGCCCTGGTTGATCGTGCTGTGGAGCCCGTCGGGCATCGCCCGGACGAAGTCGGCCGCCTGGGCGACCTCGAGCGCGTCCCACAGCTCCACCTCGGTGGCCTCGGGTCGACCGAAGCGCAGGTTCGTGGCCACCGTGCCGGCGAAGAGGTAGGCGCGTTGGGGCACGAGCCCGACCCCACCCCACATCAGCGTCGGATCGAGCTCGCGCACGTCGACCCCGTCGAGGAGGACGGCCCCCTCGGTGGCGTCCATCAGGCGGACCGCGAGGTTGACCAGCGTCGACTTGCCCGATCCGGTGGAGCCGATGACGGCCGTGGTGGTGCCGGGCCCGACGCGGAACGAGACGTCGCGCAGCACGGCGTGCTCGGCGCCCGGGTAGCTGAACCCGACCGACCGGAACTCGAGGCTGCGCTGGGTGGTGCTGGGTCGAACGGGGGTGACGGGCGGTCGGACCGAGGACTCGGTGCGCAGGACCTCGACGATGCGCTCGGCGGCCACCGCGGCGCGCGGGATCATCGAGAGCATGAAGGTGACCATCACGACGGCCATCAGGATCTGGACCAGGTAGCTCAGGTACGCGACCAGCGAGCCGATGGCCAGCTCGCCGCTGTCGATGCGGCGGGCACCGACCCACAGCACCGCGATGCTCGACACGTTGAGGATGAGCCCGACGGTGGGGAACATCAGCGACATGAGCCGCCCGGTGGTCAGCGAGACCTCGGTGACGTCGGCATTGGCTCGGGCGAAGCGCTCGGTCTCCTGCGGCTCGCGCACGAAGGCCCGCACGACGCGGATGCCGGTGATCTGCTCGCGCAGCACCGCGTTGAGCCGGTCGATGCGGACCTGCATGAGCTGGAACGCCGGGACCATCCGGCTGACGACGAAGCCGAGCGTCAGCACCGCCGCGGGGATCGCGACCGCCAGGACCACCGACAGCCCGACGTCTTCGCGGATCGCCATGAACAGACCGATGACCATGGTCAGGGGGGCCGCGATCATCATCGTGGTCACGAGCACCACGAGCACCTGGACCTGCTGGACGTCGTTGGTGATGCGGGTGATCAGCGAGGGCGCGCCGAAGTGCCCGACCTCATGGGCCGAGTAGGCGGTGACCTGGTGGAACAGGTCGCGGCGAACGTCACGACCGAACCCCATCGCAGCCTTGGCGCCGTACCAGACGGCACCGGCGGCGAACACGATCTGGACGAACGTGAACAGGATCATCACGGCGCCGATCCGCCAGATGTGGCCGGTGTCGCCGACGAGCACCCCGTTGTCGATGAGGTCGGCGTTGAGCGTGGGCAACGTGAGCGTTGCGAACGTCTGCACGCTCTGCAGGACGACCACGGCGAGCAGGGTGCGCCGGTAGGGGAGCAGGTGGCTGCCGAGCAGTGCGCGCAGGTTCATGCCGCACCCCCGACGCCGTGGAAGAACAGGGTGACGATGCGCTCGGCGGGCATCGGGCTCGCGGTCATCATCGGGTGGGTCAACGAGAGCGTGAGGGCCCGCAGCAGGCGGGCGGCCTCGATCGGGGTGACCGAGATCGCGTCGCGGTCGCGTTCGAACATCGCCACGAGTGCCGGGCTGTCGGGGAGCGGGCCGTGGGGGCCCTGGTGGCGCGGCCCGAGCGCCGAGAGCAGCCGCCAGATGTCGACCGTGCGGTGCTGGACGAGCCGGGTGCACGCGAGCAGCCGCTCCTCGAACGGCAGGGTCGGATCGATCGCCTCGACGGCCCGCTCGAACGGCTCCTGGTCGAGGGCCCCCTGGAGCGCGGCGGCGATCAGGGCGTCCTTGTCGGGGAAGACGTTGAAGATCGTGCCCTCGGCGATGCCGGCGGCCTGGGCGAGGTGCCGGGTGGTGACGGCCTCGCCGTGCTCCATCAGCAGTGGCAGGACTGCGGCGATGATGTCGGCACGCCGCTGCTCGGGTGGGAGCGGTCGGGCGCGTCCGGTGGTGGCGGCGGGCGACATGGGCCCAACGCTATCGAGTGAGTGCTCACTCAGTCGTCCCAGGGCACCACCGGAACGCCGGATTCCTCCACGTCCAGGGACCACCCCGCCCACAGGTACCAGTACGGGTCGGCGGTGTCGGGGAGATCGATCGACACCGAGAGGCGGAGCTGCTGGGTGGTCGGCGTGAGCTCCGGCCCCTGCAGGTCGTAGCCGGCCAGGTCGGCGGTGACCCAGGCCGCCACCGAGCGGCTGTCGGATCCCGAGATGACCTGCTCGGCGTACTCGCGGGTCCCCGAGATGCTGATCTCGAGCATCACCCGGCCCGTGGCTGCCCATCCCTCGGTGGGGGAGTAGTGGTGTGACGGGAAGGGGAAGTCGGGCGGCGCGGTCTCGGGCTGTTGCCCGAAGATCAACGGTCCGAAGGTGCCGCGGACCGTGGCGGTCGCCGTCTCGCCGGGGGCGCAGAAGGTCCCGCCCGGGCAGGCGAGGTCGAGCTCGAACGTCCCGGCGACGGTGCCGGCCGCCAGGTCGAACACCGCATCGACCCGTGGGTCCGAGGTGCACGCCGTGAGCGACAGCGCCAGGTCGTCACCGCGCGACTGCCCGTAGTCGAGGCAGGTCTCGCCGCCGTTGCCGACGATGATCCCGGGTGTGTCGCTCGACATGACGTGGATGCCGCCGCCCGACAGGCTGGGGGAGCCATCGACGAGCGGTGTCGCTCCCTCGGCCGCCTCGACGTCGCCGACTTCCTCGCCGGGTGATGCCGGGGGGTCGGTGGACGTGGCCGGCGTGGTCGTCGTGGTCGACTCCCACTCGGCCGCGGCGGCGAGCACCGCCGACACGGTCTCCGGGTCGCAGGATCGCAGGTCGGCGCCCAGCAGCAATGCGGCAGCCGACCCCTCGGGTGCCTCGGCGCCGTCGACCTGTGCCCGCAGCTGTGCGCCGGTGGCCCGGACGCAGTCACCGAGGGCGGCGAGGCGGGCGCCGTCGGTCTCGAGGAGGAACTCCCGGACGCGGTCACGCATCGCGTCACGGGTCAGGCCGTGGCGCTGGCTCCCGGCTCGGCTGAGCGCGTCGGCCAGCGCCATGTAGTACCCGAACTCACCCGGGACCCGACGCGGCCCCAGCGGGCCGAGGTCGATCGTGACGGGTCGGACCTCCCGCGCGAGCTGGAACTCGAGGTGCGAGGTCGCGGTGAGGAGCTGCGTGTCGGCGGAGGCCAGCCCCTCGTCGACCTCGGCGGTGACCGCCTCGGCCTGGGCCACGAGGCGTTGCAGCGCAGCATCGGCCTGTCCGAGGGCCTCGGCCAGCCGCTGTCCGGCGCGTCCCCCGAGGGCCGACACCACGCCGGCGGCCCGATCGAGCCGGGCTCGGTACCCGGCGATGTCGGCGAGGGCCCCGGCCCGGCCCTCGGTCACCGCGGCGCGCAGGCCGCCGAGCGCGGCGCGCAGCTGGTCCAGGTCGGTCCGCACCGTCATCGCGATCTCGCGCACCGCCGGGATCGCGAGCAGCATCACCGGGAGCTGACGGTTGAGGGTCGACTGGAACATCTGCCGCTGGCCGCGCTTGTCGTCCTCGAGCAGTTGGAGCGCGGCCTCGCGCTGGACCCGGAGCGTGGCGATCAGCCGGATGTAGGCGGCGGTCTGCGAGCCGGTGAGGATCACGTCCCGGGCTCGCAGGGCATCGCTGGCGTTGGCCTCGAGCTGGTCGAAGTGGGCACGGATCTCGTCTTGGACCTGGGCGGCGTTGCGGTACACGCGATTGCGCTGGAAGAAGGCGCCGAACACGTTCACGAAGGCCAGCACCTGCTGCGGGCCGGCCGCGGCGCGTGCCACCGGCGCGGTGCCGACGGGGGCCAGCGCGCCGGTGAACCCGAGGAGCAGCGCGAGCAGCAGCGCCGTGACGCCGCGCCGGCGGGTGCATCGGTGGGTTGCCTCGTTCACGGCGTCACCGCCTCGAGCAGGTCGTCGAGCTCGCCATCGGGATCGGGAACCAGCGGGAAGGTCTCGACCGCGACGAGCTGGTCTCCGGCGAAGGCGATCAGGACCTGACCGCCGACCAGCGCGAACCCGCCGTCGCCGGTGGCCTCGCTCAGGTCGAGCTCCTCGAGCGCGACGCCCGCCAGCTGCGCTCGGACCTCGCCCGGGGTCATCCCGGCAACGAACTCGGCAGGATCCAGATGGACCGGGTACCAGGCGTCGCCCTCGAGGGGTTCGAGATCCGCGGTGAACACCAACTCGCCGTCGACGAACTCGAGTCGTGTGCCGAGCTCCAGGTAGTCCCACACCTCGTGGCGCACGGTGCCGCCCTCGACGGGGACGAACGCGAGCCGGAACGCGTCGGGACCGCCGAGCGTGGCGCGGATCTCGGGACGCTGGTCGTCGAGGGGGGTGGCCATGGCGGTGGACACGTCGGGGATCTCGGGGACCCCCGACGCCGCGGGGCCCGACCCGTCGGAGCCGCCGCAGGCGGCGCCCAGGCCCGAACCGGCTGCGAGGGTGAGGATCAGCACCGTGCTGGCCGTCCGCCTGCCGAGGAACCGATGGACCGGCCCATCGGGGGCGGGATCGCACGCGATCCGACGCCTCACACCCCGACGGTACGACGACGCCGCGCCCGCCGCCAGGGACCTCCGTCCCGAGCCGACGTCACCTCCCGGCCACGGGTGCCGGTCGGCGGACGACGGGTCCGCCCGACTGACGATCCCCCATGGGTGCTTGGGTACGGTGCAGCCGACGGTCCTGACGACGACGAGGGGAACACACACATGGCTGCTGGTGGCGCACTGAAGTCCGCGAGTCCCGACGACTTCGACCTGCGGATGTCCGAGGGGGTCCGGCCGCTGTACGACGCGGTCGTGGCCTTCATCCGTGACGAGGTCGAGCCGATCACCGAGGAGTTCTACCGACTCGGCGAGAACCGGGCCGATCGCTGGAGCTGGGCTCCGGGTCAGCTCGAGCTGCTCGACGGCGCCAAGGCCAAGGCCCGGGAGCTGGGCCTGTGGAACTTCTTCCTCCCCGACGCCGAGACCGGCCAGGGCCTGAGCAACCTCGACTACGCCTACATCGCGGTCGAGCTCGGCAAGAACCGGCTGGCCTCGGAGTGCCTGAACTGCTCGGCGCCCGACACCGGCAACATGGAGGTCCTCGAGCGGGTCGGTACCCCCGAGCAGAAGAAGCAGTGGCTCGAGCCGCTGCTCGAGGGCAAGATCCGCTCGGCCTACGCGATGACCGAGCCCGGGGTGATGAGCTCGGATGCCAAGCAGATCGCCACGAGCGCCGTGCTCGACGGTGACGAGTGGGTCATCAACGGCGAGAAGTTCTACATCTCGGGTGCCGGCGATCCGCGCTGCAAGATCATGATCACGATGGTCCGCACGAGCCCCGATGCCGACACCTACAAGCAGCAGTCGCAGATTCTCGTGCCGATCGACGCCCCCGGGGTCGAGATCGTCGGCCCGATGCACGTGTTCGGTGCCGACGACGCGCCGCACG
>CAYRXQ010000141.1:0-4943 GCA_964428115.1 uncultured Ilumatobacteraceae bacterium
AGCTCCAGCAGCAGGGTGCCGTCGGTCAACGCAAGATCACCCAGTACACGCGGTACGTCACGATCGCACTCGCGCTGCTGCAGGCGACGGTGCTCGTGTTCCTGTTCGGGACGGGTGGTGGTGCGGCGTTCTACTCGGCGGTGCAGGCCCCCTCGGTGCCGCTCCTGCCCGACGGCATCTGGCCGCGCGGCTACCTCATCATCCCGACGCTGGTGGCCGGCACGGCCGTGCTCATGTGGATGGGTGAGCTGATCGCCCAGCGCGGCATCGGCAACGGCATGTCGATGATCATCTTCGCCTCGGTCGTGGCGAGCCTGCCGAGCGGCTTCTACTCGATCCTCGAGCTGAACAAGACGTTCTGGTTCGGTGCGATGGTGGTGGTGACGCTGGCGATCATCGTGGCGGTGGTGTTCGTCGAACTCGGACAACGACGCATCCCGGTCCAGTTCGCGAAGCGTGTGGTCGGCCGCCGGATGATGGGCGGCCAGAACACCTACATCCCGCTCAAGGTCAACCAGTCGGGCGTGATCCCGATCATCTTCGCCAGCTCGATCCTGCTGCTGCCCGCCATCATGGTGAGCTTCCTCGGCTCGAGCGAGGGCTGGCGAGGCTCGGTCGTGCGGTTCGTCGACCAGTACCTCATCAACAGCCAGAACATCGTCTACGTGACGCTGTTCGCCCTCCTGATCGTGGCCTTCGCGTACTTCTACAACTCGATCGCGTTCGACCCGATCAAGCAGGCCGACCAGATCCGGCGCCAGGGTGGCTTCATCCCCGGCGTCCGACCCGGGCCGCAGACCGAGCGGTACCTGGCCAAGGCCGTGAACCGCATCACCCTGCCGGGCGCGGTGTTCATCGCGATCATCGCGATCACGCCGTACATCCTGCTGTGGATCGCCGGCGTCAACACCTTCGCCTTCGCCGGCACCTCGGTGCTCATCTCGGTGGGCGTCGCCCTCGAGCTGATGCGCCAGATCGACAGTCAGTTGATGCTGCGCAACTACGAGGGCTTCCTGAAGTGACCGTCGCGCTCACCGCCGGGGCGATTCCCCGGTGGTTGTGAGCCTGCAGGTACCGACGAGTAAGTTCCCGCACCGTGATCCCGGGCGCGCGCCTCATCATCCTCGGCCGGCAGGGTGCCGGCAAGGGAACGCAGTGCGTCCGACTGTCGCGCCACTACGTGGTGCCCCACATCTCCACCGGTGACATGCTGCGCGCCGCGGTGCGCGAGGGCACCGAGCTCGGCGTGGCGGCCAAGGTCATCATGGACGCCGGCGGGCTCGTCGGCGACGACATCATGATCGGCCTCGTCGCCGAGCGTCTCGGTCGACCCGACGCCTCCACCCGGGGCTACCTGCTCGACGGGTTCCCGCGCACCGTGGCGCAGGCCGAGGCCCTCGACCAGATCACCGGTGAACGACCCATCCACGTGGTGATCGACCTCGACGTGCCCCGCGAGATCGTGCTCGAGCGGATCCTGGCTCGACGGGTCTGCCGCGACTGCGGCACCAACTACACCGCCACGGGAGCCGAGGGCCAGCCGTGGATCTGCGATGTCTGCGGCGGTGACGTCATGCAGCGCGACGACGACACCCCCGACGCCGTCAACCGACGCCTCGACCTCTACGAGTCGCAGACGGCCCCGCTGATCGAGTTCTACGGGGCCCAGGGCCGCCTCGCGGTGGTCAACGGGGTCGGACATCCCGACCACGTGTTCCGTCGGCTCACCTCGGTGGTGGAATCGCGCCGGTGAGCGTGCCGGGTCCGGCTCCGGCGGGCGGCGACGTGACACCTGCGACGGGTCCGATCGCCACGGAAATCCCCCCAGGTCCGGGTGCCGTTGTGGTATGGCGATCGCGGCCGGTAGGATCGCGAGTCGGTTTGTTCCCCGATTCGGCCGCTCGCGGTCCGGGGTCCCCCCGTCGCAGTCGTCCGGTGTCGTGCCGGGTGCATCGAGAACGGAGAACTCCTCTGCCGAAGCCGAAAGAAGACGCCATCGTGCTCGAAGGCACGATCGTGGAGTCACTGCCGAATGCCATGTTCCGCGTCGAACTGGAGAATGGCCACAAGGTGTTGGCCCACATCTCCGGCAAGATGAGGATGCACTACATCCGCATTCTGCCCGGCGACAAAGTGCAGGTGGAGCTCACCCCCTACGACCTCACCCGAGGTCGCATCACGTACCGCTACAAGTAATCCAACAATCGAAGGCAGCCCCGTGAAGGTCCGACCGAGCGTCAAGAAGATTTGCGACAAGTGCAAGGTGATCCGCCGGCACGGTCGCGTCATGGTCATCTGCGAGAACCCGCGCCACAAGCAGCGGCAGGGTTGAGCAGGAACTGCTGAGAGTAAGGGAAGGCACACCACCCCATGGCACGAATCGCCGGCGTCGACATCCCCCGCGACAAGCGGTTGGAGATCTCGCTGACCTACATCTTCGGCATCGCCCTCCCCCCTGCCCATACCACATCCACCGCGGGCGACCTCCAACCCACCACCACGGTCCCCTCCCTCACCTCGCACGCGGTGAGCCGGATCCGCGGCTACGTCGACGAGCACCTCACCATCGAAGGTGACCTGCGTCGCGACGTCCAGACCGACATCAAGCGCAAGATCGAGATCGGGTGCCACCAGGGCGTGCGGCACCGCAAGGGCCTCCCCGTCCGTGGGCAGCGCACCCACACCAATGCCCGGACCCGCAAGGGCCCCAAGCGCACCGTTGCCAACAAGAAGAAGGCTGTGAGGAAGTAATGGCCAAGCCGAAGCCGGGTGGGCGCCGCCCCCGCAAGCGCGATCGCAAGAACGTCACGACGGGCGTCGTGCACATCAAGAGCTCGTTCAACAACACGATCGTCTCCATCACCGACACCGAGGGCAACGTCATCTCGTGGGCCTCCTCGGGCGCCGTCGGCTTCAAGGGGTCGCGCAAGTCCACCCCGTTCGCCGCGCAGCTCGCCGCCGAGCGCGCTGCTCGCGCCGCGATGGAGCACGGGCTCCGCCGCGTCGAGGTGCAGGTCAAGGGGCCGGGCTCCGGCCGCGACACCGCCGTGCGCTCCATCCAGAACACGGGCATCGAGGTCACCTCCATCAAGGACGTCACGCCCGTCCCCCACAACGGTTGCCGGCCGCCAAAGCGCCGGAGGGGCTGATCCACCATGGCTCGTTACACCGGTCCGAAGGTCCGCGTCTCGCGTCGCCTCGGCGTGAACGTGTTCGAGAACGAGAAGGGCCGCAAGGCCCTCGAGCGTCGTCCGTTCCCGCCCGGGACGCACGGCCGGACCCGCCGCCGCAACGCCGGCAGCGAGTACCTGGCGCAGCTCCAGGAGAAGCAGAAGGCCAAGTTCATCTACGGCGTGCTCGAGCGGCAGTTCCGCAAGACGTACGACGAGGCCAACCGGCTCCAGGGCCCCACCGGCGAGAACCTGCTCCGGCTCCTCGAGATGCGGCTCGACAACGTCGTGTACCGCGCCGGCTGGGCATCCACCCGCCCGCAGGCCCGCCAGTTCGTCAACCACGGTCTGATCCTGGTCAACGGCAAGCGCCTCGACATCGCGAGCGCCCGAGTCCGCAAGGGTGACGTCGTCAGCCTGTCGCCCAAGTCGCAGCAGATGATCGTCATCCAGCACAACATCGACACCCTCGACCGCAACGTCGTCGGCTGGCTCGAGACCGGTGACGGCGGCAAGCAGGTCACCGTGCGCGATCTCCCTCAGCGCGAGCACATCGACGTGCCCGTGCGTGAACAGCTGATCGTCGAGCTCTACTCGAAGTGATCGGCGGGCCCTCGGGCCCCTCGACCGTACGCCTCCGACCACCAGCGCCTCACGTCGCCAGAAAGGACCCGGCCGCCCCATGCTCGTCATGCAGCGCCCCACCGTCGAACCCATCGGCGAGGAAGAACAGAACCGGCAGAAGTTCGCGGTCGGCCCGCTCGAGCCCGGCTTCGGCCACACGCTCGGCAACTCGCTGCGGCGCACCCTGCTCTCGTCGATCCCCGGAGCCGCCATCACGGCGGTCCGCTTCGACGACGCCCTCCACGAGTTCGACACCATCGCCGGTGTCGCCGAGGACGTCACCGACATCATCCTGAACCTCAAGGACGTCGTGGTCACCTCGGCGATCGACGAGCCGGTGAGCCTGCGTCTCGACGTGCGCGGCCCGGCCAACGTCACGGCGGGCGACATCGAGTGCCCGGCCGACGTCGAGATCCTCAACCCCGAGCTGCCCATCGCGACGCTCAACGGCAAGGCCCGCCTCGCGATCGACCTCACCGTCGAGCAGGGCCGCGGCTACGCCTCGAGCCAGCGCGAGATCGAGACCCGCACCATCGGCGTCGTGCCGATCGATGCGATCTACTCACCGGTCCGTCGGGTGACGTTCGAGGTCGAGCCGACCCGCGTCGAGCAGTCGACCAACTACGACCGCCTGGTCATGGAGATCGAGACCGACGGGTCGATCACCCCGAGCGAGGCCCTGGCCTCGGCCGGAGCGACCCTGCGATCGCTGGTGGATCTCGTCGCCAACCTGAGCGAGGAGCCCCAGGGCCTCGAGCTCGGCGAGGTCGTCGACACCACCACGAGCTCGCCCGACCTCGACCTGCCGATCGAGGACCTCGACCTCTCCGAGCGACCGCGCAACTGCCTCAAGCGGGCGCAGGTGAACACCATCGGTGAGCTCCTCACCAAGACCGAAGACGACCTGTTGAACATCACCAACTTCGGGCAGAAGAGCCTGGACGAAGTGAAAGAGAAGCTCGACGAGCGCGGCCTCACGCTGCGCGGCTGAGCACACACGCCACATCCAGTTCGGAGACACCAGCCATGCCCACCCCACGCCGCGCCCGCTCCTTCGGAGGGAGTTCCTCCCACGAGCGCCTCATGATGGCCAACCTCGCCGCGTCCTTGTTCGCCGCCGAGGCCATCGTCACCACCGAAGCCAAGGCC
>CAYRXQ010000141.1:4953-8196 GCA_964428115.1 uncultured Ilumatobacteraceae bacterium
CTGGACGAAGTGAAAGAGAAGCTCGACGAGCGGGGCCTCACCCTTCGGGGCTGAGTTCCACCGACCGAGCGACGGAGACGAAAGAGTCAGACATGCCGACCCCACGCCGTGCACGCAGCTTCGGCGGCGATGCCGCCCACCAGCGCCTCATGATGGCCAACCTCGCAGCGTCGCTGTTCGCCGCGGAGGCGATCGTGACCACCGAGGCCAAGGCCAAGGCCCTCCGGCCGGTGGCCGAGAAGCTCATCACCAAGGCCAAGAAGGCCCAGGACGGTCCGATGCGGGTCCACCGCATCCGCCAGATCCAGGGCTACCTCGGCGACCGCGAGATGACCCACAAGCTGGTCAACGACGTCGCCCCCCGCTACATCGAGCGCAACGGCGGCTACACCCGCATCCTCAAGCTCGGCAACCGCGAGGGCGACAACGCCCGGATGGCGCGCATCGAGCTGGTCTGATCCCTGCGGATCGACCACCTCCCACCCAGCAGACGAGCTGGACCAGACCAATGGACGAGCACGGGTCGGGCGAACGCCCGGCCCGTCGTCGCGTCCGGCTGCTGCTCGCCTACGAGGGCACCGGGTTCCACGGCTTCGCGGCGAACCCCGGGGTGCGCACCGTCATGGGCGACCTCACGGCGGCCGTGTCGATGATCGTCCGGACGCCCGTCGCGCTCACCGGCGCCGGGCGCACCGACGCCGGGGTCCACGCGTGGGGTCAGGTCGTCAGCGGTGACCTGCCCGCCGACACCGATCTCGCGGGGCTGGCCCGCCGGGTCAACAAGCTCTGCGGCCCCGACCTGTCGATCCGGTCGGCCGAGTGGGCCGACGACGGCTTCGATGCCCGGTTCTCGGCCACCTGGCGGCAGTACCGCTACCACGTCTGGAACGACCCGGCGCCGCATCCGCTGGCGGCGCGGACCTCGTGGCACGTACCGCGACCGTTGGCCCTGTGGGCGATGCAGGCGGCCGGCGACCCACTGGTGGGGGAGCACGACTTCGCCACCTTCTGCCGACGACCCGACGCGCTCCCCGACGGCACCGCACCCTCGCTCGTGCGCCGGGTGCTCGACATGCGGTGGGAGCGGCTCGAGGACGGCCCGATGCTGCGCTTCGAGATCCGTGCCACCGCGTTCTGCCATCAGATGGTGCGCAGCATCGTCGGCACGCTCGTCGACGTGGGCCTCGGTACGCACCGACCGGCCGATGTGACCGCCATGCTGCGAGCCCGCGATCGGTCTGCGGCGGGGAAGGTGGCGCCACCGCAGGGCCTCGTGCTGTGGCAGGTCGGGTACGACGGGACACGCTGGGACCACCGGGTGTAGACCGGAGCGATGCGGATCCTGCTCTGCTCCACACCCGTGGGCCCACTCGGATCGGGCATCGGCGGCGGCGTGGAGCTCACGCTGCACGGGCTCGTGTACGGCCTGACCGGGCTCGGCCACGAGGTCGAGGTCGTCGCACCGGCGGGGTCGCTGCACGTGGGTTCGGTGGTCCACCAGGTGGAGGGCGCGTGGCAGACCAGCAGCCAGGTGCTCGGCCGCGACGAGCCGATCACGATGCCGCCGACCTCGGTGCTGGCCGCGATGTGGGATCTGGTCCGGGCCGAGCAGGACCGCTTCGACGTGGTCGTCAACCTGGCCTACGACTGGCTGCCGATGTACCTCACCCCGTTCCTGCGGGTGCCGGTCGCCCACCTGGTGAGCATGGGCTCGGTGAACGAGGCCATGGACGCGGCGATCACCCGGCTCGTCGACGCCGCGCCGGGGTCGGTCGCGGTGCACAGCCGGGCCCAGGCCGACACCTATGCGGTCGGCGACCGGTTCGAGGTGGTCGGCAACGGGATCGCCGTCGAGCGCTACGACGTGCGCGCCAGCGCCGAGGACCCGCCGTGGCTCGCGTGCGTCGGGCGCATCTCGCCCGAGAAGGGGCTCGAGGACGTGGCCGCACTCTCGACGCGGACCGGGCTGCCGGTGCGCGTCTGGGGCCTCCTGCAGGACCGCGATCACTGGGACGCAGTGCTCGCGGGTCACCCCGAGGCCTCGTTGTCCTACGAGGGCTTCCTCGCGACCGACGACCTGCAGGCGGCCATCGGCGGTGCCGCGGCGCTCGTGATGACGCCCAAGTGGATCGAGGCGTTCGGCAACGTGGCCGTCGAGGCGATGGCCTGCGGTGTGCCCGTGATCGCGTACCGACGCGGCGGTCCGGCCGAGATCGTCCGGCACGGCGTCACCGGCTTCCTGGTGGATCCCGACGACGTCGACGGGCTCGTCGCCGCGGTCGGCCGCATCGGGGAGATCGACCGGCGGGCCTGTCGGCGGTCGGTCGAGGAGCAGTTCTCGACGACGGCCCTCGCGGAACGGATCGCCGGCTGGCTCACGCGCCTGGTTGCTGGTGCGGTGCGCGCGCCCCTATCCTGATCCGGTTCATACGGCGGGTCGTCCGGTGCACCTCGGATGCAGCCCGAGACGCCACGCCGTCCCGCCCCCAGGTCTCGTGAGAAGCGGTTCGATGCGTACGTACACCCCGAAAGCCAGTGAGATCCAGCGCGAGTGGCACGTGGTCGATGCCGAGGGCATGGTCCTCGGTCGCCTGTGCACCGAGGTCGCACGCCTGCTGCGTGGCAAGCACAAGCCGGTGTTCGCACCGCACATCGACACCGGCGACCACGTGGTCGTCGTGAACGCCTCCAAGGTCGTCATGACCTCGGGCAAGGCCGAGCGCCACCAGCTCTACCGCCACAGCGGGTACCCGGGCGGCATCAAGTCCGAGACCTTCGCCGAGTTCCTGGCCCGCAAGCCCGAGGACGCGGTGCGTCGCAGCGTCAAGGGCATGCTGCCCAAGGGCCCGCTCGGTCGCCAGATGATCACCAAGCTCAAGGTCTATGCCGGCCCCGAGCACCCGCATTCGGCACAGGCGCCGACGCCCATCGAGTTCCCGGGCGCCAAGGCCCGCTGACCATCGCGACAGGAAGCACCAGACCCATGGCCACCGCACCGCTCACCCAGTCCACGGGCCGCCGCAAGCGGGCCGTCGCACGCGCCCGCCTGCGCCCCGGCACCGGACAGCTCACCATCAACGGCCGCCCCTTCGAGGTGTACTTCCCGACGGCCGCCCAGCGGATGGTGGTCTCCGAGCCGCTCCGCGTCGCCGACAGCGAAGAGACCTACGACGTCGACGCCTCGATCCACGGCGGCGGTGTGAGCGGTCAGGCCGGCGCCCTGCGCATGGCGATCGCCCGTTC
>CAYRXQ010000142.1:0-8094 GCA_964428115.1 uncultured Ilumatobacteraceae bacterium
GGCCGTGGCGGTGGCGGCCCGCGCCGCGCGCTCCGCCTCGCCGATGGCGTGGGTGAGCACGGCCGCGGCGGTCGCCTGTGCCTCGGCGGCGGCCGTGACCGCGTCGGCGAGGTCGGTGCAGCGCTGGCGCAGCACGTCGAGCGTGGCGGCGGCGCACGCGGCCTCGGCACGGGCTCGCTCGGCCTCGACGCGCTCGGCGTCGAGCTCGGCGAGGGAGCGCCCGGCGAGCTCACCGAGGTGCTCGCGCAGCGAAGCGCACGTTCCGGTGAGGGTGGCCACCTCGGCGGCAGCCTGCTGATGGGCCCGGCGGGTCTGGTCGACCGCCTCGAGGGTGATCGCGTCGGCGGTCGGATCGGTCGCGGCGGGCGCGGGGTGCACCTCGCTGCCGCACACCGGGCACGGTGAGCCGTCGTGCAGTGCGTCGGCCAAGCGGGCGGCCGCCGCAGCGACGAAGGCGGCGAAGTGCTCGTCGGCCTCGCGCCCGGTCTCGCGCTCGCGGGTCCGGGCCCGCTCGAGCTCGTCGGAGCGCACGTCGAGCTCGCGCCGCTGTCGAAGCGCTGTGACCGCGGCATCGACCGCGGCCTCGCGTCGACCGAGCTCGCGGGCGACGGCGTCGGTGCGATCGCGCTCGGCCACGGCGTTGGCGAGCGCAACTCGGGCCTGTTCGTGCGCGTTGGCGCGGCGCTCCCGCTCGACGTCGACGTCGGCGACGGCGTCCGCGGCACCGCGGGCAGCGTCACGTGCGGTGGCCGCGGCCTCGAGCAGACCGCAGGCGCGCTCGACCTCGGTGCGACCGCGGACCGCCAGGGGACCGAGCGCTGCGACCGAGATGACCGTCGGATCGCTGACGTCGACATCGGGGAGGGCGATGACGGCCTCGGCGACGACGCGCTCGCGGAGATCGGCGAGGTGCCGGTCTGCTCGCGCCAGTGCGCGCTCGGCCTCGTCTCGGTCGTCGAGCGCGAGCACGACGGGGCGAGTGCGCGCCGATTGCTCGACGCGCTCGGCCTCGTCGCGCCGCTGGTCGGCGAGCGCGCCGAGGTCGGTGGCGCACTCGCGCAGCTCGGCTCGCCGGTCGAACCGCTGCTGACGGTCTTCGACCACCCGCAGCGCCTCTGCAGCGGCCTCGGCGCGGGACGCGAGATCCTCGAGCTCGCAGTGCGCGACCCGCTGGCGCTCGCGCTGCGCGACCAGGAGCGCCGTGAGTGCCTCGAGATCGAGTCGATCGAGGTCGACCATCTCGGCCGCGGCCCCTGGGGAGTCGGCGTCGAGGTCGAGGTCGAGGACGAGCAGCTCGGCGAGCTCGGAGCGGGCGTTGGCGAGGTGGTGGTCGATGCGCTGGTCGACCCCGGCCACCTCGTCGCGCAGACGCCTGGCGGACTCCACCAGGTGCGCGGTGGCGCGCTGGTAGCGATCGCCGCCGAACAGTTGGCGCAGCAGCGGGGCGCGGTTGGTCGAGTTGGCGAGCAGGAACGAGGTGAACTTGCCCTGGGGGAGCAGCACGACCTGCTGGAACTCGACCGCGTCGAGACCGACCAGCGCCTCGCAGCGAGCGGTGCAGTCGCGCACCTGGCCCGCGAGCGGCTCCTCGGTGCCGTCGGGGTGCAGGCGGTACAGCTCGGCGCCGGCCGGGCGCGGGGTGAATCCGGGGCCGCGCTGCTTGGGCGCCTCCCAGGGGGCCGTTCGCCGTACCCGGAACCGGCCACCGTCGACCTCGAAGGTGAGCTCGACCGAGGTCGGCCGGTCGGGCGGGGCGTGGTGTGAGCGGACCTCGGTCTCGGGTCGGGCGCCCGGGACGTCGCCGTAGAGGGCGTAGACCATCGCGTCGAACACCGTGGTCTTGCCCGAACCGGTGGGACCGGTGACCAGGAACAGACCGTGCTCGCTCAGGCGGGTGAAGTCGACCTCCTCGGTGCCGGGATACGACCCGAAGGCGGTCAGACGCAGGTGCAACGGCCTCATCGAGCTGCCTCCTCGAGGGAGCGGGCCGCCACCTCGAGCGCATCGCTCAGCAGCGCGTCGACCTCGGGAGTCGCCGCCCCCTGGGTCTGGTCCTCCCAGAAGGCGAGCGCGAGGTCGCGGGGTGTCAGCGCATCGGCGTCGGGCCCCGGCCCGGTGGGGCCGCTGCGCACCGATGGGAGCTCGATCTCGACGATGTGCGGGTAGACCGCGGCCAGGCGCGACCTGGCGTCGAGCACCGCACCGGTGTCGGTGAGCCGGGCCCGCACGAAGCAGTCGACGGCGTCGTGCACGGGTCGGGCGCAGAGCTGGTCGAGGGTTCCGCTGATCGTGCGCACTCGGCGGCCCGAGCGGATCGGCAGTTCGTGGATGGTGGCCGTTCCGCGTGCGTCGAGCTCGACCATCGTCAGGCTCTTCGGGTGTGTCTCGGAGAAGGAGTAGGGGAGCGGGCTGCCGGAGTAGCGCAACGGGAGTTCGCGCACCTGCTGCGGGCGGTGGAGGTGCCCGAGCGCGGTGTAGGAACAGCCGTGGAACACGTCGGCAGCGACGCGGTCGGTGTTGCCGACGCTCAGCAGGCGCTCGGAGTCGCTCGCCGATCCACCGGCGACGAAGGCGTGGGCGATCGCGAGCGAGCGGGCCGAGCGACGGTGGACGGTGGTCTGCCCGATCGCCCAGCGCAGCACCGACTCGTGGGAGTGGCGCGGCCGGATCGTGGCGTCGGACCCCGCCGGCTCGGTGGGCTCCGGCGGGACGGGCGCGAGGACGGGGTCGAGGAACGGCAACGGGAGGACGTCGAGCTGACCGTCGTCGACGTCGAGGGTGAGCACCTCGCCGACCGTGGCGAAGCCGCCGCGAACGAACACGCCGGCCCGGTCGGCGAGCCCACCGTAGGGAGCGACGCGGTCGGCGCCGTCGTGGTTGCCGGTGATGACGACGATCCGTGGCCCGGCGTCGCGGAGTCGCTCGAGCGACTCGCGGAACAGCGCGATGGCCTCGGTCGGGGCGACGGCGCGGTCGTACACGTCGCCGGCGATCACCACCAGCTCGACGCGCTCGCTCTCGACCACCTCGACCAGCTCGTCGACGAACGCCGCCTGGTCGTCGAGGAGCGAGATCGGGCCGAAGCTGCGCCCGAGGTGCCAGTCGCTCGTGTGCAGGATCCGCATGGGGCGGACGATACGGCGGGGGTCTGACAGTCGTGCCCGATCCGTTCCCCGCAGCGCCGGCTCCCTAATCTGCGCGAAGTCCACCTGCGAACGAGGGAACCCATGAGCACCACCGACACCGCCGTCCTGACCGCCGAGGAGGCCGAGGCCTTTCGCGCTCGCTGCCGGGCGTTCCTCGACGAGCACGCCACCGGCATCCCCGCCGAGGTCAACCGCCAGGAGGACCGGGGCGCCTCCACCATGGCGATCGCCAAGGAGTTCCAGGGCAAGCTCGCCGCAGCCGGCCTCGCGGGCATCATCTACCCGAAGGAGTTCGGCGGTGCCGGTCTCACCCGGGCCCACGAGCGGATCTGGCGCGAGGAGTGCGGCAACTACCCCGACATGACCAACGAGCTGACGATCAGCCACGGCATGTGCCTGCCGGTGCTCAACGACTTCGGCGCGCCGGCCATCAAGGAGCGCTTCCTCGGCAAGAACATCTCGGCCGAGAACGTGTGGTGCCAGCTGTTCTCCGAGCCGGGGGCCGGCTCCGACGTCGCCAGCCTGCAGACCCGCGCCGAGCGCGACGGCGACGAGTGGATCATCAACGGACAGAAGGTCTGGACCACCCTCGCTCACCTGTCGGACTACGGGGTGATCATCGCCCGGACCAACCCCGACGCCCCCAAGCACGCCGGCATCTCGATGTTCATCGTCGACATGCGCGACCCGTCGGTCGAGATCCGCGCGATCCACCAGATCGATGGCGGCAAGCACTTCAACGAGGTCTTCTTCACCGACACCCGGATCCCGGCCGACTGGCTCCTCGGCGAGCTCAACAACGGCTGGAACCAGGCCACGGCGATGCTCATGTACGAGCGCGTCGCGATCGGCACCGGCTCGTCCTCGGGCGTCAGCCACCCCAACGCCGACCGTCTGATCGACCATGCGACCCGTCGCGGCGTGATCTCCGACCCGGTGCTACGCCAGGACCTCATGCGCCTGTACTGCGAGGAGACGACCAAGTCGATGGTCGCGATGCGCACCCGCGCCGAGCTCAAGGCCGGCAAGGCGCCCGGGCCCGGTGGATCGCTCGGCAAGCTGCACGGGGCCAAGATCTCGCGCATGATGCGGACGCTCATCGGCGAGGTCTTCGGCACCGACGTGGCCGCGTTCGAGGAGGGCGACAAGGTCGACCAGTGGTCGCGGATGATCGTCGGCTCGTTCGCCGCGAGCATCGCCGGCGGCACCGACGAGATCCAGCGCAACATCATCGGCGACCGGGTCCTCGGCCTGCCGCGCGAGCCCGCCGTCGACCGCGACGTGGCCTTCAAGGACCTCAAGGTCGGTACCCAGCGCTGAGCGCCGGGTCGGGCTCATGAGCGACCGCGACGTCATCTACGAGGTCGGCGACGACGGCGTCGCGGTGCTCACGCTCAACCGGCCGCAGGTCATGAACGCCCTGCGGCCGCAGACCACCGACGACATCCTCGAGGTGCTGGCCGAGGTCCGTGCCGACGATGCGGTGCGTTGCCTCGTGGTCACCGGCGCGGGTCGGGGCTTCTGCGCCGGTGACGACTTCAGCGAGATCTTCCTCGCCGAAGATCGCGGAGATCACCAGCGTCGGCGCAAGATCAACCGCATCAAGGCCGGCGAGAAGTCGCTCGACGTGCTGTTCGGTCTGGAGAAGCCGACGGTCGCGGCCGTCAACGGGCCTGCCGTCGGCTACGGCATGGACATCGCGCTGTACTGCGACATCCGCATCGCGGCCGAGTCGGCGAAGTTCGGGTGGTACTACGTCCGGCGTGGGGTGGTCGGCACGATCGGCGGCACGTTCGTGCTGCGCCAACTCGTCGGGCTCTCGAAGGCCTACGAGCTGACGCTCACCGGTGACCTGGTCGACGCCCAGGAGGCCCTGCGACTCGGCCTGGTCTCCTCGGTCGTCCCCGACGGCACGGCCCTCGACGAGGCGCTCGTGCTCGCCCGTCGGATCGCTGCGGGGCCACCGCTGGCGCAGCGGGCCATCAAGCGCGCCATGCACCAGGGGTTCACGATGGACTGGCGGATCCTCGGGGAGTACCAGCAGGCCCTCGGCGACGTGCTGTGGGAGACCGAGGACCACATGGAGGGCGTGCGCTCGCACCTCGAGCGGCGGGAGCCGAACTTCCGCGGTGAGTGAGGGTCAGCCGGTGGCCCGTCGCAGCATCGGGGCGCGGCGGCGCTGGCCCGAGTAGATGCCGTGATCGGAGGACACCACGTAGGCGAGCAGGCACGCGAGCGCGATCGGCACCGCGGCGCCCGTGCCGAACAGCTCGAGCCCCATGACGGTGCAGGCGATCGGCGTCTTGGTGGCGCCGGCGAACACCGCGACGAAGCCCATCGCGGCGAACACGGCCACGGGCGCGCCCAGCGCGTCGCCGAGGACCGCGCCGAGCGTCGCTCCGATCACGAACAACGGCGTCACCTCGCCGCCCTGGAACCCCGACCCCAACGTGATCGCCGTGAACACCAGCTTCCAGGCGAACGCGAGGGCCACGACCGACGACCCGGCCGTGAGCGACTGGGTGAGCAGGGGGAGCGACAGCCCGAGGTAGTCCCGGGTGCCGACCGCGTAGGTCAGGCCGACCACGACCGCACCGCCGACGGCGGGCCGCAGCGGGGGCCAGGTGATCAGCCGCGCCATCACCCGGCGGACGAGACGGATGGCCTGCACGAACGCCACGGCGGCGAGCCCGAACACCACCCCGGCCAGGGCGACCCGAGCCATCAGCGCCACGTCGAGGTCGAGCTGCGGGAGCACCGGGGTGAGGGTGTGGGGCACGTCGAGCCCGCGCACGACCTGATCGCCGACCACCGAGGCCACGAGCGCCGGTAGTGCTGCCTCGGCCCGCATCCGCCCGAGGGACTGCACCTCGAGGCCGAACACGGCGCCGGCCAGGGGCACGCCGAACACCGCGCCGAAGCCGCCGGCGATCGCCGCGACCAACAGGATCCGCCGGTCGTGCGCCGACACGTGGACCACACGCCGCGAGACGATCTCGGTGAGGCTGCCCGACATCTGGATCGCCGTGCCCTCCCGCCCCGCCGATCCGCCGAAGAGGTGGGTGACGAGGGTCGACAGGTAGACGAGCGGTGCCATGCGGCGCGGGATCCAGGCGCTCGGGGCATGGATCTGCTCGAGGATCAGGTTGTTGCCGCCGGCCACGCTGCGGCCGTGGTTCCAGGCCACCCACCCGATCGCGAACCCGGCGAGCGGCAGCAGCCAGAGCAGCCACGGCTGTTGCACCCGGGTCCGGGTGACCCAGGCGAGGGTCTCGAGGAACAGCGCGGAGGACGCGCCGGCCAGCAGGCCGACCACGGCGCCGAGCGCGAGCCACCGTGCGACCCACCTGGTGCCACGCGCGAGCGCACGCCACGGGGAGCGCTCGGCCGGTGGCATCGGCTCAGTCTGGTCGGCCCGACGAGGCTCCGACGGCATCACGGACACGTCCGGTCCGCGACCCGACCACTACGGTCGACCCGTGGCGGAGATCGAGATCCCCGGGGTCGACCTCGACGTGCTGGCTCGCTGGATGGACGGTCGGGGTCTCTGTGACGTGCCGATCGAACAGCCCCAGCTGATCGCCGGTGGCACGCAGAACGTCCTGTTGCGGTTCGACCGGAGTGGTCGGACCTACGTGCTCCGTCGGCCGCCGGTGCACAAGCGGGCCAACTCCGACGAGACCATGCGTCGCGAGGCGAGGGTGCTCGGCGCCATCGCCGACACCGACGTGCCGCACCCCGGGCTGATCGCGGCCGAGCCCGACGAGACCGTGCTGGGCGCCGCGTTCTACCTGATGGAGCCGGTGCACGGGTTCAACGCGACGTTGGGCCTGCCCGAGCCCTACGCCAGCGATCCGACGTGGCGGCACTCGATGGGGCTGTCGATGGCCGACGCCATCGGTGCACTCGCCGGCGTCGACCACGTGGCGGTCGGGCTGGGCGACCTCGGGCGATGGGACGGCTGGGTCGAGCGTCAGGTCGGTCGGTGGCGCAAGCAGCTCGACTCGTACTCGGAGCTCCCCGGGTACCCGGGCCCCGACATCCCCGGCGTCGACGAGGTCGGTGCCTGGCTCGACGCGCATCGGCCCACCGACGTCCGTCCCGGGCTGATGCACGGCGACTTCCACTTCTCGAACGTCATGTTCCGCTACGACGCGCCGCGGCTCGCGGCGATCGTCGACTGGGAGCTCGTGACCGTCGGTGATCCGCTGCTCGACCTCGGCCACCTGCTCGCGACCTGGCCCTCGTCGCAGGGGGTGTCGGTGGGGGCAGGGCTGGACGGACTGCCCGATCCCACCGAGGTGGTCGAGCGCTACGCGACGCGCGTCGACCGCCCGCTCGACGACGTGCCGTGGTTCCGCGTGCTCGCCTGCTACCGACTCGGTCTGATCCTCGAGGGGACCCATGCGCGGGCCTGCGCCGGCCTGGCCCCCAAGGAGACCGGCGACCAGCTCCACGCCCACACCGTGAGCCTGCTCGAGCAGGCGGTGGGCTTGATCAGCGGTTGATCAGCCGTTGATCAGCGCGGCAGGTTGCGGAAGTCGGGGGCGCGCTTCTCGAGGAACGCCCGCACGGCCTCGTGGTGCTCGGGGCTGCGGTACTGCACCTCGAGCGACTCCATCTCGCGGCGCTGCACCGCCCGCAGGTCGGTCTCGCTGGCGTTCTCGGTGAGGAGCCGCTTGGCCGCTCGGACCGCCGCCGGCGGGTTCTCGGCCAGGAGCCGGGCATCCGCGATCGCCGCATCGAGCGCCTCGCCGTCGTCGACCACCCGGTCGACAAGGCGCATCGCAGCTGCCTCCTCGCCGAGGATCGTCGCGCCGCTGAGCGTCAGCCACGACGCCGCGCCCCAGCCGCAGCGGGCGACCAGGAAGTGCGAGGAGGCGAGCTCGGGCACGATGCCCATCTTCACGAAGCGGGCCGAGAGCTTGGCGGAGCGGGCTGCGACGAG
>CAYRXQ010000143.1:0-8031 GCA_964428115.1 uncultured Ilumatobacteraceae bacterium
AGGCCGTGGATGACCACGATCAGGCCAACGGTCCAACGAATCAGTGTTCTCATGATGTCCCTCCTGCGGACGAGGTGGTGTGTGGGAGGTCGAGGGCGGACGACAGACCGGCGATGCACGTGGTGACCATGTTGAGCAAGCTGCGTCGCTCGCCCGGGTTGAGCCCGCCGAACACGGACAGGATGAACGCCGTCTGGTCTGCCTGAACCGCGGGGTCGTCGAAGACGGCACGTTTGTCGGTCAGGACGAGACGCAGGATCCGCCGATCGTCCGGGTCGGGTTCCACCCGGAGCCAGCCTCGACGCTCGAGCTGCAGCGCCACCTGCTTCACGTTCTGACGGGAGGTGCCGAACACAGCGGTCGCTTCCGAGATGCTCGGGGCCGACCCCGGGAATCGCTTGTCGAGCACCGCGAGCAGCAACCACTGTCGGCTCGTCAATCCGAACGGCTCGAGAAAGCCGTCTGCCCGCGACATGAGCTGCTGCGTGAACACCAGGACCGAGCCGAACAACTCGAGGTCCGTGTCACTCAACCCTTCGGCCATGTAGGTAATGCTGTTACCTATCGCGTCGAGCGTGTAGAGCCGAAGGTCCCTTTCAGCGCTGTGCGTCAACGTCCGCTCCAGCGGACCAATCGCATATACCCCCGCCTGACTGAACAGCCCAGCTCTGTGCCCGTTCTGCGTCCCGGCACGCTGTGAGCACCGGGTGTTGCGGAGCGTCGGACGGTGCGCCATGGACGGGTACCTCACGACATGGGAACCGACCCGACGTACCGGGGCCTCCGACACCGTTCACCGCGACGCGGCAGGGTTCGCCCGGGCAACCGTTGAACGTGCCGGACCGCGCACCCGCAAAGAGGCAGGCACCGTTGCAGGGTGTGCTGGGCGTGGGGTGAGTCGGCTTGCAGCGGCGACGAGCGGGATCGAAGCCATTCGTGCCCGAGGGGGACCCAGCTACTTCGTCAGGAGGATCTCGAGCTGGTGATCGAGAGCCTTCTCCTCGCGGGCGGTCGATGGAGCGCCGCCGGGGATCCGGCGGAGATGACCAATCCCGAGGTATGCGGCATACGCCAGGCGCGCACGCGCTGCTGCTCGTTCGCGCGGCAACCCGAGATCGCGGTACGTCCTGGTCAGGAACTCGAGGCGCTCGGCCGTAACCCGGATGACCGTCGGGCCGACGAGGGGGTCATCGGCCTGGCCGACCAGCAGCGCGTCGATGGGTCCGTCCACGACGTCACCGAACGACTCGGCGAAGAGCGCCCGCAGCCGCCGCTCGGGATCGTCGATACGGTCGAGCCGCTCGATGACCTCAGCGGTCGCGAGTCGATACCACAGCTCGAGCGCACCCTCGATGAGGTCGTGGCGGTTGGCGAAGTGCCAGTAGAAGCTGCCCTTGGTGATCCCCAGGCGGTCGGCCAGCGACTCGACCTTCACTCCGACGACACCCTCGACCGCGATGACCTCGAGGGCTGCCCTGGTCCAGTCGTCCTTGCCGACCTTGGTGTTCGCATGTCTCGTTGCGCGTGTCTCCACGGATCCATACGGTATCGTATGCACTATGTCCATACTTCCCCGTACGGAAATCTTGAGGCTCGGAGCAGGATCGACTGCTGTCGCGGCGCTCGCCAGCGCCTCGGCGCTCCATGCATCGTGGGCGACCGGATCGACCTGGCCGGCGACCAACCCGGACGAGCTCGCCGACCTGGTGGTGGGGCGGCGACCGATGCCAGGTCCGGCAGCGTGCGCGACGGTCGCCGCTGGGCTCGCGGTTGCAGCGGGCGCAACCGCATGCGCGGCCCGCGGGCGCCCCGGTCGGCTCACCGACCGCAGCCGAACGGTGGCATCGGTCGTGTCCACATCGCTGCTGGTGCGAGGTGTGGGTGGCATCGCCGTCGATCTCACCGGCAAAGGCGATGCCACACCGGCGTTCCGGCGGTGGAACCGCCGCCTGTACAACCCGCTGTGCGTCGCCCTCGCGATCCTCGTCGCCGTCGGCCGCCGGCGCCGCCCATGACGGCGACCGGTGTCGTGCGCCAGATGCGGCACTGGTGGCCGCGACGCGCCGACGATCTACCGCCCGGCCAACGTGCACTCGATGACTTCCCCAGGTTCGCGGACAACCCGCTCCGCGCACCTCCGTCCACGTCCGGGTCGACCCTCAACATCACCTCAGCCGACCTCGGCGAGATCCAGATCCCCCTCAACGACCTGGGTTCCAGCGCGCTGGCCGAGTCGAGAGTCTCCGACTTCCATTGCGTCACCACCTGGACTGCACGTCACCAGACGTGGACCGGCATCCCGCTCGCGTCATGGTGGACGACATGCATCGGCCCACTCCCCCGCGAACCCTTCGCTGTCGTCGGCGCCGCAGACGACTACCGAGCCGTCTTCCGAACCGATGACCTGTTCGCCGATGACGTCATGCTCGCCTGGGCACTCGACAACAGCGCCCTCGACCTGCGACACGGCGCCCCGCTCCGGCTCGTCAGCCCGGCGCAGTACGGCTACAAGAACGTGAAGCACGTCGAATCGATCGCGCTGCACAGCGAACGTCCCGCCAGCCTGCTCGGACCCAAGGAACATCTCCGCGCTCGCGTCGCACTGGAGGAACGTCACAGCCGCATCCCCGGCCGCCTCCTGCGCTGGCCGTACCGCCTGGTCGTCCCGATCACCGCGATCGTGGCCGAACGAGCTCTTCGCAAGATGCCGAGCGACACCGCCTGACTACACCCCGTCGACGCCACCGCGACCATCAAGCCGGTCTGCCGCCGCATGATCGCCAGACGAGCGAGGCGGTGCGTCGTGCCCAGTCGTCGGGTGGGGCGGTGCCAGCGAGCGCGAGCGCGTACCAGGACCCGGTGAGGAAGGTTCCGGCGATGACGACGTCTGCGTCAGCGTCGAGCGAACCATCGTCGATCCCACGCTGGAGGCACGCCCGGATGCGGGATCTGCGCGGCACGACGACCAGGTCGTGGTACTTCGCACGCAGCGCTTCGTTGACGTCGTCGCCGAGCATCAGCCCAGCGACCGGCAACGCGCCGGCCTCGGTGATGCAGTGGCGGAAGTGCTCGAGTTCGGCGACGAGATCCTCGAACGGATCCTCCCCGATGTCCGGCGGCGTCGCTGACTGGGCCAGACGGGCAATGGCGTCGACGACGAGCGACTCCTTGTCGGGCCAGCGACGGTAGATCGCCGGCCGGGAGGTGCCGGCGTCGGCGGCGACGGACGCGAGTGACAAGCCGGTGAATCCGTCCCTGGCAAGCCGGTGCAGCGTTGCGTCGAGCACGGCGTCGTCGATCGACTCGTCCCGCGGCCTTCCGGTGGCTCGGTCGCTGTGCTCACTTCCCACGGTCGAACATTACGTGACAGCGACGTATTGCAAAAGGACCCGGACGTGAGTACGGTACTTTCATTCCACTCCTGGTACGTAATGAAAGGTCCAGAATGTCCGCAGCGATCGATGTGCACGGCCCTGCCAAGCGGGTGTTGATGGTGGCGTCCAACCCGTCGACCTCGACCCAGACCGGGTGGCCGATCGGGTTCTGGTGGGCGGAGCTCACCCACCCGTACTGGGAGTTCACCGAGGTCGGCTACGAGGTCACCATCGCCAGTCCCGACGGCGGTGCCCTGATGGCCGACTCGTTCTCTGATCCCTCCGACCAGTCCGGCTACTCGGCTCACGACCTCATCAGCCGTGGCTTCATCGCCAGTCCCGAGCATGCCCGCCTCGTCGAGGCCACCCCTGCGCTCAGCGACGTCGACGAGTCGTCCTTCGACGCTGTCTTCCTCGTCGGCGGCCAAGCACCGATGTACACCTTCCGCAACGACCAACGGGTCAAGGACCTCGTGGGTCGCTTCATCGCTGCGGGCAAGGTGGCGGCCGTGGTGTGCCATGCCACCTGCGTGCTGCTCGATGCCACCACCCCCGAGGGCGAACTGGTCGTAAAGGGTCGCACGTGGACCGGATTCGCGAACTCCGAGGAGGCCTACGCGGACGAGTTCGTGGGGCAGCGCATCCAGCCGTTCTGGATCGAGGACGAGGCCGCCTCGTTGGCCGACACGAACTTCGTCGTCCACGGTCGCTTCCGGGCGCATGCCGTGCGCGACGGCAACCTGATCACCGGCCAGCAGCAGTACTCCGGTGCGGCTGCAGCCCGGCTCGTCATCGACGCCCTCGGCAGGTGACCGTGTCCGACTCCGCATCGCTGTCGGTGGTGGTCGTCGGGTCCGGCCGAGTCGGTACGGCGCTCGCCACGAACCTGCGATCACTCGGCCACGACGTGCGGGTGGCACGTCGGTCACCGGGCGACGACACCGGCATCGGCATCGACGGCGCAGCCGTCGGCGCGGACATCACGATCCTCGCCGTGCCGTTCGGCGCGGTCGCCGAGGTCGTCCCGAAACTGGGTCTCGAGACGGGCGACGTTCTCGTCGACGCCACGAATCCGTTCGGGCAGGCATTGCCCGCCGGCGCGACCACCGGAGCATCGGTCGTGGCTCGCGCCGCCGGGGAGGGAGTGCACGTCGTCAAGGCGTTCAACGTGCTCGGTGCCGAGCACATGCCCGCGCCCCCGTTGCCCGACGGGCACCGGCCGCTCCTGCCGGTCGCGTCCGACGACGAGTCGGCCCGGTGTCTCGTCGCCGGGCTCGCCACCGACATGGGCTTCGACGCGGTCGAGATCGACGGCCTCGACAACGCCGCCCTGCTGGAAGAGGCCGCCCGCTACTGGGGACTGCTGGCCTTCAACGGTCGGCTCGGCCGCAGCGTCGTGCTCGTCGCGCACCAGCGGCCACCGGACGCCGACGATCCGTCGTGATCGTCAAGCGAAACCTCAGCCCGAGACGGGTTCTGGAGTACATCGCCGCACCGATGGCCTGGGCTGCGGTGTGGGCGATCGCCGCGTCCATTGCGTTCACCGTGACCGACGACCGACGGCTGATCCTGCCGTTTCCCGTTGTCGCGACACTCGGTGCGGCGCTGGCGATCTTCGTCGCGTTCCGCAACAACAGCGCCTTCGCACGCTGGAACGAGGCGCGGGCGGCGTGGCAGTCCGTGCTCGTGGCGTCGCGCACACTCACCCGCCAGATCATCGCGTCCACTCGCCACGCCTCGGCCAGCGGGAGCATCACCGACGAACAGGCAACGGAGGCCCAACAACGCATCGGTGGCCTGCTCGTCGAGTTCGCCTGGACCCTCGCAGCCGCCACCCGTCCCACACGACCCACCTCGACTGCGCATCGGACCGACCGTCGACCCGACGTGGTCCTGATCGACATCGCCACGGTGATCAAGGACGGAATCCGAACCGGCGCACTCGGCCAGTTCGACCCCATCTCCACCGAACCGCAACTCGTCGCGCTCAACAACGCCCAGGGCACCATCGAGCGGATCGCAACGACACCGACCTTGCGCCAGTACGACTACTTCACCCGCCGCCTCATCGAACTCTTCGCGCTCCTCGCACCCTTCGCGCTGCTCGGCCTGCTCCCCGACGCCGTCTGGCTCACCACACCACTGGCCCTCATCCTCGCCGGGACCTTCATCGTGCTCGCAGTGACCGGCGCAACGAACGACGAACCCTTCGCCAACCAAGTCACCGACGTCCCGATCGACACCATCTGCACACAGCTCGAACACGACGTCCTCGCCGCTGTCGGCCACCCCGACCCGCCACGACCACTGGAACCCGTCGACGGCTACCTCTGGTGAACCCGACCACCCCCACCGCGTCGCCGTCTTGGGCATCGACATGTCGGAGATGGGCCGGGCTCTCGAAGTGTCGTCGTTCATCGGTACGTCTCCGACCGGGGGCTGCGGCGCGTGGCGCGAACGACGACGTCCTGCAGCTCGACCGTGCGGCCCGAACCACTTCGCAGCGTTCGGGCGGCCTCGTCGGCGGTGACGACGCCCCACGTATCGGGGTCGAGGAGTTCGGTGACGGCGGCGGCGGTGACCTGCACCAGTTCCGGCGGACGACCACCGTGGTCGCGGTCACCACGGCGGTCACCGCTGTGGTCGTGGTGGTGGAGGTGGCCGACGATGAGCAGCGTGCCACCCGGCGCGACCCATTCGGCGATGCGTTCGTAGAACGCGAGCGGCCCGATGGACGGGTGGGCGTAGTGCGTCATCACGAGATCGAACCGACGATCGGGTTCCCACACACCGAGATCTGCTTCGACCCACTCGATCCGACCGGCGCGTTCGCCGTCGCCTGCCCGCTGACGGGCACGGTCCAAGGCTGCTGCGGAGATGTCTGCTGCGGTAACCCGCCAGCCGGTCACTGCGAGCCAGATCGCCTCGGCGCCCTCACCGCATCCGGCGTCCAACGCCGACCCCGCTCGTAGGTCACCGATCTCGCGAGCCAGGTACGGATTCGGGAGCAGCCCTCGGTCGCGCTCGCGATCGACGGCGCCCTCCCAGTGCGCCTCCCAGTAGTCCTTGTCGAACGTGTCCACCATCGTTGTGCCTCCTGATGTCATGGCTCGGATGACACCCAAGGCTGCGCCGACGGATGCTGATCCGCGATCAGAGTTGCCAATTGGCAATCTGGTCGGATGGACGAGCACCTGGCCCGCACCTTCGATGCTCTCGGACATCGCTTGCGACAACTCCGAGGCGAACGCAACGTCACACTGACCGAGCTCGCCGAGGAGACCGGTATCTCAGCGAGCACGCTGTCACGACTCGAAGCAGGGCTTCGGCGACCCACGCTCGAGCAACTCCTGCCACTCGCGCGCGCCTACAACCTGACGCTCGACGACCTCGTCGACGCGCCCAGCACCGGCGATCCCCGCGTCAACCTGCGGCCGATCAAGAACGGGGACGGCTCGACGATCATCCCGCTCACCCGCCACGCGGGTGGCATCCAGGCGTACAAGTTCGTCCTGCGACCCAACCACGCCGAGCCCGACCTGCAAACCCACGAAGGCTACGACTGGGTGTACGTACTGTCTGGCCGCCTTCGACTCGTGCTCGGCGACCAGGACCTCGTCCTCGAACCCGGCGAAGTCGCCGAGTTCGACACCCGAACCCCACACTGGTTCGGCGCCACCACCACCGGACCCGTCGAGTTCCTCAGCCTCATCGGACGCCACGGCGAACGAGCGCACGTCCGCGCCGCCCCACGGCCGACAGCGCGCTGACCAGGCAGCGCCCTCGACCGGTCCGCCAGACAAACCGCTAGAGGGAACTCGTATCGCTCATCGATGCAACGTTCGTTCCACTTTTGAGCGATGTTCGGTACGGTGGCGCTGTGGACTTCGTGCATCCCGTACAGGCGGTCATTCCCGGCGCTCAGGGTCGAGTACTCGCAGTGCTGGCACAGACCACCGCCGCGCTCAACCTCAGCACGCTCGCCCGACTCGCCGACGTCAGCGTGGCTCAAGCATCACGGGTCATGCCCGGCCTAGTCGACCTCGGTCTCGTGGAACGGCGCGAGACTCCTCCGTCGTCACAGTTCCGGCTGATCCGCGAGAACGTCGCAGCCCAGGCGATCATCGATCTGGCCCGATCACGCGACACTGCGCTGGATCGAATCGGGGCCGCCGCAGCCGCTCTCCCGTTACGGCCGGTCAGCGTCATCGTGTTCGGATCGTTCGCACGAGGCGAGGCCGACGAGCACAGTGATCTCGACGCCATCGTCGTGCGGCCCGACGAAGTCGACGAAGACGACGACGCCTGGGCAACCGCAATCGAGCAATGGCGGAGCGATGCTCAGGCGATCACCGGCAACCGCATCGAGATCCTCGAAGTCGCCCACCACGAAGCAGGGACCAAGCTTGCTGGCAGAGCGCCGTTGTGGCGCGACGTCGTGCGAGACGGCGTCGTGGTCCACGGCCTCACGATCGAGCAACTGATGGAGCGCGTGCATGCCTAAGCCGATGCGCACCAAGCCGGTGTCGGGTGCGCAAGTTCGTGCGTATGTGGGCAAGGCGGAGGAGTACGCCGACGCCGCGGCGAGCGAGATCGAGGCCGGCCGCTACATCGCAGCGACCAGCCTCGCAATTCACGCCGGCATCAATGCTGCCGA
>CAYRXQ010000144.1:0-7938 GCA_964428115.1 uncultured Ilumatobacteraceae bacterium
AGTGCTGAGGTTGTGGCTGGATGGGCGGGGGTTGCGGTCGATCTCGGCGGTGGTCGAGATCGTGGTCAAGCCCCACGCCCGGGTCACCTACACCACGATCCAGAACTGGTCGCCGAACGTCTACAACCTGGTCACCAAGCGGGCGCGCGTCGAGGCCCACGGCCACATGGAGTGGATCGACGGCAACATCGGCTCCAAGCTCACCATGAAGTACCCGAGCGTGTACCTGGTGGGCGAGGGCGCGACCGGCGAGGTGCTCTCGGTCGCCTACGCGGGCGCCGGCCAGCACCAGGACGCAGGGGCGAAGATGGTCCACGCCGCGCCCAACACGTCGTCGAAGATCGTGTCGAAGTCGATCTCCAAGGACGGTGGCATCACCACCTACCGCGGGTTGGTGCGGGTCGACGAGGGCGCGCACGGCTGCAAGAGCCACGTGCAGTGCGATGCCCTGATCCTCGACGAAGACTCGACCTCGAAGACCTTCCCGTACATGGAGGTCGGCGAGCGCGATGCCCAGATCGGGCACGAGGCCACCGTGTCGAAGATTGCGGACGAGCAGATCTTCTACCTCCAGAGCCGCGGGCTCTCCGAGGAGCAGGCCATGAGCATGGTGGTGAACGGGTTCATCGAGCCGATCACCCGCACCCTGCCGATGGAGTACGCCGTGGAGTGGAGCCGGCTCATCGAACTGCAGATGGAAGGTTCGGTCGGCTGACCGGACCCCACCCGTAGGCTCGTCGCCGTGCCGATGCGGACGGAGTGCAAGAACTTCGAGAGCCGGACGTACGCCAACGGCGACACGGTTCGCAAGTGCAACCTCGACCTCGCCCCCGACGCTCCATGGCGCTGCCCGGAGCAGTGCCGCGGCTACGAGCGGCGCCTCGCGGACGTGGCCTGGACCCACGGCTCGCTGATCGTGCCGCCGACCCCGCCCGAGCCGGCGGGGCTCGACGACGGGAGCGCGGCTGCGGTGCTCGACGCCGCCGAGGAGCTCCTGAACTCGGTGGGCGACCGGGTGCGCGCCGAGGTCGAGGCCGATCGCACCGCCCGTCGTGGCTGGCGGCGCCTGCTCCCACGACGTCGCTCCGCCTGACCGGGTCGGAATTTCCACTACGCCGGTAGTAGAATTTCCGGGTGCCCGTGTTCACCCCCGACGCAGTCCGAGACGTCGCCGGCCCCGGGATCGAGGCGCTCGACGCCCGACTGGCCGCCGCCGAACGCTTCGCCGCTGCGAGCCTGCCCACCGCGGACGAGGAGATCTGGCGCTACAGCCGGATCGCCGACCTCGATCTCGAGCGGTTCCGGCCCGCCACCGCACACACCGAGCTCAGCGACTCGGCTGCTGCGTGGCTGGTCGCCGCCGCCGAGTCGGATCCCGCCGCGTTCGACCTGTTCCCCGACGAGACCCCCGATGTCTTCGCCGAGCTCAACCGGGCCTTCATGGCCCCGGTGGTGCTGCGGATCCCTGCGGGCACCGTCGTGCCCGAGCCGATCCTCATCACCCACCGCGTCGCCGGCGACGGGACGGCGGTCTTCCCCCGACTCCTGATCGACGCCGGCGCCGACAGCGAGGTCACGGTCGTCGAGCGGTTCGTCGCCGATGCCGACCAGGGCGTGCCGTCGCTCGTGGTGCCGGTGCTCCAGCTGCGCGCCGGGCCGGCGGCCCGGGTGCGCTACCTCGCCGTCAACGAGCTCGACGAGACCACCTGGCAGATCGGCAACCAGCAGGCCACCGCCGACCGGGATGCCTCCGTGCTGCTCGGGACCGTTGCGCTCGGCGGCGACTACGCCCGGGTGCGCACCGAGGCGCGCACGATCGGCCGTGGCGCCGACGTCCGACAGGTCGCCCTGTACTTTGCCGGTGGCGATCAGATGCACGACTTCCGCACGATCCAGGACCACGCGGCCCCGCACACGACCAGCGATCTGCTGTTCAAGGGTGCCGTCCAGGACCACGCCCGCAGCGTCTACACCGGTCTCATCAGGATCCGTGAGGAGGCCCGGGGCACCCGTGCCTTCCAGACCAACCGCAACCTCACCCTGTCGGAGGGGGCGTGGGCCGAGAGCGTCCCGAACCTCGACATCCGCACCAACGACGTCAGCTGCAGCCACGCCTCGACGGTCGGCCCGATCGACCCCGATCAGCGCTTCTACCTCGAGAGCCGCGGCGTCGAGCCGCAGATCGCCGAGCGGCTCGTGGTGCTCGGCTTCTTCGACGAGGTCCTCGCCCAGCTGCCCGCCGGCGATCTCGCGGCCGAGCTGCGTGCACGGGTCTCGGCCAAGCTCCACCTGGGGGACGACCGATGAGCGCCCTCGACGTCTGCGCCCTCGACGATCTGGCGCCCGGTACCGCGACCAAGGTCGAGGTGGCGGGGTTCGCCGTGGCCCTCGTACGCATCGGTGACGACGTCTACGGCATCGGCGACATCTGCAGCCACGGTCAGGTCTCGCTGTCCGGTGGCGAGGTCTCGTGCGAGGAGCGCGAGATCGAGTGCCCCAAGCACGGCAGCCTGTTCAGCCTGACGACCGGTGAGGCCCTCACCCTCCCGGCCACCCAGCCGGTGCCGGTGTTCGAGGTCACCGTCGTCGACGGCCGTGTCCACGTCGCGGTCGCCATGACCGACGCCACCACCAGCGCCACCACCCACGCCACCATCGACCCAGAGGTCGCATCATGAGCACGCTCGAGATCCGTGGCCTGCGAGCCGCCGTCGCCGGGACCACCACCGAGATCCTGCGGGGCATCGACCTCACCGTCCGCTCCGGTGAGGTCCACGCCGTCATGGGGCCCAACGGGGCCGGCAAGAGCACGCTGTCGTCGGTCCTCATGGGCCGGCCCGGCTACGAGGTCCTCGAGGGCACGGTCACGCTCGACGGTGAGGACGTGCTCGCGATGCCCACGTGGCGTCGTGCCGCAGCGGGTCTGCACCTGGTGATGCAGTACCCGATCGAGGTGCCAGGCGTGCTGGTGCACGATGTGATGGCCGAGGCCTTCGCCGCTCGTGGTCGCAGCATCGAGGGCCTCGACGAACTGATGCGGGCCGAGGCCGGGCGCATCAACTTCGACGAACGCTTCCTGCAGCGGGCGCTCAACGTCGACCTCTCGGGGGGCGAGAAGAAGCGTAACGAGACGCTGCAGCTGGCTGTGCTGCGGCCGAAGTTCGCGATCCTCGACGAGGTCGACTCGGGCCTCGACATCGATGCCCTGCGCGACTGCTCGCGGCGGGTCGAGGCGCTCAGCAACGACGCCGAGCACAGCGAGCCCCTCGGGGTGATCGCCATCACGCACTACAGCCGGTTGCTCACCGAGCTGCGGCCCGACCACGTCCACATCCTCGTGAAGGGCCGGATCGTGGCCGCTGGTGGGGCCGAGCTCGCCGACCAGCTCGAGATCGACGGCTACGCCGCGTTCGCGCCTGCCGAGGACCTGGCCGCCCCGTCGACGGCGGCCCGGCCGATCGAACGGCCCGGCTCGCTCGACGACCTCTTCGCGATCTGACCGGCCGATCCGGATCGATCCGGATCGGTCAGCTCGCCGGCTGGAACGAGCGCAGCCGACGGATGCGCTCCTCGGTGGCCGGGTGCGTGCTGAACAACTTGGCCATGTCCGGTCCCGACCGCGACCGGCGAGCCTCGGCGAGTGGGTTGTGGATGTAGGCCTGGGCCTGCGCCGGGGCGACCGCCATCGGCGTCCGTGCCGCGACGCTCTCGATCCGCTCGAGGGCTCGGGCGAGCGGGTCCCCGGTGCCGAGGAGCTCGGCGGCCCCCCGATCGGCGTCGTATTCGCGTGAGCGTGAGATCGCCATCTGGATCAGCCCGGCGGCCATCGGCGCCAGCATGGCCACAGCGAGCACCCCGATCGGGTTCTGGCGGTCCTCCCGGTTGCCGCCGCCGAACATCGCGCTGAACATCGCCATCTGTGCGACGAACGAGATCGCCGTCGCGATGGCCGCGGCCACCGATCCGATGAGGATGTCGCGGTGCTTGACGTGCATCAGCTCGTGGGCCATGACGCCCTCGACCTCGTCGCGGGGGAGTGCACGCAGCAGCCCCTCGGTGGCACAGACGACGGCCTTGTTCGGTCCGCGCCCGGTGGCGAAGGCGTTGGGTTGCGCCGAGGGTGCGATCGCCACGGTCGGCATGGGCATGCCGGCCCGGTCGGCGAGCGCTCGGATCATCCCGTAGAACTCGGGTGCCTCGGCCTCGGTGATCACGCGTGCCTTGGCCGACTTGAGCGCGAGCGTGTCGCTGAACCAGTACGAGCCACCCACGGTGACCAACGCGAGGGCGAGCCCGATGTAGAGGCCGGTGGTGCCGCCGAGCAGGCCGGCGACGGCCACGATCAGGCCGCCGAGGCCACCGAGCAGCACGGCGGTCTTGAGCGAGTTCGTGAGAGCGGAGTTCTGCATGTCGGGGGAGGGTCTCCTGGGAGGTGTGTGGGGGTGATCGCTCAGAAGTCGAAGAGCTCGTCGAGGAAGCCGCCGCGACGACGTCGACGAGATGAGGAACGCACCGACGAGTCGGGGGATTCCCACCGTCGGGAGGTCGGCGGCTGGGCGGGCTGCCAGTCGGCCGGCGCGCCCGGCTGAGGCGCGAGCGAGGTCGGAGCGACTGCCGGCGCTGGCGCCGGAGCGGCACCCGGCCCTGCGGCGCGCTCGATGATCTTGTCGAGCTCGCCTCGGTCGAGCCACACGCCGCGGCAGGCCGGGCAGTAGTCGATCTCGATGCCGTGCCGGTCGGCCATGACCAGCGTGGCGTCGGTACAGATGGGGCACTTCATGCGATGACCTCCTGGTCTCGGCGGATGAACACCTTGCGGATCTCCTCGGCCCACAGCACGGTCGACGCGACGGCGATCGAGACGAGCCACTGGGTCGCCGACAGCGACGTGGTGTCGAACAGGCGCTGGAGCGGGCCGACGTGGACGACGGCGACCTGCAGTGCGAGGACGGCACCGAGCGCAGCCCACAGCCACCGGTTGGTCAGGGTGCGCTGCCCGAACACCGAGGCGCTGTCGCTCCGGCTGTTGAGGATGTTGAAGAACTGGAACAGCACGAAGGTCGTGAAGGCCATGGTGCCGCCGACCGAGGCGGTGCCCGCCGTCGGCGCGTCGCCGGGAGCCCACTCGAGGACCGCGAGCGATCCGATCGCCATGATCGTGGCCGCCTGACCGATCGCCCACCAGCGGCGTCGGGTGAGGATGCGCTCGCTCAACGGACGTGGCCGGCGCGCCATCACGTCGCCCTCCGGCGGATCGACCCCGAGAGCCATCGCCGGTGGCCCGTCCATGATCAGGTTGACCCACAGGATCGCGATCGCAGTGAACGGCTTCCCGCCGGCGATGCCCAGTGCGGACGCGAGCAGGAACAGCATCGCGAAGCCGAGCGTCGTGGTGAGCTGGAAGCGAACGAAGTGCACGATGTTGCCGTAGATGGTGCGGCCCTGCTCGACGGCGCCGACGATGGTCGCGAAGTTGTCGTCGGTGAGGACCATCGTGGCGGCCTCCTTGGTGACCTCGGTCCCCGTGATCCCCATCGCGACGCCGATGTCGGAGCGCTTCAGGGCCGGAGCGTCGTTCACGCCGTCGCCGGTCATCGCCACGACCTCGTCACGGTCGCGCAGTGCGGTCACGAGACGCAGCTTGTGCTCGGGTGCCACCCGGGCGAACACGACGATGTCGTCGAGCCGTCGGTGCAGCTCCTCGTCGTCCATCGCGTCGAGCTCGGCACCGGTCACCGCCTCGCCGACGAGCCCGAGCTCGGCGCCGATCGCGGCCGCGGTGGCGGCGTGGTCGCCGGTGATCATGCGGACCGAGATGCCCGCCGCGTGCGCCTCGGCGATGGCCGCGCGGGCCTCGGGGCGCGGCGGATCGAGGATGCCGACGAGCGCCAGCACGGTGAGATCGTCGACCAGGTCGTCGAGTCCCTCACCGACCTGGTCGTTCGCGAACTCCTCGGGGGTGATCGTTCGATCGGCGACGGCCAGCACCCGCAGCCCGGTGGCGGCCAGGCGCTCGTTCTCGGCCATCAGCCGGTCGCGCACCTCGTCGATGGGCAGGCGACGACCGTGCTCGTCGAGTGCGGTCGTCGCCCGCTCCAGCAGCACGTCGGGAGCACCCTTCACGAGCAGGAGGAGCCCCCCGGGGCCGTCGCCCAGCTCGTGGACGGTGACCATGAACTTGGTTGCCGAGTCGAACGGCAGCTCGGCCAGTCGGGGGTGGTCGAGTCGGGCCTGGTGGACGTCGACCCCGCCCTTGGCCGCGAGCACGACGAGCGCGCCTTCGGTGGGATCGCCCACGAGGACGCCGTCACGGACCGACGCGTCGTTGCACAGTGCGATCGGGAGCAGGATCTGGCGCTGGCTGTCGGAGTCGTCGAGTCCCTCGATCACGCCGTTCGTCTCGTAGCCCTCGCCGGAGACAGGGTGGCGGCGCCCGCCGATCACGAGCTCGCGGGCCGTCATGCTGTTGAGGGTCAGGGTGCCGGTCTTGTCCGAGCAGATCACGCTCGTGCAGCCGAGGGTCTCGACCGCCGCGAGGCGCTTGACGATGGCGTGCTGTCGGGCCATGCGCTGGGTTCCGATGGCGAGCGTGACCGCGGTGACCGCCGGGAGCCCCTCGGGGATCGAGGCCACGGCGAGCGCAACGGCGGTGTTGAACAACTCGGCCGCCGGCTGGCCGCGCAGCAGCCCGATCACGACGACGGCGGCCACGACCACGGCGGCCAGCTTGGCCAGGCTGGTGGCCAGGCCGTGGAGCTGGCGCTGCAGGGGGGTGTCCTCGGTCTCGGTCCTCGACAGGAGGTCGGCGATCCGCCCCACCTCGGTGTGCATCCCGGTGCTGGTGACGACCACCTCGCCGCGGCCGCGGGTGACGGTGGTGTTCATGAACACGCAGTTGGTGCGGTCGCCGATCGGCACCACGGGGCGATCGATCCGATCGGTCGACTTCGGCGTCGGCTGGCTCTCACCGGTGAGCGCCGCCTCCTCGATCTCGAGGTTGGTCGCCAGGACGAGTCGGCCGTCCGCGGGGATGCGGTCACCGGCCTCGACCATGGCGACATCGCCGGGGACGACGTCGCTCGCCGGGATCTCCACCACTCGGCCGTCGCGGCGGACCCGCGCCGTGCGGACCATCATCTGCTCGAGCGCTTGCAGCGACTTCTCGGCCTTGCCCTCCTGGACGAAGCCGATGACGGCGTTCAGGACCACGACCACGAGCACGACCACCGGTGTCTTGAGCTCCCGGCTGATCACGAACGACACGACGGCCGCGCCGATCAGGATGAGGATCAGCAGGTCGGTGAACTGGGCGAGCAGGCGCTTCCAGGCAGGGCGGCGGGGCGGGTCGACCAGTCGGTTGTGGCCGTAGGTGTCGATCCTGCGGGTTGCCTCGTTGCGGGAGAGGCCCTCGGCGACCGACACGTCGAGTCGCTGCGCCAGCGCCGGGGCGTCGAGCGACCACGGGGCAGCGACGGCGTCGATGGGTTTGGTCGGGCTGACGGTGGTGGCCATGGTGGTCCTTCGGCGGGCGTACGGGGCGTCTGCCGAAGGTCTCTCCCACACCGTCGTGCGGTGCCACGGTGCCGGGCCTGAGCCGTCTTGACGACACCGTGTGGCGGGATACTCCCCTTCGTCGCAGCGAAGCCTACCGCCCGCCCGGCCGCCGCGTCCCGCTGGTCCGGGTCGGAGGTCGAGTCGCTAGCTTCGCCGCGTGAGCAGCGAACGGTTCCCGGGCTGGCGGGTGGTGACGGGCTGCTTCGTGATCCTCACCGTGGGTTCGGGTCTCGGCTTCTACGGCCTCGCCGTCTAACTCAACGCCTTCAGCCGCGAGCGCAGGTCGGCCACATACGGCGATCCGTCCTTTTCGGGCACATCGGCAAACACCAGCGCCTTGCCCGGGCCAAACACGTCCGACGGCAGCATGTAAAACGCCGGCCA
>CAYRXQ010000145.1:0-7886 GCA_964428115.1 uncultured Ilumatobacteraceae bacterium
CCGCGCTTCAGCTGACCCGAGCGACGGTGTCAGACACCGCTCCGTCCGACGGGTCCGCACGCTGGTGACACGGTGTCCGACACCGTTGTGGCGGTTGTGGGGCGGCAGCGACATGGCGCCCCGATCGGCGCTCAGAGCGGGACGTAGAAGGTCAGCAGATCGCTGGTGACCGGCGGGAACAGGGCCGCCATCAGCTCCCGCTGCGAGCCGAGGGCCACGTCGGGGAGACGGACCTCCAGGCCACCAGCACCGAACGGTCCGAACAGCAGCGGGGCGAGCGCGTCGGGCGGGACACCCGATCCGCCCTTCCACAGCGGCGCCTGCTCCGGGCCGCCGGGCACCACCGTCGACATCGAGGTCTGGTCGATGGAGAACCGCACGTGGCTGCGCCATGACGACAGCAGCACCTCATGGCGACCGCCGAGCCCGGCACTGCGGAAGCGCTCGAGGAGCACGGGTCGCAGGTGGTCGAGCAGGCGGGCCAGGTCGGGGATCCGGGCGTAGTACCACTCGCGGTCACGGTCGGGTGCTCCGGGAGGTTCGGCGATCGTCGCGAGGAACGGGTCGATCCCGGCAGCGGGACGTTCCATGACGGCAAGCGCATCGCCACCCGCCGCGCCGGCGACGAGCGCGAGGATGCCGTCCTCGCTCCCGGCCACCTCGGCGAGCACCGGGCCCTCCTCGGGCGGTGTCTGACGACAGGTCGCCACGATCGTGTCATTGCGCTCGGCAACCAGCTGCGTCGACCCCGACCGCTGGACGACCCACCGCCAGCACCCCGCCGAATGCGGCATGCGGACCGTTGCTCCCGCCTGGGCGGCGTGCTGCAACGCCGCCATCGCAGGGATGTCGTCGAGCGTGGCCGCCCGGACGGTGATGTCGGACAGCGCCGCCGGTCGATCCCGCACCGACCACGGGAGCGGGATCGGCATCGCGTACGAGTACCCGAACTGTCGATAGAAGAACGGGATCCCGATCATCACCTGCAGCAGGTCGCCGCGGGCGGCCGATCGCCGATGCGCCTCCTCCATCAGGGCCCGAACGAGCCCACGGCCTTCATGGGATCGGGCGGTGGCGACGAGCTCGACTTGGCCGGCAGGCACCGCGACCTCGCCGGCCGGTCCCGGTCCGACGTTCGGCGCGCCGATCATCACCGATTCCCGCAGGAGCGTCGCCGTCGACACGACTCGCTCGCCCTCGACGACCACCATCACGGCGTCGAGCCCCTCGTCGGGGTCGTCGACGACGAGGCGCAGGTCCTCGGCATCGGCCTCCTCGCCGCGGTCGGTCAGCAGCGCGCCGATCTGCTCGAGGTCGGCCTCCACCGCCGTCCGCAACCCGAGTCCCCCCGGCAACTCCATCCCGCCGACCCTATGCCCCGACCGGTGTCGGACACGCTCGAGGTTTCCGTGCTGCAGGTCGCTGTCGGACACCCCGCCGAACCGGTGTCAGACACCGGTGCAGGTCAGGCGTCGGCGGTGCCCAGTCGGGCGATCGCGCCGGGAAGGTCGGGGTAGCGCTTGGTGGATGCACCGCCGTCGATCGCATAGGTGGCACCGCTCACGAACGTCGACTCGTCGCTCGCGAGGAACACGGCGAGTGCTGCCACGTCGTCGGGCTGGGCGAACCTGCCGACGGTCGTGTTCTCGACGAACTCGTCGACCACCCCGGGCATCATGAAGAACGCCCCCGAGGCCGCCGTCTCCACCAGCCCGGGCGCGATCGCGTTCGCACGCACCCCACGGTGCCCGAGCTCCATCGCCACGACCCGGGTGAGCGCCACCGCACCCGCCTTCGCGGCGCAGTAGGCGGCCATGCCCTCGGCGGGCTGGGTGGCGTTGAGCGAGGCGATCGTGATCATCGAGCCGCCGTCGCGGATGACCCGACCGCTGTGCTTGAGCGTGAGGAACACACCGCTCAGGCAGAGGTCCAGGATCGCCCGCCACTCGGCGAGGTCGTGGTCGACGACCGGCGAGAAGGCGCCACGACCGGCGTTGGCCACGACCACGTCGATCCCGCCGAGTGCGTCTGCGGCCGAGACCGCGGCGGCGACCTCCGCCTCGTCGGTCACGTCGCAGCGCTGCGCGACCACCGCATCAGGGTGCGCCGCGACGAGCGTCGCGAGGCCGTCCTCGTCCACGTCACAGGCAAGGACCCGGGCGCCCTCGGCCACGAAGCGCTCGGTGATCGCCCGGCCGATGCCCGAGGCTGCCCCGGTGACCAGTGCCGACTTGCCCGCCATGCGTCCCATGAGGCGCACGGTACTGCGGCGCCCGCGCGCCGACCGGAGGCGGGGTCACACGAGCCGGTGACGTTCGATCTTGCCGAGCGCGGTGCGGGGCAGACCGGGCACGACCTCCACCGCACGCGGAGCGCAGTAGGCCGGGAGCGCCTCGCGCACCGCCGCGCGGATCGACTCGAGGGCCGGTGCGACCGCTCCGGGTTCGAGCTCGAGCACGGCCGTCACCACCTGGCCCCACTCCGGGTCGGGGCGCCCGATCACGGCCACGTCCGAAACGCCGGCAAGCCCCCGGATCAGATCCTCCACGGGCCCGGGCCAGACGTTCTCGCCGCCGGTGATGACGAGGTCGCCACGGCGGCCCTCGACCTGCAGCCGTCCCTCGGCGTCGAGCCGACCGAGGTCGCCGGTGGCCAGCCATCCCTCGACCAGCGGCACCGTGCCGTCGCGGTAGGCGCGCAGCAGCATCGGTCCGCGCAGGTGCACTTCGCCGTCGACGATGCGGACCTCGACACCGTCGAGCGGGACCCCGTCGTAGACCACGCCGCTGCCGGTCTCGGTCAGGCCATAGGTGGTGACGGTGTTCGGTGGGCGATCGGCCGGGGGACGGGCACCGCCGAGGAGGATGCGACGGAATCGAGACGGATCGACGCGTCGCAGCGCCGTCGGCACGAGGGACACCAGCGTGGCGCCGACCCCCATCACCGCGTCGGCGTCGAACCCCGGCAGCACCGTGAGGCGCGTGCCGGTGTGGATGGCGCGGGTGACCACCGACAGCCCGCCGACGTGGGCGAGCGGCAGGCAGGCCACCCAGTGGTCGTCGTCGGCCACGCCGAGCCGGCGACTGCTCGCCTCGGCCGATGCGGCGACGGCATCGTGGGTGAGCACCACGGCCTTGGGCACCCCGGTCGTCCCGCTCGTCGTCACCACCAGCGCGTCGCCCTGCTCGACAGGTCGTCCCGACGGGAGGGGATGCTCGCCGTCGGCGTCGATGACCCGCGACGGTGCAGCGGCGACGAGCGCCGCGGTCCGGGCGGCCGACGGCAGTCGTTGGTCGAGGGGGTACGCGGCATCGCCGCGGTCCCACACCCGCCGGAGCGCCTCGACGAAGGCCGGACCGCCGGGGAGGTCGAGAGCGACGAGCCGCCCGGTCACGTCACCGGGTCGATGGGCGTGATCGGTCCGAGCGCGTCTTCGATCTGCTGGCCGATCGTGAGGCACCGCAGATCGGTGTAGCGGTCGCCCATGACCTGCACACCCACGGGCAGCCCCTCGCTCACCCCGCCCGGCACCACCACACCGGGGAGCTCGAGGAAGTTGCCCGGCAGCACCGGCCGGAACGTCTCGAGCAGGGTGTCAGCCGTCGCGGCGTCGATGTCCGCCCCGTGCTCGAAGGCCGGCAGCGCCCACGTGGGAGACAGGAGCACCGGGTGCTCGACGAAGAACGTCGACCAGTCCCGCATCAGCGCGAAGCGACGCAGGTGCAGGCCGAGCACGTCGTCGGAGCTGATCGGTGGCGCCGCGGCATCGAAGGACGCCAGCACGGCACGGCCGGCCTCGCCCATGACCTCCTCGAGCAGCGGACGCTGGACGCGCAGATCGCCGATCAGGAGGGCGCCCCACAGCAGGAGGACCTCCTCGTAGTCCGGGGGCGTGGCCTCGACCACCTCGTGGCCGAGGTCGGCGAGGGCGTCGGCGGCGCGTCGCACGGCGCCAGCGATGCCGGGGTCGGTGGCGCCGCCGGGCGGCTCGGCCATCACGGCGATCCGGAGGCGTTCGCCGGGCGCGGCGTCGGTGAGGGTCACCGGGAGGCTGCGCGGGTCGCGCGGGTCGGGCCCGGCGAGCACGAGCAGCGCAGCGCGAACATCCGCGATCCGGCGAGCCATCGGACCCTCGGCGAGCATCAGCTGGGAGGAGAGCATCGCCTCGGTCGGCGGGACGACCGTGGCCATCGGGACCACGCCACGGCTGGGCTTGATGGAGCTGATGCCGCAGCAGTGGGCCGGGTTGCGCAGCGAGCCACCGATGTCGTTGCCCAACCCCAGCGGGCTCATGCCCGACGCGATGGCCGATCCCTCGCCACCACTCGAGCCGCCGGCAGTGCGGTCCGGATGCCACGGGTTGCGGGTCAGGCCGTGCAGCTCGGAATCGGTGTGCACCCGGAGACCGAGATCGGGCAGGTTCGTACGCGCGAAGGGGATGGCGCCCGCGGCACGCATCCGCTCGACCACCGGTGCGTCGCGGTCGGCGATGGCGTCGGCGAGGATGCGCAGTCCCTGGGTGGTGGGCGTGCCCGCCAGGTCGATGTTCTCCTTCACCGACAACGGCACGCCGTGGAAGACCCCGAGCGATGCGCCAGCCGCCACGGCGGCGTCGGCGGCGTCGGCACCGGCGAGCGCCTCGTCGGTGAGGAGCCGGACGATGGCGTTGAGGTGCGGGTTCACCGCTGCGACGCGGGCCAGGTGCGACTCCATCACCTCGCGGCTCGAGACCTCGCCGGCTCGGATCCGATCGGCGAGCTCCAGGGCCCCCAGTTGCCAGAGTTCGCTCATGGCGCCCATCATGTCCCACCTGTGGACGGCTCCGAGAACCGTTGGGTGGCCGGTGCCCGCCCCCGAACCCTGCCCGCTGCGGTGGTGCCCGTCGCCGTGGGCGCGGCCTGCGCCGTCGGCGCGGCGGCCGACGGCGGCGCGGCGTGGTGGCGCGTCGCCGCGGCACTCGTGGTCAGTCTCGCCCTGCAGGTGGGCGTCAACTATGCGAACGACTACAGCGACGGCGTGCGTGGCACCGATGACGTCCGGGTCGGTCCGGTCCGGCTCGTCGCCTCGGGGCTGGCGTCGCCGAGCGCCGTCAAGCGGGCAGCGCTCCTGGCGTTCGGACTGGCCGCGGTGGTCGGGTTGGTGTTGGCGATCGTCACCACGTGGTGGCTGCTCGCGGTCGGCGCGGCCGCGATCCTCGCCGGCTGGGGCTACACCGGTGGCCCCAAGCCGTATGGCTACCTCGGGCTCGGCGAGGTGTTCGTGTTCACCTTCTTCGGTCTGGTCGCGACCGTCGGCACGACCTACGTGGTGGCGGAGACGATCCCGTCGGTCACCTGGATCGCCGGGTCCGGCGTGGGGGCGTTGGCGTGTGCCCTGTTGGTGGTCAACAACCTGCGCGACATCCCCACCGACACGGTGGCCGGCAAGCGGACGCTCGCCGTCCGGCTCGGCGACGCCGCGACGCGTCGCGGCTTCGTGGCGCTCCTGGTGCTCGCGTTCGTGTGCGTGGCGCTGAGCGCGATCTGGCGACCGATCGCCCTGGTCGGCCTGTTGGCCGCACCGCTCGCCATCCCGCCGACGCGGGTGGTGCTCGGCGGTGCGACGGGTCCGGCGCTCATCCCTGTCCTGGGTGCGACGGGCCGCCTGCAGCTGGTCTACGGGGTGGCGTTCGCCGTCGGGCTCGCGCTCGGCGGCTGAGCCTCGCCGCCCTCGGCCGTCGGCGCGGCGCTCGCCGCTGTCGGCTCGGCGATCGCCGCATCCGGCGCGGCGATCGCTGCCGTAGCTGGTCCGGCAACCGCCGTCGTGGGCCCGGCGTGTGGTGGCTGCCAGGCGAGCCAGCCGGCGATGAGGCGTGCCACCACGTCGGGCCGCTCGAGGTGCGCCGCATGGCCGGCCTCGGCGACGCCGACGAAGGTGCCGTGCCGTGCCCGATCGGCCAGGGCGCGGCCGATCGCGGAGAACTTCTCGTCCAGTGAGCCCGCCAGCACGAGCACCGGCATCTGGAGCTCGGCGAGGCGGGCCCACAGCGGCGCCTGGGTGCCGGTCCCGGAGAGGCGGAGGCTGGCCGCGAGACCTGCGGCGGTGTTCCCGAGACGGGCGTCCACGCCGGCCGCCTCGGGCGGCAATGTCTCGAACAGCGGGAGCGCGAGCCAGCGTTCGAGGAAGGCCTCGACGCCGTCGCGCTCGACCTCGTCGGCGAGCGCTTCGTCATGAGCCCGACGGGTCGTGCGCTCGGCCTCGTCGGCGATGCCCGGCGTGGCGCCGAGCAACACGAGGCGCTCGACCAGCTCGGGCCGCTGCAGCGCGAGGTGCAGGCAGACACGACCGCCGAGGCTGTAGCCGACGTAGGTCGCCCGGCCACCCTCCTCCCCGAGGGCGGCGGCGCTGGCCGACAGGTCGAGGTGCACCTCCGACTTCGTGCCGTGCCCCGGCAGGTCGACGGTCACCACCTCGGGCGGCGTCGTCGCCGATGGGTCGGGATGCGCGGCGAGCATGCGCTCGAGGTCGGGCAGCAGCGGTGCCCAACTCGCCGCGGTCTGGGTGAGCCCGTGGACGAGGACGAGTCGCGGCGGGGTGCTGTCGACCGCGTCCGCACCGGCGGGGTCCGGACCGTTGCGCTCGGTCACGACTCGGCCTGGAGCGCGGCGACGCGGCGGAGCACCTGGACGAAGACCTCGGCGTCCTGCGCTCCCGGGACCGACCACTTCCCACCGACCACGAAGGTCGGTACCGCAGTGATCCCCAGATCGGTCGCGGTCTCGAGTTGGGCGGCGACATCGGCGGTTCCCTCGTCGCCGTCGAGCATCGACCGGACGCGATCGGCGTCGAGCCCGACCTCGCCGGCGAGCTCGACGAGCACGTCGTGATCGCCGATGTCGAGGCCATCGGTGAAGTAGGCCTGGAGCAGTCGCTCCTTCACGTCGCGTTGTTCGACGGGGGAGTCGGGCTGCTCGGCGAGCCACAGCACCCGGTGGGCCGAGAGCGTGTTGGCGCGGGTGGCGCGGTCGAGGCGGAACTCGAGACCGTCCTGTGCTGCGATGCCCGTGACGCGGTCGATGATCGCTGCGGCCTGTTCCGGTCCGCCGAACTTGCGCGCATAGGCCTCGACGACGGGGGTCGAGGCGCCGGGGGGCGCTGTCGGATCGAGCTGGTAGGCGCGGAACGAGTAGGTGACGTCGATCTCGCCGGCCAGGTCCTCGACGGCCTGCTCGAAGCGCCGCTTGCCGATGTAGCACCAGGGGCAGACGACGTCCGACCAGATCTCCACGTGCACACTCGGACCCATCGCCCGCACTGTAGGGCCCGTATCGTCAGCGGACATGACCGCTGCGGCGACCTTCTGCGCGACCCTCGTCGACGAGTGGGTCCGTCGTGGTGTGCGACACGCCGTGGTCGCACCCGGATCTCGGAGCACCCCGATGGCGCTCGCCCTGGCCGCCCGCGAGGAGCTCGCGCTGCACGTGGTGCACGACGAGCGGTCGGCATCGTTCGTTGCCCTGGGCATCGGTCTCGACGGCCTCCCTGCCGTGCTGCTGTGCACCAGCGGGACGGCTGCGGCGAACTTCCACCCGGCTGTCGTGGAGGCCGGCCTCTCGGATGTCCCGATGCTGGTGCTCACCGCCGACCGGCCTCCGGAGCTGCGCGACGTCGGTGCTGCACAGGCGATCGACCAGCAGCGGCTGTACGGCGGCTCGGTCCGCTGGTATCACGACCCCGGGGTGCCCGACGACGCGGTGGCCCCCACCTGGCGGTCGCTCGCCTCGCGGGCGTTCACCGCTGCTCGCACCGGTCCGGTGCACCTGACCCTGTCGGTCCGCGAACCCCTCGTCGGCGATCCCGGGCCGCTCCCGCCGGGTGCGACGGTCGTCGCCGCGATCGAGGACGAG
>CAYRXQ010000146.1:0-7877 GCA_964428115.1 uncultured Ilumatobacteraceae bacterium
CTCCTCGCTCGGGTACCGGCCGGCCAGCAGGTCGAGCACGTTGTGGAGCAGGTCGTCGGACAGCTCGGCGAAGCAGGCGCAGCGCCGCACGAGGGCCGCGACGGCGGCGACGTCGACCTCGTCGCTGATCGCGACGTGGGCGACGATCTGCTGGGCCAGCACGTCGAGCGGGTTGCGCAGGTAGCGGCTCTGCTCGACCAGCCCGTCGACCATCCGCTTGACCACGACGGCGGTCTCGACCAGGTCGCCGCGGTGCTTGGGGAAGATCGAGCCGCGGCTCGGCTCGCCCACCTGGTGACCGGCGCGGCCGATCCGCTGCAGCCCACGGCTCACCGCGCCCGGCGACTCGACCTGGATCACCAGGTCGACCGCGCCCATGTCGATGCCGAGCTCGAGCGAGGAGGTGGCCACGATCGCTCGCAGCTCGCCCCGCTTGAGCTGATCCTCGATGACGACGCGCTGCTCACGGGCCAACGACCCGTGGTGCGCCTTGACGAGCTCCTCGGTGACCAGCCCGGTCTCGGGGTCGACGCCGACCCCCTCGGCCTCGGCGAGCTCGTTGAGCTTGGCCGCCAGACGCTCGGCCGCGCGGCGCGCGTTGCAGAAGATGATCGTCGACCGGTGCGCGAGCACCCGCTGGAGGATCTCGGGGTAGATGCTCGGCCAGATGCTGGTCCGCCGCTCGGTGAGCGCGGTGGTGGCCGGGCCGCTCACCAGCTCGGTGACGGGTTGGCCGAGTGCTCCCATGTCCTCGACGGGGATGACGACCTCGATCTCGAGGTCCTTGCGGATGCCGGCGTCGATGATCGCGACCGGCCGGGCGACCTCGGGCGCCGAGAAGCCACCGAGGAAGCGGGCGATCTCCTCGAGGGGCCGCTGGGTGGCCGAGAGCCCGATGCGCTGCGGGGCCGCACCACCGCCGTCGACCACGAGCTGCTCGAGGCGTTCGAGCGAGAGCATCAGGTGGGCGCCACGCTTGGTCGTGGCCATCGCGTGGATCTCGTCGATGATCACCGTCTCGACGCCGAGCAGGGTCTCGCGGGCCGCCGAGGTGAGCATCAGGTAGAGGCTCTCGGGCGTGGTGATCAGCAGGTCGGGTGGGCGGCGCACCAGCTTGGGCCGCTCCTTGGCCGGGGTGTCGCCGGTGCGCATCGCCACCTCGGGCGCCACGAAGTCGACCCCGAGCCGCTCGGCCGCCAGGCCGATGCCGATGAGCGGCGCCCGCAGGTTCTTCTCGATGTCGAACGCCAGGGCTCGCAGCGGCGAGATGTACAGCACCCGGGTGCGGTGGGTGCGGGCCTCGGGACGCGGCGTGGTGACGAGGCGGTCGATCGAGGCGAGGAACGCAGTCAGCGTCTTGCCGCTCCCGGTGGGGGCGCAGATCAGGGTGTGCTCGCCGGCCGCGATGTGCGGCCAGCCCTGCACCTGCGGGGCGGTGGGCTCGGGGAACGAGGCCGCGAACCAGCCCCGGACCGCCGGCGAGAACGCCTGGAGCACGGGATGGTCGGCGATGCCCGCAAGCTACCGAGGGGCTGTGACGCTCGGGTCACGGCCACCGGTCACCGGGTGTGTCAGATCACGGGGTGTGTCAGATCACGGGGTGTGTCAGATCACGGCGTGTGCGTCACCTCGGTGAGCACCCCCGCCTCGAGGCGCAGGGTCCGGGTCGTGCGGACGCGGTCGAGCAGCTCACGGTCGTGGGTGACCAGCAGGACCGTGCCGTCGAAGGTGTCGAGGGCCTGTTCGAGCTGCTCGATGGCCGGGAGGTCGAGGTGGTTGGTCGGTTCGTCGAGCACCAGCAGGTTCGCGCCGTTGGCCATGAGGAGGGCGAGGGAGGCCCGGGTCCGCTCCCCCGGCGACAGCGACGCGGTGGGCCGCTCCACGTGGTCGCCGACCAGCCCGAACTTGGCCAGCAGGGTACGGGCCTCGGGCACCGTCAGCCCGGTCGCATCCATGAACGCACGCAGCAGCGTGTCGGTCCCGGTGAGCTGCCGACGCACCTGCTCGACCTCGCCGACCACCACCCCGCTGCCCAGGGTGACGGTGCCGCGATCGGGTGCGATCCGCCCGAGCAGCAGCTCGATCAGCGTCGACTTGCCGCTGCCGTTGGCACCGACCAGCGCGACCCGGTCGCCGTTCGACACCAGCAGGTCGATCGGGCCGAGTCGGAAGGTGCCACGCTCCACCACCGCGCCCCCGCAGCGGGCCACCACGTCGCCGCTGCGACCCGCCGAGGGCACCTCGAGACGGAGCTGCCAGGGCTCACGTGGCTTGTCGACCACGTCGAGGCGCTCGACCATGCGGTCGGTCCGCGCCGCCTTGCCGGCGAGCTGCTCGGTCTGGTTCTTGCGGAAGTGACGGATGTTCTTGTCGTTCTCTCCCGAGCGCTTCAGCGCCGAGACGCCCTGGGTCGCCCACTCGCGCTCGCGTTGGGCACGACCGGCGAGCGAGCGCCGTTCGGTGTCGTACTCCTCGAAACGCTCCCAGGCGTGCTGGCGCGCCAGTTCGCGCTCGGCCAGGTAGGCGGCCCACCCGCCGGCGTACTCGGTGAGGGTGTGGGTGAACTCGTCGAGCTCGGCGACGTGCGTGACCACTCGGTCGAGGAAGCGCCGGTCGTGGCTCACCACGAGCATCCCGGCGCGCTGGTCGAGCACCCACCGCTCGAGGCGGTCGAGGCCGTCGAGGTCGAGGTCGTTGGTCGGCTCGTCGAGCAGGTAGACGTCGAACCGGCTGAGGACGAGCGCCGCGAGGCCGGCCCGTGCGGCCTCCCCGCCCGAGAGCGAGGCGGTGGGCTGGTCGAGCAGCCGCGGCGTCAGGCCGAGGTCGGCCCAGGCCTCGCCGATGCGGGCGTCGAGGTCGGCGGCGCCGAGCGCGAGCCAGCGGTCGAGCGCGGTCGCGTAGCGGTCGTCGGCCCCGTCGGTGCCCGCGGCGAGCGCGGCGGTGGCGGCCTCGAGCTCGACCTCGGCGTCGGCCACGCCGGTTCGCCGGTGCAGCAATCCGCGCACCGACTCCTCGTCGTGGCGCTCGGGCTCCTGGCGCAACCAGCCGATCGTGGCCGTGGGCGGGGCGCACACGACGCTGCCGGCATCCAGCGCGACGGCGCCGGCGAGCGCGGCCATCAGCGTCGACTTGCCGACGCCGTTGGGGCCCACGAGGCCGGTGCGACGGCCGGGGGCGATGGTCAGCTCGACGTGGTCGAGGACGGTGCGGGCGCCGCGGACGACGGTGACGTCACGGGCGACGAGGGATGCGGTCATGCGGTTGGAACCTCCGGTCGGTGATGGGCACAACGGGGTTCAGCGACGGCGCATGGCCCCAGTGTGCCAGCCGCGACGACCGCCGACGACCGGGTTTCGACCGGTCATCGAGCACACCTCGACGCGCGGGTTGGGCCCCGGGGGCAGTGACGCCACACTCGACGGTCCCCCATGAGCACCGTGACCCTCCGCCCGTGGCAGCGCGTGGCCTTCGACCGGTTCGTCACCGCCACCGGCCCCGACTTCCTCGCGGTGGCCACCCCCGGTGCCGGCAAGACCACGTTCGCGCTGACCTGCGCCCGCGCCGTGCTCGCGAAGCGACCGCGTCCGCTCGTGGTGGTCGCTCCCACCAGCCACCTCAAGACGCAGTGGTCGCTCGCCGCCCACCAGCTCGGCCTCGAGCTCGACCCCGACTGGTCGCCGTCGGCCGGGCTGGCCCGTGACGTCCACGGCCTGGTCACCACCTATCAGCAGATCGCCACGGGCGACGCCGCGGCGAAGCTGCGCGGCCTCGCGGCCGACGGGTTCGTGATCCTCGACGAGATCCACCACGCCGGCCACGAGCGCGCGTGGGGCGACGGCATCCGCCGGGCCTTCGAGCTGTCCTCGCGACGTCTCTCGCTGTCGGGCACCCCGTTCCGCAGCGACACCACGCCGATCCCGTTCGTCCGCTACGACGTCACCGCCGAAGGTGACCTCGCGCACGCCGACTTCACGTACGGCTACGCGGATGCGCTGCGCGACGGCGGTGTGGTGCGCCCCGTGTACTTCCCCCGGGTCGACGGCCAGATGGAGTGGAGCACGCCCTCGGGCGACCTGGTGCGGGCCACCTTCGCCGACGAGCTGACCCGCGACCAGGTCTCGCTGCGGCTGCGCACCGCGCTCAGCCTCGACGGCGACTGGCTGCCGACGGTGCTCCAACAGGCCGACGACCGACTGCGACGGATCCGCACCGAGCACCCCGAGGCCGGCGGCCTCGTGATCACCACCGACCAGGACCACGCCCACGGGGTGGCCCGCCTGCTGCGCGAGCGCTGCGGCTCCCCCGCCGAGGTGGTCGTCAGCGACGACCCCACCGCCTCGGCCCGGATCGCCGGGTTCGCCCGCGACGCTCGACCCTGGCTGGTGGCCGTGCGCATGGTCAGCGAGGGCGTCGACATCCCGCGACTGCGGGTCGGCGTGTACGCCACGACCACTGCCACCGAGTTGTTCTTCCGCCAGGCAGTCGGCCGGTTCGTGCGCTGGCAGTCGGGCCGGGCCAGCCAGAAGGCCTACGTGTACCTCCCCGACGATCCCCGGCTGCGCACCCACGCGTTCGCGATCGCCGAGGCGCGACGCCACGTCCTGCGGCCCCCGACACCCGACGACGAGCTCACCGGGCCGGGCGAGGAGCTCGACGCCCTGCGACACGAGGACGACCGCGGGATCGAGCAGCTCTCGTTGTTCTCGGTCGTGTCCTCGACCGCGACGGGGGTCACCATCCACGCCGTCACCGAGACGGGGATCCAGATGTTCGACGACGAACCCGAGGTGCCCGAGCCCGAGTTCGCCGCCGATCCGCACCTCGCCGTCGACCTGCCCGAGATCCCGACCGCGGCCGGCACGCTGAGCAGCGGCACGCTCAGCGTCGCCGAACGCAAGGACGACCTGCGCACCCGCAACGCCGAGGTCGCCAAGCGGCTCGTCGACATCACCGGCTGGAACCACGCCCGGGTCCAGGCCGAGATGAACCGGATGGCCGGGGTGACCAAGGTCGCGACGGCCACCACCGACCAGCTCGAGCGCCGGCTGCGGTACGCCGAGAGCTGGCTGCGACGCCTCCGCGGCCGGTGAGCCGATGCGTCGCCCGGGCGTGACGGGGGGCCGGGGCGCTCGGCGAGACCGTGCGACTGGCCGTCGGTAGGCTGCGGCCATGCCTGCCCCCGGCGAACACCATCCGGCGTTCGAGGAGTACTGCGAGTGCATCTTCGAGCTCGCCGAGGACGACGTCGACGTCATCCAGGCGAGGATCGCCGAACGGCTCCAGGTGAGCCGGCCGGCCGTCAGCGAGATGATCAAGCGCCTCGAGTCCGAGGGCCTCGTGGTCAACGACGGGGGGATCCGACTCACCGCGGCGGGGATCGCGCTGGCCGAACAGGTGGTGCGACGTCACCGGCTGGCCGAACGCTTCCTCACCGACGTCCTCGAGCTGTCGTGGGCCGAGGCCCACCACGAGGCCGGCAAGTGGGAGCACATCATGAGCGCCTCGGTCGAGCAGGCCATGGACCGGTTGCTCGGCAGCCCCACCACCTGCCCGCACGGCAACCCGATCCCCGGATCCGAGTACGTCGACCCCGAGGCGCAGCCGCTGTCGGCCGTGGTCGTCGGCAGCGCGTTCGTGGTGCGGCGCATCCCCGAGGAGCTCGAGTTCACCCCGGGCCTGCTCGAGTTCCTCGAGCAGAGCGAGATCCTGCCCGGCCGTCGGGGCACCGTCACCGCCGTGTCGCCCGACGGCACGCTCACCGTCGAGATCGACGGACGTCACGTCGGGGTCGGCGCGTTCGCGAGCGACCGCATCCTGGTCACGGCGTGACCGACCGACCTCGCTCCCCCCGGCGCAGTGCGCGCCCACGCCGATCGGTGGCCGCCACCGCGATGGTCCTGGCCAGCCTCGTGCCGCTGGTGGCAGCCTGCGGTGAGACCACCGTCGACTCGGCGATCTCGGCAGCGGCCAGCACCACCACGACGACACCGGCCCCGATCGCGCCGGACACCCCGCTCGTCACGCTCGTCGCCATCGTGGTCGACGGCCTCGGCCAGCTGCCCGAGCTCGTGGTCGACAACGACGGCGACGAGGAGGCCCTGGCGCGGGTCCTGGCGGCCTGGGCGATCGCCGAGCCGCAGGTCCGATCGCTGCGACCCGAGCTGCTGTTCGGGTTCGAGCAGGCCGTGCTGCTCGGCACCACCGCCGTGGAGCGACGCCGGCCGGCCGACGCCAGCAAGGGCTACAAGCTCGCCGTCGACCTCGCCGCCGCCCTCGACGCCTAGCCCGGTAGCCCGGTGTCAGACACGCTGCAGCTGGTCGCGCTGCAGCTGGTCGCAGGTCGGGGCGGCCGATCCGAGCTGCAGCGCGTTGACCTGCAGCGTGTCTGACACCGTCAGGCGAGCGGGGCGGGGAGGTCGTCGCGGTGGACGACGCTCAGGCGCTGGGTCGACCGGGTGAGGGCCACGTACAACGACCGCAGGCCGTGGGGCTCGTCGGCCACGATGCGGGCCGGCTCGACCACGACCACCCCGTCGAGCTCGAGCCCCTTGGTGACACTGACCGGGACGACGGTCACCGCCTGATCGAGCCCTGCGGTGGCCGCACGGCCGTGATCGATCCCCGCCGCCACGAGGGCCTCGGAGATCCGGGTCGCCAACGCGTCGGGCACGATCACCCCGAGCGAGCCGGCGGGCAGCTCGGCCATGAGCCGGCGGACCTCACGGGCCGTGCCGTCGAACAGGTCGTCGGCACGCACCACCGTGGGCGCGGCGTCGCCGACGCGGACCGACACCGGCGCCCGCAGCCCCGGCGTGGCGGCCGCCATCACCCGGTTCGCGAGTTCCATGATCTGGGCCGGGATCCGGTAGCCGACCGAGAGCCCGATGATCCGCGGCGGGCGCCGATCGGGCAGGTGCGCGAGCACCTCGTCCCAGCCGTCGGGCGCCAGCGGACCGGTGGCCTGCGCGATGTCGCCGACCACCGTCAGCGAACCGTTCAGCGACCGCCGGGTGGCCATCTTGAGCTGCATCGGCGTGAGGTCCTGGACCTCGTCGATGACGATGTGGCCGTAGGTCCGGATCTCGTCGGCCTCGTCGATCTTGCCCTGACGGTCGGGGCGCGGGCCGAGCACCTCGCGGGCGTCGTCGAGCAGCGCGGCGTCGGCCGCGCTCCAGCGGACCTCCTCGACCGACTCGGCGCGGGGTCGGTGCAACGAGGACCACTCGGCCTCGGAGAGCACCGACGTGGCCGCAAGCCGCAGCAGGGCGGTGGAGCCGAACAGGTCGTGCAGTAGCTCGGCCGGGGTCAGCACCGGCCACATGCGTTCGAGCGCCTCGCGGACCTCGGGCAGCGAGCGAACCGCATGGCGCACCTCGCCGGGCCCGACGTCGGCGTCGCGCCAGGTGGCGGCCATCGCCGCCCAGACCTCGCCCTCGACGAAGCGCCGGGCCGCGTTGTGGCGGCGATATCGACGGCGTGCGGCCTTGATGATCCGGCCGGTCTCCTCGGCGCGCAGGCGGACGTAGCCCGAGCGGAAGGGCACGACCAGATCGCGCCGCAGCGGGCGTTCGCGGTCGCGCACCGCCCGGTCGATCACCTCGGACATCCGCGCATCGCCCTTGGTCCGGGCCGCGAGCGGCGTGTCGGTACCGCCGAAGCGGACGTCGTGCACGAGGTCCTGCAGCACGACCTGCTCGACCCCGGCCTCGCCGAGTGAGGGCAGCACGCGCTCGATGTAGCGCAGGAACACCCGGTTCGGCCCGATCACGAGCACACCCTGGTCCTCCAGGGGGAACCGGTGCGTGTAGAGCAGGTAGGCGGCGCGATGCAGCGCGACGACGGTCTTGCCGGTGCCGGGGCCTCCCTGTACGACGAGT
>CAYRXQ010000147.1:0-7833 GCA_964428115.1 uncultured Ilumatobacteraceae bacterium
AACACGATCGGCCCGTCCTCGGTCTCGACCAGGGTGTCGATCGCATCGCGGGTCGTGCCGGCCATGTCGTGCACCACCGACCGGTCGGCGCCGACGAGCCGGTTGAACAGCGTGCTCTTGCCCACGTTGGGGCGACCGACGATGGCGACCCGGGGCGGCCGGGAGTCGCCGGAGGTCCAGACGCCCTCGGGCAGCTCGTCGAGTTCGTCGGGGTCGTCGGGGTCGGGCGGCAGGATCACCTTGTCGCCGAGGCGTTCGAGGACCACGTCGAGCATGTCCCCGGCGCGACGGCCGTGCAGCGCGCTCACCGGGATCGGATCGCCGAGGCCGAGCGAGAGGAACTGCCACAGGTCCTCCTCGCGCCGGTTGCTGTCGGCCTTGTTGACCACCACGAGCGTCTCGTGGGTGCCGCGGCGCAGCCAGTTGGCGACGGCCTCGTCGTCCTCGAGGACGCCGACGGTCGCGTCGACCACGAACAGCACCAGGTCGGCCTCGTCGACGGCGCGCTCCACCTGGCGACTGACCTTCTCCTCGAGCTCGCTGCCCCCGGGCATCCACCCGCCGGTGTCGATGAGGCGGAATCGCACGCCGAGCCACTCGGCCTCGCTCACCTTGCGGTCGCGGGTGACACCGGGGCGGTCCTCGACGATGGCGTCCTGCTCGCCGATGATGCGGTTGAACAGGGTGCTCTTGCCCACGTTGGGGCGCCCGACGATCACCACGGTGGGCAGGCTGCGGTCGGTGTCGTCCTCGGCGGTCTCGTTCCGGCCGTTCGCGTTCGGTGCGTTCTCGTTCATGGCGTCTCCAGTGCTCGGCGCAGCGAGATGCCGTCGGTGGGCACGATCTCGACAGGGCGGGGAAGGTCGTCGACGGTGGTGCCGTCGAGGAATCGGCCGTCGTCGGACAGGCACACGTCGGGGAGCAGGTAGCGGTGCCCGGCGGGCTCACCGGCCAGGACCCGGGTGAGGTCCTCCCCCGTCATCAGCCCGGTCACGCCGGTGTTGCCGCCGAAGAAGTCGTTGGGCACCGGGATGATCCGGACGTCGGAGCGCCCGAGTCGCCCGACGATCGGTGCGAGCACCTGGGCGCCGAAGGTGCCCGTGAGGATCCCGACGGGCGCCGTCGCACGTGGGCGCAGGGTGATGCCCACCGGGGCGACGGCTGCGTCCTGTGCGGCACTCGCACCGCTGCCGCAGGAGGGGGTGCTGCGCAGCCCGGTGTAGGCGGCCGGGTTGGCCGGCAGGTCGACCGCGGCGAAGAAGCCGCTGCGGGGCCCGGTGGGCCGGTCGACGAGACCGTCGAACTCGAGCTGGAAGGTGCGGGCCATGCCGATGCCGTCCTCGTGCATGTCGAAGCCCTCGTAGTGCTCGGCGGGCGGGAAGTCCCGGCCGGTCATGAGGTAGTACTCGTCGGCAGCGAACACCATCCGGCGCCCGAGCACGGCGGCGAACACCTCCTGCCAGTCCTCGACGGTGTCGACGACCGCGGCCGCCTCCTCGGGGGTGTGCAGTCGCATCGCGGCCTCGACGTTGAACTTCGACATCCCGAGCGGGACGACCGCCACCGAGGCGAGCTCCGGGTAGCGGTCGAGGACGCCGGCGAGCGTGTCGTCGAGCACGGCGCCGTCGTTGAGCCCGGGGCACACCACGACCTGGCCCTTGACCTCGATGCCGTGGTCGCCCGCAGCCACCGCAGGCTCATGGCGCCACGTGGGTTGCGCAGCATGCGGGTCCGGATCTCGGGGTCGGTGGCGTGGATGCTGACGTGCAGCGGCGACAGCCGTTCGGTGACGACCCGCTCGAGGTCGGCTTCGGTGAAGCGGGTCAGGGTGGTGAAGTTCCCGTACAGGAAGCTCAGCCGGTAGTCGTCGTCCTTGAGGTACAGGCTCCGTCGCATGCCCTTGGGCAGCTGGTGGATGAAGCAGAACTCGCAGTGGTTGTCGCAGGTGCGCACCCGGTCGAAGACCGCGCTGTGGACGTCGATGCCGAGCGGCTCCCCGGCGCGCTTTGGCACCGCGACCTCGAGCACCAGTTGCTGGCGGACCACCTCGAGCTCGAGGTCGGCCTCGTCGGTGAAGAACTGCCACTCGATCACGTCGCGGGGCACCTGCCCGTCGATCCGCAGGATCTCGTCGCCGGGCAGGATGCCGGCTCGGTCCGCGGGGGAACCCGGCGTGACGGCGACCACCGTGGGGGCGGTGCGCGAGGGGGTCCCGATGGCCGACATGACGCTGGCAGGCTACCCCTGGCGTCGCCGGGGACTGCCGGTAGTCTTCGCCACACCATGGGCGTGGAACGGGTGCTGCTCGCCGAACCCCGAGGCTTCTGTGCCGGCGTGGAGATGGCCATCAAGGCCCTCGCGTGGATGGTCCGGACCTTCGAGGCGCCGGTCTACTGCTACCACGAGATCGTGCACAACCGGATCGTGGTCGAGCGCTTCGAACGTCAGGGTGTGATCTTCGTCGACGACATCGACGAGGTGCCGCCCGGCAGCCCGATCATGCTCTCGGCCCACGGCTCGGCACCCGAGGTGGTCGAGGCCGCACGGGCCCGGGGCAGCTACGTGGTCGACTCGGTGTGCCCGCTGGTCACCAAGGTCCACCACGAGGTCAAGGTCCGCGCCGGCAAGGGCTATCGCATCGTCCACGAGGAGGCGGTCGGCACGATGGCGGTCGCGCCCCAGGCCATCAGCCGGGTGGAGTCGGTCGAGGAGGTCGACGCGCTCCCCGGCTTCGACGAGCCGGTGGCCCTGCTCGCCCAGACGACGCTCTCGCACCGCGACTGGGAGAACGTGGCCGTCCGGGTCCGCGAGCGGTTCCCCGAGGTGTGGACCCCGGGTCGCAGTGACCTGTGCTTCGCGACGACCAACCGGCAGTCGGCGATGATGCTCATCGCCGAGCTGGTCGACGCCATGATCGTGATCGGGAGCGCCAACTCCTCCAACACCCGGGCCCTCGAGCAGCTCGCCCGCGAGGAGGGCTGTGCCCGGGTCCTGCGAATCAACAGCGTGGCCGAGCTTCCCGACGACCTCACCGGGCTGGTCGGGGTCACCGCCGGCGCCTCGGCGCCCGACGAGTTGGTGCACGAGGTCATCGAGTTCCTCGATCCGGCCGAGGGTGTCGAGATCGTGCGCGTCACCGAAGAGGACGAGTACTTCCCGCCGCCGCGCAACCTGCGCGAACTGCAGAACGTGATCGAAGAGGCCGCGACCGCGATGCTCGGCGGCTCGATCCTGGCGCGTCCGAAGGCCGACGACCGCTCGCTCGGCGCGAGCGACGTCCTCGCCTCGCTGGCCGACTGAGGATCGCCGCCGTGCTCTCGCCGACCCTCGACACGCTGCGCACCTTCCTCCACGTCCTGGCCGCCTCGGTGTGGGTCGGCGGGCAGATCGTGCTCGGTGGGCTCGTGCCGGCAGTGCGGGCCTCGGCCCCCGATGCGCTCGGCCCGATGGCGCGGGCCTTCGGACGGATCGCCTGGCCGGCCTTCGCCGTCGCGATGCTCACCGGGATCTGGAGCCTCGCGGAGATCGACGTGGCGTCGACGAGCACCGAGTACCAGATCACCCTGTTCCTCAAGATCACGCTCGCGGTGCTCAGCGGGGCCGCCGCCGTCGTTCACCAGGTGGGACGCAGCCGCGCGGCACTCGCCATCGGCGGCGCGGTCGGGCTGCTGGGCTCGCTCGGAGCGATGTTCCTGGCGTTCGTCCTGACCAGCGGCACCTGATCCTCCGGATCCCCACTCGGACGCGCCACGGCCGCCGGCGCGAGGTGCACCGACGGCCGTGACCGTGACCGATCCGGGCCGAGGCCCGGCGACGACTCAGTTGCGGGGCACCTGGCTCCAGGGCACCTCACGGTCGACGCGCACGTCGCCCGGCAGGCCGAGCACCCGCTCGCCGAGGATGTTCTTCATGACCTCGGTGGTCCCGCCCTCGATCGAGTTCGCCCGACTGCGCAGGAAGGCCTTCTGCAGCGTGTCGGAACCCATCGCCGTCTCGGGGCGGATCATCTCGTAGCTGCCGTAGAGCATGCCCTCGGCACCCAGCAGGTCGACGACCTTGGCGTAGATGTCCTTGTTGAGGTCGGCCGAGGCCATCTTGCCGATCGAGCCCTCGGGGCCCGGGTCGCCCATCTTGCGGTTCTGGTTGGCGCGGATATTCGTGAGGCGGAGCACCTCGGCGCGGCTCCACAACTGCATGACCTCGTCGCGGACCTCGGCGGTCTTGCGGTCCTCGGGCAGCTCGCTCCAGGTCTTGGTGAGCGCAGCGATGGTGCCGGAGCCCTTCTGCGGGATGGCGCCACCGATCGACACCCGCTCGTTCATGAGCGTGGTGAGCGACACGCGCCAGCCGTCGCCGGGGTTGCCGAGCATCTCGGCGTCGGGCACCCGGACGTCGGTGAAGTACACCTCGTTGAACTCGGCCTCGCCGGTCATCTGGCGCAGCGGGCGGATCTCGACCCCGGGCGCCTGCATGTCGACGACGAAGGCCGTGAGCCCGGCGTGCTTGACGGCCTCGGTGTCGGTGCGGACCACCAGCAGACCCCACCGCGACAGGTGCGCGAGCGTGGTCCACACCTTCTGACCGTTGACGATCCACTCCTCGCCGTCCTTGACGCCCCGTGCGGACAGACCGGCGAAGTCGGAGCCCGAGCCGGGCTCGGAGAACAGCTGGCACCAGATCTCCTCACCGGTGAACAGCGGGCGCAGGTAGCGCTCCTTCTGCTCTTGGCTGCCCCAGACCGCCACGGTCGGGCCGGTCATGCCGTGCCCGATCGGGTTGCGGTACATCGGGTTGGGGCCGCCGGCGCCGAAGATGCGCTCGTTGATGGCCTTCTGGAGCTTGGGGTTGAAGCCGAGACCGCCGTGGCCGACCGGGAAGTGCACCCAGGCCAGGCCGCGGTCGAACTGCTCACCCAGGAACACCTTCGGATCGGTGGTGGCCGGGGGGAACGAGGCGAGGAGGTCGTCGAGCAGGTCCTGGACCTGCTGCTCCTCGGCGGTGCGCGTGCTCTCGGTGACGGTCATGGCCGCGAAAGTACTGGTGCAGTGCAAGGTTCGGCGAAACGGAGCGGTGTGAAACGCGCCGGGATCACCCGTCGGCGTCACCGGTGTCGTCGCCACCGTCGTCGTCGATGCCGAGCCGTGCCAGCAGCTGGTCGCGGATGCTGGTGCCCGGCTCCCGGGCGCGATCCCCCGCCACGCGCCAGCCCAGCCGACTCGAGTAGAGCAGCGGGGGTTCCTTGAGACGTCCCGGGACGGCCTCGACCACCCGGGCGAACACCAGCTCGTGGTCCTCCATCGGCATCACCTGGACGATCCGGCAGCGCAGCCAGGCGATGGAGTTGGGCACGACCGGCGGGCCCGTCGGGTCGTCGGGCCAGTCGGTGAGGTACTCCTCGGCCACGTGGTGGAACTTGCGACCCGGGTAGCTGAAGTACTGACCCTCGGCGATCTGGTCGCCCGCCAGCACGCTCACCGAGAACTCCCCCGACGCGATCATCAGCGGATGGGTGTCGTGCCGGGGTGAGACGCTGGCCATCACGATCGGTTCCTCGAAGCTCACCTGGGTGACCCAGTGGCTGGTGTAGGCGCGCGCCACGCCGTCGTGACGGGCGCCGACCACCTCGACGCCCTTCATCATCTGGCCCAGGCTGCGCTTCAGCTCCCGGTCGATCATCGGCTGTCGTCCATCATCGGCTGTCGTCCATCATCAGCAGGGTCCCAATCATCAGTTGAACGGTGCCAGTCGGGGTGCGAGGCCGGCTCGCTCGTGGGCCAGCTCGGGCACCCGGTCGCGCATCGCCACGACCAGCGCTCGGCGGGTGCTGTCGGGCGAGCGCTCGAAGGCGACCTGGAGGTTGTTGAGCATCCGCACGATGATCGCCCGCCGCGGCGTGGCGCGCAGCAGGGCGTCGTCCCACGGGATCCGTCCGGCGGTCGCCCGCTCGAGCAGGGTCCGACAGCCGTCGCGGTCGAGGACGGTGCCGCGGTTGAACGTGTCCAGGAACCAGTCGGGGTCGTGGGGGTCACCGACCACGAAGTGTGCCGGCAGCCCGATGCCGACCAGGGGCACGCCGAGCCGGCGGGCCACCTCGACCACCACGACCGACAGGGTGATCGGGATACCGCGGCCACGTGCCAGCACCTGGTCGATGCACGAGTTCCGCCAGCTGCCGTACTGCTCACGGTCGCCGTCCAGGCCGATGGTGCCGAACAGGTGCCGGACGATGCCGTCGCGGGTCGGGGTCGGACAGGTGCCGGCCAGCTCGTCGAGACGGGACTGGACGTCGACGACGTCGAGGCGCGGCTGCAGCACCGCCGACATGCGGATCGCGGCCTCGTCGAGGTCCACCGCGTCGGGGTCGGCGCCGGCGACCGACCGGGCGAAGGCGTCGAGGGCCCACAGGACCACCGGGTCCCATGCCGCATCCGACCCGGTCCCGCTCGGCTCCATGCTCGGACCGTACCGTCCACTACCTTGCCCGGTCATGTTCCCCGGTGCACACCTCGAGGCCAACGCCGACAAGCCCGCCATCATCATGGCCGGCAGCGGATTCACCCAGACCTACGCCGAGCTCGACGCGGCGGCCAATCGGCTGAGCCACCTGCTCCGCTCCGCGGGGCTCCGGCCCGGTGATCACGTGGCCATCTGCATGGAGAACCACCCCCGGTACATGGAGGTGCTGTGGGGCTGCCACTACGCCGGGCTGATCTACACCGCGACCTCGTCGCGGCTGACGAGTCGTGAGCTCGCCTACATCGTCAACGACTGCGCGGCCCGGGTGTTCATCACCTCGAAGTACAAAGCCGACCAGGCCGCCGAGATCATGGCCGAGACCCCCGGGGTCGAGCTGCGCCTGATGCTCGACGACACGATCGACGGGCACGAGAGCTACGAGACCGCCGTGGCGGCGCAGCCTGCCGAGCCGCTCACCGACCGGATCACCGGGGTCGACATGCTCTACTCCTCGGGGACCACCGGCATGCCCAAGGGCGTGAAGCTGCAGTTCAGCGAGCAGCCGCTCGAGGCCACGCCGACCAACGGGGTGATGCCGTTGCTGCAGCTCCTGTTCGGGATGGGGCCCGACTCGACCTACCTGTCGCCGGCGCCCTTCTACCATGCGGCCCCGCTGCGCTTCTGCATGGCTGCGCACGGGCTCGGGGCGACCGTGGTGGCCATGGAGCACTTCGACGCCGAGGGCTACCTGGCCGCCGTCGAGCAGTACCGGGTGACCCACAGCCAGGTCGTGCCGACGATGTTCGTCCGCATGCTCAAGCTGCCGGAGGAGACCCGCAACAAGTACGACGTGTCGTCGCTCGAAACGGTGATCCATGCCGCTGCGCCGTGTCCGGTGCCGGTGAAGAAGCAGATCATCGAGTGGTTCGGCCCGGTCGTGCACGAGTACTACGCCGGGACCGAGGGCAACGGGTTCGTCTACTGCAACAGCGAGATGTGGCTCGCGCACGAGGGCACGGTGGGTCAGCCGCTCAACTGCGTCCTGCACATCTGCGACGAGCAGGGCGAGGAGGTGCCCCAGGGCGAGTCGGGCACGATCTTCTTCGAGAGCGCGGCCTCCTTCGAGTACCACAACGACCCCGAGAAGACGAAGGCTTCGCGCCATGCCAAGGGCTGGAGCACGCTCGGCGACGTCGGCTATCTCGACGCGGACGGCTTCCTGTACCTCACCGACCGCAAGGCGTACATGATCATCTCGGGCGGCGTGAACATCTATCCGCAGGAGGCCGAGAACGTGCTCGTCACCCACCCCAAGGTGGTCGACGTGGCCGTGTTCGGCGTGCCCAACGACGACTTCGGTGAAGAGGTCAAGGCCGT
>CAYRXQ010000148.1:0-5759 GCA_964428115.1 uncultured Ilumatobacteraceae bacterium
CAGGAGCTGGTCGATGTCGACGCCGATGGCCTTGGCGTACACCGGGTCCATGGCGTGCTCGGCGTCGATGTAGCCGCACACCCCGCCGTTGCGCTGAGCCTCGGCGACGACGTGCATCGCCAGGGTCGACTTGCCCGAGGACTCCGGGCCGAAGATCTCGGTGACGCGGCCCCGGGGCAGGCCCCCGATGCCGAGCGCCAGGTCGAGGGCCAGGGCGCCCGTGGAGACCGCCTCGATCTGCATCGTGGTCTTGTCGCCCATCCGCATGATGGCGCCCTTGCCGAACTGCTTGTCGATCTGGGCCAGGGCCATGTCGAGGGCCTTGTCGCGGTCGTTGCTCATCTGGTTCTCGCTTTCGTTGCGTGCTGGTGGCGGGCCGTGTGGCCGATGGCCGGTGCCAGAGGAACCGGATGCCTGGAACCGTACGGAGGGGGTGTGACAGTCGGTCGACGGGGAACGACACGACTGTAGTTCGACACGCCCACTCGCACAAGTGTTCGATCGCGCCAAATGGCGCGACCAGCGAGCAACGAGGGGATCAGGACGAGATCAGGACGAAACCAGGAGGAGATCAGGTGGGATCCGACGGCGGATCGGCGAGCGGATCGCCCTCGCCGATCGGCTCGCCCGGGTCGGCCATCGCACCGGGATCGGGAGCCTTGGTGACCTTGGGCGCCTCGACGAAGTCGCCCGGGCTCGGCGGCCGCATCTTGAGGTCCAGGGCCTGCCACAGGGTGTAGCTGATCGGGTACACGAAGATCGGCAGGATCAACCCGGCGACGATCAACCCGATCACGATCTCGAGCACGGGGATGTCAGGCGTGGTCAGCACCACCGTGATGGAGGCGGCGACGATGATGATCCCCATGCTGACGATGACGTTGGCCGTCATCGCCCCGAGCTCGAAGCCGACGTCGCCGCGACGCCACGACAGGTTGCAGCCACGACAGCGCTCCTGCTTGGTGAAGTACCCGCGGTAGAAGGCCCGCCGGTCGCCGCACCATGGGCACCTCCGGGTGACTCCACGCAACATCAGGGTCGGGAGCGACGCGCCGCCGCCCGCCGGGGCACCGTGATCATCCATGAGGTCGCAGGGTACGGGCTGGAACTGCGAGACTCACGCCGGTGCAACGCAGTCTGGCCGGCGTCCTCTTCCTCCTGGCCGGTGTGGCGTTCTCGATCGCCGTCGGCGGGTGGTGGCTGCGTCAGACCGCCCTCACCCCCGACGCGACCAGCGGGCGCACCGAGGCCATCCTCGACGACGATCGCATCCGGGGCGAGATCACGGCGATCGTCGCCGCCGCGACGGCCCCGGCGCTCGAGGCCGACACCGCCGAGCTGGGTCGGTTCGTCGACTCGGTCATCGGGAGCCGGGTGGGCGCACCGCTGATGACCGACATCGTGCGCGATGCCCACGCCCGGTCGTTGGGTGAGCGCGACGATCCGGTGCGCATCACACCCGAGCAACTGGCGCAGATCGTCCGCGACGAGCGGGCCGTGGACTCGCCGACGGTCACCCTCCCGGTCGCCCGCGTCGGGACCTTGGCGCTGCTGCGCACCACGTTCACGTGGATCCCGCTCGTGATGACGGGGATCGGTGCGGTGCTCGTGCTGCTCGGTCTGATCACCCGACCCGAGCGGCGCGAGCTCGTGCGCGGCCTCGGCGAGCTCGGCCTCGCGCTCGCCGTCTGCCTGATGCTGCTCGCCTACGCCCTGCCCGTGCACCTGGTGCCGGCCATCGACGACAACACCTGGACGGGCGCCATCCCTCGACTCGCGCTGCGGACCTTCCCGGTGGTCATCGGCGCGAGCCTCGTCGTCGGCATCGGCGGTCTCGCGCTGCTGATGGCAGCCGGGAGCACCAACCGGCGCAAGCAGTGGTCGACCCCGCTCTCGGTCTCGCGCTACCGCGACGACCGGAGCTGGGGCTGACCGACCGATCCGACCTGCCCGACCGCGGCGACCGAGCCGACCGCGGCGGGCGAGCCGATCAGGCGATCAGCTCGTCGACGAACTCGCCGAACACCTCGGCGTAGCGCATGGCGTCCTCGTCGGTGTGCATCACCGAGATCAGCCACTGCTCGTCGAGGCCCGGCGGCAGCAGGACGCCACGGTTGATGCCGTGGATCCACTGCGCGAACGCAAGATCGAAGTCGGTGTTCTTGTAGTCGCGGTAGTTGCGCACCGGTGACACCGACCAGGTGATGCAGCCCTTGGCACCGAAGCGCACGGTGTGGGCCGGGATGCCCGAGCGGTCGATGATCGCCTGGCACGCATCGACGAGGCGATCGTTCCGGGCGACGGTGGCCTCGACCTCGGGACGGGTGCACGCCTCGGTGAGCGTGGCCTTGACGGCCGCCATCACGAGCGGGTTCCCGTTGTAGGTGCCCAGGTGCAGGACCTTGCCCTCGGTGATCAGATCCATGTACTCGGCCTTGCCGCCGAAGACGCCGACCGGGAAGCCGCCACCGATCGACTTGGCCAGCGCGATCAGGTCGGGCTGCACACCGAGCTGCTTGGTGGCACCGCCGTACCCGGCGGTGATGCCGGTCTTGACCTCGTCGAAGATCAGCAGCGTGCCGTGCCGCTGCGTGATCTCGCGCACGGCCTCGAGGTAGCCCGGATCCGGCAGGCAGATCCCGATGTTCTCCATGACCGGTTCGACGATGAAGCAGGCCACGTCGCGGTTGGCGAGCGCCCGCTCGAGTGCTGCGGGATCGTTGTAGGGGATCACGATGACATCGGCGATCGTGCCGGCGGTGATCCCGCCCGACTGCGGCACCGAGTTGGGGGCATCGGCGGGGCCGGCCAGCTCGAGCGACGGCTTGTTGGAGATCATCACCTCGTCGTGGTGGCCGTGGTAGCCGCCCTCGACCTTGACGATCTTCTCGCGGCCCGTCACCCCGCGGGCGAGGCGGATCGCGTCGTGCGTCGCCTCGGTGCCCGAGTTGGTGGGTCGCCACATCGGGAAGCCGTACCGGTCGGCCAGGATCTCACCGACCTCGGCGTTGAGCTCGCACGGCGTGACGTACAGCGTGCCGTGATCGAGCTGCGCACGGACCGCGCGGTCCACGGCGGGGTTCATGTGGCCGGCGAAGAGCGCTCCGAACCCCATGTCGTAGTCGACGTACTCGTTGTCGTCGACGTCGACCATGCGGGCGCCGGCGGCGTGCTTGACCACGATCGGCCACGGGTCGTAGGCCTGGAAGCTGGAGGGCACGCCGGCCGGCATGACCTTGCGGGCACGCTCGGTGGCCCGCTGGGACCCGACCGTCCGTGCCGAGTACACCTCCATCTCCCGTGCGGTGATGGCCTTGGCCCGGGCCACCAGCTCCTCGTGAGTCCGTTGGGTGGTGTGCATCGTCGTCATCGGCTCGCTCCTGATCCAGATTTCGTTGTCGAAGTCTATCACGACAACGGATCTCGTCGGCGCAGGCGCCGTAGATGACGAATGGCGAGGTTGGCGAGGAGATTCAGCTCCGCGGGACCTCGACCCACGGTCGGTCCTTGTCGACCCGCGGCTCGCCCGGCAGTCCGAGCACCTGCTCGCCGAGGATGTTGCGCATGATCTCGGAGGTCCCGCCCTCGATCGAGTTCGCCCGCACCCGCAGGAACGCGTACCGCGGACCACGGGCCCCGCCCGACACGTCGAGCTCGTCGGCGCGACGGAACGTGTAGTCGAAGCCGATCTGCCCCTCGGCGCCGAGGAGATCGATGCAGAACTCGTACAGCGCCTTGTTGAGCTCGGCGTAGGCCAGCTTGGCCACCGAGCCCTCGGGCCCCGGGTTGCCGACCTGGGCCGCCTCGGCGGCCCGCATGTTCACCAGCCGCTGCACCTCGCCGCGCACCCAGATCTTCATCAGCTCGGCCCGTCGCACCGGCGTGCGCTGCGACGCGTCGATCGACTCCCACACCTTCACGGCATCGGCTGCGGCGCCGCCCCGACGTGGCGCGCCTCCTCCCCCGCCGCCGATCGAGACGCGCTCGTTCATCAGCGTGGTGAGCGACACCCGCCAGCCCTCCCCCTCGGCGCCGATCCGGTCGGCGTCGGGGATGCGGACGTCGGTGAGGTAGACCTCGTTGAACTCGGCCTCACCGGTGATCTGTCGCAGCGGCCGCACCTCGACACCTGGCGACCGCATGTCGACCGCGAAGTACGTCATGCCGCGGTGCTTGGGCAGGTCGGGGCGGGTCCGCGTCACGAGCATGCCCCAGTCGGCCAGGTGCGCCAGCGTGTTCCAGACCTTCTGACCGTTGACGACCCACTCGTCGCCGTCGCGCACCGCCTTGGTGGCGAGCCCGGCGAAGTCGGACCCGGCGCCGGGTTCCGAGAACAGCTGGCACCAGCGCTCCTCACCGGTGAACATCGGCCGCAGGAACCGGCGACGCTGCTCGTCGTCGCCATGCGTGACGATGGTCGGACCGGCGAGCGCGATGAAGAACGTGGTCGGGTCCTGGGGCGGTGCCCCGGCCTCCTTGAGGCGACGCTCGACCAGACGATTGAGGTCGGGACGTACGCCGAGACCACCGAACCCCTCGGGGAAGTGGACCCACGCGAGCCCGCGGTCGTACCGGTGTCCACGGAAGGCGACCGGGTCGGTGGTGGTCGGATCGTGGTCGGCGAGCAGGCCGTCGAGCGCCTCGAGCACCCGGTGGGTGTCGGCGTCGACGGCGGACGGGGCGAGGTCGGACATGCCGTCAGTCTCGCGGATCGGAAGGTTGGGATCCGGCGTCGGCGTGGCAGACTGTCGCCGCACATGGTGGGCGTAGCTCAGCTCGGTTAGAGCGCCAGGTTGTGGCCCTGGAGGTCGGGGGTTCAAGTCCCCTCGCTCACCCCATTCGCATCACGCGATCGGTCCGGCGGTTGGGTGCACGTCAGTGCACCCGTACGCTGCCGGACCGCAACGCGCCTCTAGCTCAACGGCAGAGCAGTGGACTCTTAATCCATTGGTTCTGGGTTCGAATCCCAGGGGGCGGACTCCAAGAAATACAAAACTAGCTGGTGTTTCTTGACTGGCTGGCCGGGCCGAACGGCGGGTGTCAGGGCCAGAGGTCGCTACAAGGTCGCTACAGCAATTCACAGGTTGTTCGAAGCGGGCCGCCACCGGCACACGTGCGGTTCGGTCGCCGAGAAGGCAACGCCATCGGTGCGGGCGATGCGCCGGCTCCAACGAACGCGCGGTGACTCCCGATCAGCTGCGCTCGCGAACCGTTCGGTTCAGTTCGTTGAGGAGCTGACGGACCTCGCCGAAGCTTTGCGGGAGGCGTTCGAGCACCGCTCGGATGCGACGTCGTTCCTCGATCAGGTTGCCGGCGATCGCGAGCAGCTCTGTGACGTCGTCACGGCCGAGCGGCGCGCACGCGTGGCTGCGGCGCAGCTGTTCGTACCGCTCCTCGATGTCGCGCACGCGCCAACCATGACGAACGCCTGTTCGCTAGACTGCGTCGGCAGCTACGAGAGTTCCCAGTCGACCTCGGGGATGGCGCGGTCGAGCTCGTCGGTGAAGTCCTGAGCCAGGTCGGGCAGCCGGTCGCTTCGTAACGGTCCCATCCGCTGGTGGGACCCCGACGACGGCTGGAAGATCGGCACCCTCTGCCGCCACTGCGCCGTGGAGACAGCCAACGACAAGCCGGAACCGGGCGACTACGCCTGGCGCGGCGACGGCTCTGAGCCCATCGACGTGGACAACACGGACGAGGACATCATCTTTGCCCTGGAGTTCTGAGCCCAGGCACCATGCGAGTCGCTGACAAACCTG
>CAYRXQ010000148.1:5769-7778 GCA_964428115.1 uncultured Ilumatobacteraceae bacterium
TGACGAGCGGAGGGTCGGCAGCTATCGACCGCCCCGCGCGATGTGACCATGCGCTGGGTGCGCGGGCGACGGCTTGTCGCGTCGGGTTCGGTGGTCTCGCGGACCGACCGTCTCTTTGAGATCCTGCCGTCGGCGCCGGAGGAACGCTCGTTCCGATTCGTTGGTGCTGCACTGGATCGCGAGGTCGAGTGCGGCGTCCGCGGCATCGAGCTGGCCGAGTCGGGCCAGGACGTCAGATCGGGCGGTGTGGAAGTACACGTAGTCGTCGAGGTCGCCGGTGAGGTCGTCGGCGTGTGGGATGGCGTCAAGTGCGGCGAGAGCGGCGGCTGGCCCGTGGACGCGGTCGACGGCGATGGCACGGTTCAGTGCGACCAGCGCGCTCGGTTGGCGCTGCAGGAGCACGTCGTAGAGGCGGAGGACTGCTGGCCAGTCGGTGGCCTCGAAGGTAGGTGCCGTGGCGTGCAATGCAGCAATTGCGGCTTGGAACTGGAACGCTCCGCCGCGCTGGTACGAGTGTGCTCTGGCCAGTTCGGCGAGACCGCGGGCGATCATTGGTTGGTCCCACAGGGACCGGTCTTGGTCGGCGAGCAGGATCGGGCTGCCGTGTCGATCGAGACGGCTGGATCGTCGGGCGTCGGTCAGCAGCAGGAGCGCGTGGAGTCCGGCGACTTCTGGATCGGTCGGGGCGAGCCTGCTCAGGAGTTCGGCGAGCCAGATTGCCTCTTCGCAGAGATCTCCTCGGATGAGCGCGGTGTCCGTGGCGCTGGTGTGGCCTTCGGTGAAGATCGACGAGATCACTTCGCAGACCGCACCGATACGGTCGGCGAGCGTGTTCATATCTGGTGGTTCGAACGGAATTCGTGCGGCTCTGATCTTCGCCTTGGCGCGAGTGAGTCGGCGCGTCATCGTCTCCTCGGACACCAGAAAGGCACGGGCGATTTGCGGCGTCGAGAGTCCGGCTACGATCCGCAAGGTCAACGCGACTTGCGCCTCCGGGGCGAGGGCAGGGTGACAGCATCCGACCAACAGCGCGAGTTGATCATCGAGTGCCTGCTCACTGTCGAGGTCGATGTCTGGCGACTCCGTGCTGTCGGAGTTGATCGTCGTGCGGTCGGCCAACGCAGGAAGACGATCCTCGAATCGCTGCATTCTGCGGATCTGGTCGATGGCTTTGCGTCGGCCGGTCGTGACCAACCAGGCGCCCGGTCGGTCGGGGACCCCGTCGGTGGGCCATCTCGTCGACGCCTCGATGAAGGCGTCCTGTGCGGCATCTTCCGCGATGCTGAGGTCGCCGACGTCGCGCATGAGCGTGGCCAACAGTCGTGGCCATTCCGTGCGAAAGACGTCGGCGACGCTCATCAGATTCGTCGGCAGATTGCGGCCGGCTCGTCAGCCGTCGAACTCCATGACCGGTCGGACCTCGATGGTGCCGAAGTGGGCGTTCGGGATCTTGGCGGCCCAGTCGAGTGCTTCGTCGAGGTTGGCGACATCGATCACGTAGTAGCCGCCGATCACTTCCTTCGACTCGATGAAGGGACCATCGGTCACGATTCGTTTGCCATCGCGGACTCGAACCGTGCTTGCGGTGTCGGTGCCTTGTAGCGCTTCGCCGGCGACCATCGCGCCAGCCTCGACGAGGGCCTGGCTGTAGGCCATCCATTCGCCCATGTAGGGACCGAACGCTTCGTCGTCTGGGGCTGGTTCATCGGCGGGGTTGCTTGCGAGGAGGAGCATGTACTTCATGTTGTGACGTCCTTTGTCGGTAGTCGTTGTTGATTGTCACAGACACGACGATCGGCACATCGGAATTCGGACACGTGCCCCGAGATTCCATCTGCGCACCGTGAGTCGATAGAAGGTGTGTGGCGACGCCGTCGAGAGAGATGGCTGCCGCCGAGTTCGAGGTGATGAGGTTCCAGTCGCGGTCGACGGCGACGGTGGGATGGACGAAGGTGTCGCGCGGCCCGCGCTCGATGTAGCTGCGGTGCTTGATCGACACGTCAGCGACC
>CAYRXQ010000149.1:0-7721 GCA_964428115.1 uncultured Ilumatobacteraceae bacterium
GGCATCCGCCACCCACCGCGCCCAGCTCCCCGGACGACCAGCCCAGCAGCCGCACCAACCCGGCCCACCCCGTTCTGGGCGCGCACTGTTGCGGTTTCCGCCGCCTACCGCGCCCAGAAGCCCGGGCGGTGCACGGGATGGGGCGCCGGACGTGCGACCTCGCGGGCTGGTCAGTCGCCGCGGAGCCAGGCGAGGGCACGGGCGAAGGCGTCGGCCGCGTCGTCTGGGCGGTGCGCCGGGCGCTCGGGGGCGTGCGCGAAGCCGTGCTCGGCCTCGGGGTAGCGAACGACCACAGCGCCGGAGGATTCGAGGTCGGCCACGTCCGTTGGCGGGGTGTAGTGGTCGAGTTCGCCGATGATCGCGAGCACCCGGTCGGCGTGCCCGACCCCCAGCGCATCCAGCGGCTCGACGTGCCCCGGACCGGTCCAGGCCTCGGGCAGGCGGATCATCCCGTAGAACGACGCGATCCGGTCGAACCGCTCCGAGCGGGCCGCCTTGAAGCAGTACATCCCACCCATGCAGAACCCGATCAGGCCGACGCGCTCGCAGCCCGTCGCGTCGGCGGCCTCCACCAGATCCCGTAGGTGGTCCTCATCGCGTAGCTTCGGGACCGCTGCGAACCGGGGCTCCACCTCGGCGCCCAGCTCGACGCCCGGGAACGGCTCGACCGCGATCACCGTCATCCCCCACTCCTGCGCGAGCCGGGCGACGAGATCATCGAACAGCGGTCGGAGACCGAAGATGTCGGGGGTCACGACCACACCGGTGGTGGCCCCCGGGACGGTCACGATCTCGGCAGCGGTGCCCGACGGCAGGGTGATGCGCATCCGACGATCGTAGGCGGCCCGCTCCGAGCCACGCCGGGCCGACTCTCGGGAGGATCTGCGTCACCGGTGACACGAAACCTCACCCAGACGTGATCACCCGGGTCTCGGACCGAGACCACGACCAGCCGCGCCGCCCCCGGACGGGCCGACTCTGGCGGAGGAATTGCGTCACCGGTGACACGCAACCTCGACCAGACGTGATCGCCGGGTCGAGATGGGCGGGCACGCGGCCCGGCCGGCAGCGCGCGCCAGGCGAGGCCCGGTCAGGCGTCGCGGCGGCGATCGGCGAACATGCCGAGCGCGAGGAGGCCCAGCGAGATCCCGCCGAACCAGATCCACGCCAACGGACGACCGAGCCCCTCGGGGTCGGGGGAGGACGAGAGCGTCCCGAACGCCGCCTGGTACGGCAGCCATCGGACCAGACCCTCGTTGCCGATGAGCAACAACATCACGGCCAGGATCCCCTCGGCCACCAGCGGCCACAGCAGGAACAGCGAGATCGTGGCCGGGGAGTTGCGGATCAGCAGCCCGAGCGCCGTCGCGAACCAGGTCAGCAGCACGGCGACCACCACGAGCGAGAGCAGCACCGTGGCCGACCCGTCGTCACCCGGCAGCCCTGGATCGGCACCGCGCGACGACAGGATCGCCGCCGCCGAGGCCCACGACAGCACGATCGTGGCGCTGATCACGATGATCGTCACCCCCGTCGAGACCAGGAGCTTGGAGAGCATCACCCGATGGCGTGCCGGCGTCGCGGCGTAGGTCGGGCGGATCGTGCCGAAGGAGAACTCCGAGGTGAGCGAGATCGCCGCGACCGCCCCGAGGAGCATCGCCGAGATCACGCCGGTGCCCGAGATCAGGCTGGCGAGGTCGTCGGGCCCGATCAGCGCGAGGTCGCCCGAGAACATGGCGACCAGGGTGGCGATCACCAAGGGGAACAGCACGGCGAGCGCGGCGAGCGCCCAGTGGATCCGGACCGTGCGCAGCTTGATCCACTCGCTCGACAGCGTCGCGATCATCGCTGCCACCGTCCCGTCGTGGGGCCGACGTGGAGCATCGGTCGGGCCTGGCCGGTCATCGCGGTCGACCTCCTGCGGTCGGGTCGGCGTCGGGCATCAGCGGGGCGAGCCCTGCGGCTCGGTACTCCTGATCGGCGGCGGTGGCCGCCAGGAATGCGTCCTCGAGCGACTCGTGGCCGACCACCAGCTCGTGGAGCACGATGCCGCGCTCGGCGGCGATCTCGCCGACCTGCTCGGCGGTGATGCCGAACACGTGCGCCACCGCCGGGTCGGTGGGGAAGCGCCGGACCTTGGCGTCGGCCACGTGCAGGCGCTCCATCAGCTCGGTGAGCTGCGGGCTGCGGACCTGCACCCAGCGGGTGGTGTGGCGGGTGATGAACTCGTCCACCGAGCACGACTCCACGAGCCGGCCGCGGCCGATCACCACGAGGTCCTCGGCCATCAGGGTCATCTCGGACAGCACGTGGCTGCTGACGAACACCGTGCGCCCCTCCCGTGCCAGGTGCACCAGCACGTCGCGGATCCATCGGATGCCCTCGGGGTCGAGGCCGTTGGCGGGTTCGTCGAGGATGACGGTGGCCGGATCGCCGAGCAGCACGCCGGCGAGGCCGAGGCGCTGGCGCATGCCGAGCGAGTAGCCACGCAGGCGGCGCGACGCAGCATCGGTCAACCCGACCTGTTCGAGCACCTCGTCGACCCGCGACCGGGCGATGCGGTTCGAGGCGGCCATCCAGCGCAGGTGGTCGCGCCCGGTGCGGCCCGGATGGACGTAGCCGGCGTCGAGCAGGCAGCCGACCTCGTGCAGCGGTGCCGGCAGCGAGCGGTACTGCTGGCCCCCGAACGTGGCGGTGCCGCGTTCGGCGTGGTCGAGGCCGAGCATGCAGCGCATCGTGGTGCTCTTGCCCGAACCGTTCGGCCCGAGGAAGCCGGTGACCCGCCCGGGGCGGACGTCGAAGGACAGGTCGTCGACCGCGACGACACTGCCGAACCGCTTGGTGATCCCGCGGACCTCGATCGTCGGGCTCACGATCCGAAGGCGTCGATCATCATCCGCACGTCGGGCGCGAGCGGGTAGAGGATCGGACAGGTGCAGCCGTTCGCGACGTACTCGTCGACCTTGGCCCGCACCTCGTCGGGCTCGCCCGAGGCGGTGATCATCTGGACGATCTCGTCGGGCACGAGCTTCGACGCGGCAACGACCTCGTCGTGGGTGGCCGGCCAGGTCAGCACCTTGCCGATCTCGTCGAGCAGCTCCTGGGGCACGCCGGAGGCCTTCATGATGTGCGGCTGCTGGCCGAGGTACTGGGTCACGAGCAGCCGGGCACCGTCGAGCGCAGCCTTGCGGTCGCGGTCGACGCTGCACACCACCAGCTGCGGGCGGTCGATGTCGTCGATGCTCCGGCCGGCCTTGGCCGCGCCCCGCTCGAGCGCGGCGAGCGCGTCACGGTTGTAGGAGGGCGAGACGAGGTAGTTGAGCACCGCACCGTCCGCGATCTCGCCGGTCAGCTCCATCATCTGCATGCCGGTGGCACCGATGTAGATCGGGACGTCCTTCGGGCGGCGCTCCTGGTACACGTAGTCGAGCTCGACCCCGTCGAGGTGCACCCAGTGGCCGTCGAAGCTGACGGTCTCGTTGGCGAGCAGGGCCCGGATCACGGTGACCACCTCGCGCATGACGCGCAACGGCTTGTCGCGATGGATGCCGACCTTCGCGGCCAGCGGATCCCACCAGGCACCGAGCCCGCAGATGATCCGACCGGGGGCCAGGTCGTCGAGGGTCGAGAAGGTGCTGGCGAGCCGGGCCGGGTTGCGGGTCCAGATGTCGATCACTCCCGATCCCACCTTGATGCGATCGCTGCTCGCTGCGAACGCGGCCATCGGCACCACGGCGTCGCGCACCAGGCGGCTGTCGGCCTGCCACACGGCGTCGAACCCCTTCGACTCCGCGTACTGCACCAGCTCCATGCCCTCCCGGATGGCGTGGGCGTCCTGCAGGTACAGCGCGACGGGGTAGCTCATGCGGTGGAGTCTGCCACGGCACCGGGGCGAGGGATCCGGCGCTCCACGGTGCAGACGGCCCCGTTCGGCTCTAGCGTCCTCCCCCGAGGCTCCCCCGACATGTTCCTGGCGTTCACCGAGATGCGACGGGCCAAGGTCCGATTCGGACTGTTGATCTCCGCGATCGCGCTCCTGGTCTTTCTCATATGTTCCAGCAGTCGTTGCAGAACGGGTTGATCACCTCGTTCATCGGCGCCGTCCGCAACCAGTCGGCCCCGGTCCTCGTGTACTCCACCGATGGCCAGCGGGTGATCCAGGGCAGCATCATCACCCCACCGTTCGAGGCCGAGATCCGCGCGCTCCCCGAGGTCGGCGCCGCGGGTCGCGTCTCGCAGGGGACGTTCACGGTGCGCACCGAGGTCGACGCGTTCGACACCTCGATCATCGGTCTGGAGGATCTGAGCCTCGGGGCGCCCGCCGAGCTCGCGTCGGGCCGGATGCCCGAGGGACGTGACGAGGCCGTCGCGTCGGATTCCGACACCGAGAACGGGTTCGGCATCGGCGACGTGGTAGTGGTCGAACCGGGCGGGCTCGAGATCGAGATCGTCGGCACGGCGAGCGAGGTGCAGCTCAACGCTGGGCCGACCCTGTTCACCACCGAGGTCACCTACTTCGACGCGGTCACGGCGCGGAACCCCGACGCCGGCCTGCCCCTGCCGAACGTGTTGGCGTTGGCCCCCGCCGACGGCGTGACCGACGCCGCGCTGGTCACGGCCGTGAACGGGATCTCCGACGACCTCGACGCGCTCACCCGGGCCGATGCCGCCGACCTGACCCCCGGCGTGGCCCAGGTGCAGGCCTCGTTCCGGATCATCTTCCTGCTCTACGGCCTGGTCGTGCCGTGCGTGACCGGGCTGTTCTTCCTGATCGTCACGTTCCAGAAGTCGGGCGCCCTCACGCTGCTGCGCGCCATCGGCGCACCGGCCGGCCGGCTGGTGTCCTCGCTGCTCGTCCAGGCGGTGGTCATCGTCGGCGCGGGCTTCGCGCTCGGGACGTTGCTCTATGCACCGGTCTCCCAACTGCGCCTGGGAGGCATCCCGCTGCGGTTCGAGACCGCGGCGGTGGTCGGGTGGGCCGTGGCCCTGATGCTGCTCGGGGTCGGCAGCTCACTGGTGGCCGCCCGACGAGTGCTGCGGATCGACCCGGTCGAGGCGACCACGGGCGCCGGAGGCGGACGATGAAGCTCGCACTGCGCGAACTGCAGCGTCGGCCTGGCCGGTTCGCCACGGCAACGGTGATCCTCACGTTGATCGCGGTGCTGCTGATGTTCCTCGGGAGCCTGCTCGACGGGCTGATCCGCAACTCGACGGCCGCGATCGAAGCCCAGCGCGGCGACGTCATCGTCTACTCCGCGAGCGCCCAGGCCTCGTTCCTTCGCAGCCGCATCGATCCCGAGCTGCGCGCCACCATCGCCGCGGTCGAGGGCGTCGAGTCGACGGCCGGCATCGGCGTGGTGCAGCTCGGCGCCCGGGTCCCCGGCAACGGGCCCCGCGACCTCGCCGGCGTCGCCCTGTTCGGCTACGAGCTGGCACCCGACGGCGTGCCCGAGCCGCCGGCCCCCGGCGAGGTGTGGGCCGACGACATCCTGCGCGCCGACGGTGTCGAGGAGGGCATGGAGCTGCTGCTCGGCCCGGCTCGCTCACCGGTCACCGTGATCGGGTTCGTCTCCGACACCGCCTACAACGGTCAGGGCTCCCTGTGGGGTGCGCCCGAGACCTGGCGCTCGGTGCTCGCCGACAATCGTCCCGACGCCCAGGTTGCCGACGGCGTCTTCCAGTCCCTCGTGGTCACGGGCTCCGGCTCGGCCAGTGAGCTCGCCGCGGTGATCGACGCGGCCACCGCCGGTGCCACCGACAGCTACAGCGTCCCCGACGCGGTGTTGGCGATCCCCGGCGTCGAGGAGCAGCAGGGCACGTTCAACCAGATCATCGGCGTCACGATCGTGATCGCCCTCGTGGTCATCGCCTTGTTCTTCGCGCTGCTCACGGTCGAGCGCACCGCGCTCTACGGGGTGCTCAAGGCGCTCGGCGCCACCACCCGCACGATCTTCTCCGGCCTGGTCGTGCAGGCCGTCGTGGTCACCCTGGTGGCCAGTGCCGTGGCCGGAGTGCTCACCGTGCTGCTCGACCTCGTCATCCCCGCCGGGGCGATCCCCCTGCTCGTCACCCCCGCCCGGATCGTCACCAGCATCTTGTTGCTGCTCGTGGCTGCGGTGGCGGGCTCCGCGTTCTCTCTTCGCCGGGTCCTGCGCGTCGACCCGGCCTCGGCCATCGGGAGTGGTTCATGAACGACACCGCAGCACTGCGGATGACCGACGTCCGCAAGGTCTACAAGATGGGCGACGGCAGCGACGTCGTCGCCCTCGACCATGCCGCGCTCACGATCGGCAGCGACGAGGTCGTCGCGCTCGTGGGCCCGTCGGGCTCGGGGAAGACGACGCTGTGCTCGATCGCCGGCGGCATCCTCTCGCCCACCGAGGGGCGGGTCGTGGTGGGGGGCGAGGACATCACCGACCACTCGCAGCGTGAGCTCACGGCCTTCCGCCAGCAGATGGTCGGGTTCGTGTTCCAGTCGGTCAACCTCGTGCCGTTCCTCACGGCTCGCGAGAACCTGCTGGTGGTCGACGAGCTCGGTCGTCGGACCGGTGCCGCCGCCCGCAAGCGTGCCGACCAGCTGCTCGAGGAGCTCGGGCTGGCCGATCGGGCGAAGAACCCGCCGTCGCAGCTCTCGGGCGGTCAGCGCCAGCGCGTCGCCATCGGGCGGGCGCTGATGAACGAGCCCAAGCTGGTGCTGTTCGACGAGCCGACCTCGGCGCTCGACACCAAGCTCGGTGAGCAGGTGATGGAGCTCATCCGCTCCGAGATGAAGTCCCGGGGCACCGCAGCGATCGTCGTCACCCACGACGAGCGCATCACCCACTTCTGCGACCGCAGCGTGCACATCATCGATGGCCACCTCGACGCTGCGTGATGGACGTGCCACGATGAGTGGCCTTGTCGCGAGCTGAGCCCGCTCCCTCGACCAGACCTGGTCGCACCGGTCGTCGTCGCGTCCGTGGTGCCCCGCGTGCCCTGCGTGCCGGGCGCGCCGGGCGCGCCGGGCGCGCCCAGCGTGCTCGGCGTGCCCGACCCGGATCGGGTCGCAGGTCGGGTGACGGGTCGGGCGGCAGGTCGGGCGTCCCCGCACTCGTCACGGTCGTCGCGCTGCTGGCCGGCATCCTCGTCGTGTCGGTGCCGACCATCCCGGGGCTCCCGGGCGCCGGGAACACCGGCGTCGCTCGGGCCGCCACGTCGACCACGGCCTTCGAGCCCGTCGCACCCTGTCGGCTGCTCGACTCCCGACAGTCGGGCGCCGCCGTCCAGCGCGACCGGCCGGTGACGATCCGCGTCGCCGGGCGCTGCGGCGTCCCCGAGGCCGACCGTGCCGCTGCGGTAGCACTGACCGTCACCGTCACCGAGCCCGCAGCCGACGGCTACGCCGTGGTCACCCCGACGGGCGATCCGCGGCCCAACGCCTCGAACGTCAACGTCCGCCGGGGCCAGACCGTCGCGAACGGCGCGGTGGTCCGACTCGGCGTCGACGGCTCGGTGACGGTCTACGCATCGACCGACACCCACCTGATCATCGACGTGACCGGCACGTTCGTCCACGCCGCGTCGGCGACCGCCGGCCGGTTCGTGCCCATCCCCCCGAGCCGCGCCCTCGACACCCGGGCTGCCTCCCAGCAGGCGCTGCGACCCCGCACCGTGCGAGTCGTCGACCTCGGCGCGGTCGTTCCCGCGGACGCGACCGCAGCGGCGGTCACCCTGACCCTCAC
>CAYRXQ010000150.1:0-7697 GCA_964428115.1 uncultured Ilumatobacteraceae bacterium
CGATGCACAGCAGGAGAGTCCGAGTCGTTCGCATAGGTCAGCAGCGCGGCGACGTCAGTGAGCGTGGCGTCGTCAATCCTGCTTGCCTCGTTTACCCGGAAGTTGTCGAGATACAGGGCTGCATCGGCTGTCGTGCCGCACGACGGATCGAAGGTGCCTGACACGAAGACGAATCGATAGGTGCCGGTTGAGGGGACGACTGCGGTAGCGGTCGTCCACTGCGTTGAATTCGTTACGACGGAGGTCGGGTGCTCGTCGAGCACCACCGCCTGGGTGCCGGTCGCAGTGTTCAAGAGGTATCCGAACACGTGGAAGGCGCCGCTTCCGCTCGTCGCCTTCCAGTCGAAATAGAGCGTGTCGCCGCCTACGGCAGTGAATGGGCTGCTGTATGCCGCAGGCCCGTGCACCACTGCGCAGGCCGGAGTCGCGACGATGGTCCAGAGGCCGAGTGCGGCCAGTCCTTCGCTGGACTCAGCCGCTGTGACGTCAGCGAGATAGTGACCAGTGGCAACTGAATCGTTGGACAGTGGGCAGTTCGCGTCGCTCTCGCCGCACTCGGCCGGGTAGGTCGACTGGTCCTCGGCGACGAATCCAGCAATTTCGGTGACGCCGAGATCGATGTTGCTCTTGATGGTTGTCCACGGACTCGTCTGTCCTGTCTCAAAGCCAGGATTGCGGAAGTCGGAGCCGAGGTTGACCCGCAGGGGAGTGCCGCCCCGTCCGTGTCGCACGGCATCGACGGAACCGATCGGGACGGCAGCGGTTCCATCGCCGATGTACACAGCGGTCCCGACGACGGAGACCTGTCCGGCGGCGATGCTGGGCGTCAGCGCGTCACGCAGGGCCAAGTGCTCGGAGGAGGTCGCGCCGGTGATCTCGAAGTCGATGTACTCGCCGTCGTAGTAGTTGTCGCCGCTGATGATCGTGCCGGTGCCGATGTCGAGCGGCTCGGCCTGCTCCACGTAGGTGAACGGCCCGCCGGCCTGGATCGTCGTTGCCGCTTGGGCTGATGGCCCGCCCAGGGGAAGAGATGCCGTGGCGGAGATGGCGGTGACGAGGGCGAGCCGTACGGCGAGCGAGGCGGCGAGTCGTCGGTCGGCCCGGTGGCCAGGACGTTGCGTGTGGGAAGCACCGACCAATGCGCGGTGATGGATGGTGATCATTCTGTTGCCTCCGTCGGAGGGGTTGTCGGTGTCGAGCGTGCGAGCGCGCGGGCCCGAGCGGCCAGGGAGGAAGGTCCCGGGTCGGTAGTGCACTCGCATTAATTGAGGGGTAGTCAGAAATGACCGGTCGGGTCTGCCAGCTCACCAGCAGCGAGCCGCGGTACGGTCATCCGGTGCGTCGGGTCGCCATCGCCGCCGTGATCGGCCTGGGTGTGCTCACCGTGGCGCTGCCCGTCGAGGCCGCCCCCAGCGCCGAGCGGCCTCTGTTCACGTCGACGAACGTGGCCGCGCCCGTCGATCCGACTGAACCCGATGGCGGCGACCAGGGGACCGACGAGGCCGACGTCGATGCCGACGAGGTGCCGACCCGGGTGCCGCTCGTCCCGATCCCGTCGGGATGCACGGCTCCCGACATGCCCGATCTGGTGTTCGTCGGCCGGATCGTGGCGCGCGACTTCCGAACTGCGAGGTTCCGGATCGATCAGGTGCGGGCTGGCGACGAGACGCCGTTCGCGTCCGACGGACTGATCGACGTCCGGTACGGGATCGACGTCGACTACCTCGAGGAGGGGCGGCCCTACCTGGTTGCGGCCCGGCGCGATCCCGTGCTCGGCGTGCTCGCGTCGAGCATTCGCGAGTCGCTGCCCGACTTCGCCGGTGACGATGTGATCAGCGTGACGGAGTCGGACGTCTCGTGCCCCGTCTTCGAGGACCAGATCCGCACGCTGCTCCCCGACGGAACGCCGGTCGAGTCGGGCGTCCTCGCTCCCTTGCAGGGATCGGGCATCCGCGTGCTGGGTGCGTTCGGGATCCCGCTCGGGATCGCGCTCGGCGTCGTGTTCGTGCTGGCGATGCTCCGACTCGGGCTGTCGGGTGTGGCCATGGGCGTGGACCGGGCACTGGACCGTCGACGTTCCTGACCTGAGCGCCGTCGAGCACGGCGGGCACCACGGGTGCGGCCCGGCCGGCCGCACCGGAAGTGGACGGCGATCAGCCGGTCAAGCGGGTGCGGAACGAGCGCAGGGTGAGCCCGATCGCGACGGCGATCCCGCCCAACGCGACGATCGTGAGACGGAGCAACCACAGGTCGCTCCGTGCGTCGGCCTGGATCGCCGTCGCCTCGGTGGCCACCCGCTCGGCGATCGCCGTGAGTTCGTCCACCTGCGATCCGGTGGCATCGATGTTCTCGGCGATGACCCGCAGGCCCGCCTCGAGCTCGGCCAAGGTCACCAGGCTGGTCTCGAGGCTCGTGGCCCCGGTGTCCAGCGAATCGGCCAGCGCCACGAGTTGGTCTGGCACGGGTCGCAGGCCATCGGCGACATCGCGCAGCTCCTCGGCCAACGAGCGGGTGTTCCCGGGGATGAAGCGTTCGATCGTCTCGACCAGGCCGGCCATGCGGTCGGCGATGTCGGCAGTGCCCGTTGCCGAGGTCGCGACGTTCGTGCGGAGCGCCTCGGCCAGGAGGGTGGAGCTGGATGCAGCCGCCTCGGTGAGATCGGTGACCTGGGCCAGCGTGTCGGCGACGCCTTCGGTCACGGCGACGAGCTCGGCCGGGAGCACGGCCAGCTGCTCGGCCACCTCGACGGTCACCTCCGCGGCGTCGACCGTGATCTCGAGGCCCGTCTCGTAGCGCTCAGCGAGACGGCCGACGAGCACGAGGGCGAGCACGGTGGCGACCGTGCCGAGGACGATGATCAGCTCGGGCAGCCAGCCGCCGGGACGGTCGGGCTGGTTGGCCTGACCGGGCAGATCGGCGGAGGGGTCGGGTGGGGGCAGGGTCGTCATCGGGTGTGGCGACTGGCTCAGGCCGTCGGGACCGTGTGGGCGGTCGCATCCGAGCGAGCGGTCTCGGCCAGGGCTCGAAGCTCGGCGACCGCAGCGGTGAGCCCGTCGGGGTGCCGATAGAGCGCGCTGCCGGCGATGAGCACGTTGGCTCCGGCGGCGGCGGCTCCGGCGATGGTCGTCGAGCTGATGCCGCCGTCGACCTCGAGGTCGACCCGATCGGCCAGACCGGCGCGATCGATCATCGATCGGACCTCGGCGATCTTGGACTCCATCGACCCGAGGTATGCCTGGCCGCCGAACCCGGGGTTGACGGTCATGACCAGGACGAGATCCACGAGGTCGAGGACGTGCTCGATGGCGCTCGCAGGGGTTGCCGGGTTCAGCGCGACGGCGGCGGTCGCCCCGAGCGAGGCGATGTGACCGAGCGTTCGGTGCAGGTGGGCGCAGGCCTCGGCGTGCACGATTAACCGCTGGCAGCCGGCCTCGACGTACCGCTCGGCCATGGCGTCGGGGGTCAGCACCATCAGGTGCGCCTCGAACGGCAGCGAGGTGTGCGGGCGGGCGGCAGCGATGACATCAGGTCCGAACGTGAGGTTCGGCACGAACTGCCCGTCCATCACGTCCCACTGGACGAGGTCGACACCGGCGGCCTCGAGCGCGGCGACCTCCTCGCCGAGACGGGCGAAGTCGGCGGGCAGGACCGAGGGTGCGATCTGGATCGGACGCGACATCGACGACGACGCTACCGATCGGTGTCGGTCGCCGGGGCGTCGGCGTCCTTCGTCCCGGCGCCCTCCCATTCCTCGTCGTCCTCGTCCCAGGCCTCGTTGCGCGCCTCGACGCGCTCGCGCCAGTGCTCGGCAGCCGCACGCGTCGCGTAGGGGCCGAGCAGGTGGTCGGCAGGGCCGCGATCGAGCGCGGAGACGGCCTGCCCCTGGCGCAGGTCCCAGTACCATCCGGTCTCGTGTGGTTCGTCGGGGAGATCCATCGTCACAGCCTCGCACGTGACGTGTGGTCCGGCCCCGCGCCGTCTGCCCCGTCCGCGCCGCCCGCCCCCTCGGTCTCGCTTCGCCGTCGGATCGACGAGCGATGAGCGGTCACGTCCCGGTCGTGGAGACCGGCCCCGTGGTGGTCGAGCGACTCGTGGCCGGCGGCGACGGGCTCGCGAGGGCGGCCGACGGACAGATCGTGTTCGCGCACGGTGGTCTGCCGGGCGAGACCGTCCGGGTGGCGGTCGTCGACGAGCAGCGCGACTGGATCCGTGGCGACGTCGTCGACGTGGTGGTGCCGTCCGGCGACCGCGTCGTGCCGCCGTGCCCGCGACGGATCGCCGGCTGCGGCGGCTGCGACTGGCAGCACCTCGACCTGGTGGCGCAACGCCGTGCCAAGGTCGAGATCGTCGAGGAGTCGCTGCGCCGGACGGGTCGACTCGTCGACGCCGTGGTGCACGACGGTGGGGGCGTCCCCGATCGGGGCTATCGCACCACGATCCGCGTCGTCGGCGACGAGGACGGCCGGCCGTCGTTCCGCGAGGAGCGTTCGACGCGACTGGTCACGATGGACGGTTGCCTCGTGGCGCATCCACGACTGCTGGCCGTGCTCGACGCGATCCGGCTGCCCTCCGGCGTGGAGGCCAGCGTGCGGGTCTCGCTCGCGACCGGTGAGATCACTGTGGTGACCGCGCCGGAGGGTGCACCGGTGGAGGGTCTGCCGCTGCACACCCGGACCGGGGAGGACGCCTGGCTGACCGAGGTGGTCGCCGGGCGCGAGTTCCAGGTGTCGGCCGCCTCGTTCTTCCAGAGCGGCCCGCCGGCGGCCGAGCTGCTGATCGACGCAGTCCGGCGCGCCGCACCGGAGCTGCCCGGGGCGGGGCACGTCGCCGACCTCTACGGCGGGGTCGGACTGTTCTCGGTGGTTCTGGCCGAGCCGCGGGCGCGGGTCACCCTGGTCGAGACCTCGCGCCACGCCATCGCCGATGCTCGCCGGAACCTCGTCGGGAGACCCGCAGCGTTCCTACGTGCCGAGGTCGGGGCGTGGCGGACCCGGCCGCAGGACCCGCCGGTCGACGTGGTCATCGCCGATCCGGCGCGGTCGGGGTTGGGCAAGCCGGGCGTGGCGGCGATCGTTCGCGCCGGCGCACCGGTGGTGGTCCTGGTGAGCTGCGACCCCGTCTCGGCTGCCCGGGATGCAGCGCTGTTCGCCGCTGCCGGGTACGTCCACCGATCGACGGAGGTGATCGACGTCTTCCCGCACACCCATCACGTCGAGACCGTGACCCGGTTCACCAGGGCCGACGACTCGCCGACGAGGCCGGCACGATGAACGGTCATCCGGGAGCCGAGCAGCTCCGTACAGAGGACATGCGACGTGATCTCTCGGGCGCCTCCGACGCTGCCCTCGTGCTCTCGATCGCCCGGTTCCAGCAGGACGCTCTGGCCGAGGCGTATCGACGCCACGGTGGCGCCGTGTTCGGCCTCGCCAAGCGGCTCGTGAACGATCATGCTCGAGCCGAAGAGGTGGTGCAGGAGGTGTTCCTGCGGTTGTGGAACCAGCCCGATCGTTTCGACCCCGAACGTGGTTCGCTGCGCAGCTTCCTGCTGGCGCACGCCCACGGTCGATCGGTCGACATGATCCGTTCGGACGCCTCCCGCAAGGCCCGCGAAGAGCGCGACGCCTCGGCAAGCGTCGAACCTGGCTACGACATCTCTCACGAGGTGTGGGACCTGGCGCTGGCAGGACACGTCCGTGAGGCACTCGAACAGCTGCACCCCGGGGAGCGAGCCGCGATCGAGCTTGCCTACTTCGGTGGCCGCACCTATCGCGAGGTCGCCGACGAGCTGGGCGAAGCAGAAGGAACGGTGAAGAGCCGGATCCGTACGGGTTTGAAGCGACTCCGAGGAGAGCTCCTCGAGGCCGGCATCACCGCAGGAGGTGCATGATGGAGGAGATCGACATGCACGGTCTCGACGAATTGTTGGGCGCGTATGCGCTCGACGCGGTCGACGACGACGAACGTCGTCGTGTCGAGGAGTACCTGCGGGTCAACCCGCGTGCCGCTGCCGAGGTGGAGCAGCACCGGGAGGTGGCGACGATGCTCGCTTACACCGGGATGGATGCCCCCGCCGGGCTGTGGGACCGGATCGCGTCGGAGCTCGACGAGCCGGCGCCCGCACCGCCGGCCGGGCTCGCCAAGGTGCTCCCGCTGGACGATCGACGACGCACGCTGCGTTCGGCGATGACCTGGGTGGCGGCCACGGCTGCCGCCGCAGCGATCGCGGTCCTGGCGGTCGGCGTCCTCGACCGAGGTGATGCCCCGTCGGATCCGGTGATCGCAGCGGCCGAGGCCGCCCGCAACGACCGGGACTCGCGCATCACCGATCTGGTCGCCGACGGGTCGGACGTGGTCGTCGAGGCGATCATCGACAACGACGGCCACGGGTTCGTGCTGGCCGACGGTCTGCCGCAGCTGGGCGCCGATCAGACGTACCAGCTCTGGGGGATCGTCGGCGAACAGGTGATCTCGATCGGCGTGCTCGGACCGCATCCCGAGACCGAGATCTTCACGGTCAAGGGCGACCTGGTCGGCCTGGCCATCACGATCGAACCGGCCGGCGGTGTCATCAGCGACGGCAACCCCGACGGTGCCTTCGTGGGGATGTTCGCCTGATCGACGAACGGGCGGTCCGCCTGCCCGTCGTCCACATGCCGGCCGGTGACGGTCGGCCTGGCATGCTCGCGGGGTGATCCATCCCGTCGTGTCCTCCGAGGTCGCGGACGCGTTGGCGTCGGGCCGCCCGGTCGTGGCCCTCGAGTCGACGATCTTCTCGCACCTCGGCCTCCCGTCGCCGGCCAACCACATGGCACTCGAGCGGTGCACGTTGGCGATCCGCGAGCGCGGCGGGGTGCCGGCGGTGACCGCAGTGCTCGACGGGGTGCCCCGGGTGGGCTTGTCGTCCAACGAGCACGAGCGCATCCTGGGCCCGGCCCGCAAAGCCGCCGAACGAGACGTCCCGGTGGCCGTGGCGCAGCGCTGGGAGTTCGGCGCGACCACCGTGTCGGCATCGGTGGCGCTGGCGGCGGCGGCCGGCGTCCGGGTGTTCGCCACCGGCGGCATCGGTGGTGTGCACCGGGGAGCCGAGCAGACCGGTGACATCAGCGGTGATCTCGATGCGCTCGCGCACCATCCGGTCGTCACCGTGTGTGCCGGGGCGAAGGCGTTCCTCGACCTCGCCCGGACGCTCGAGTACCTGGAGATGCGCGGCGTCCCGGTGCTCGGATGGCGTACCGACGACTTCCCGGCGTTCTACACGCGGACCTCCGGGCATCGAGTGCCACACCGTGTGGAGACGGCTGCCGAGGTGGCCATGGTCTTCCGCAACCTGACGCGCCCCGACTCGGGTGTGCTGGTGGCGGCGCCGATCCCGGCGGCCGATGCCCTCGATGCGAGCGAGCTCGACGCCGTGCTGCAGCACGCGCTCGACGATGCCTCGCAGGAGGGTGTCATCGGTGCGGCGGTGACCCCGTTCGTGCTGGGTCGGATCGCTGCGGCGACCGAGGGTCGCAGCATCCCGGCAAACCTGGCCCTCGCCGAGCACAACGCCGCCGTGGCCGCCGAGATCGCCGCCGCCCTCGCGATCTGAGCCCGCCGCAGACCGGCGGCGCTGGCGAGCTGCAGCGCTGCCAGCTGCAGCGTGTCTGACACCGGTCGCGGAGCTGCAGCGCGGTGAGCTGCAGCGTGTCTGACACCGG
>CAYRXQ010000151.1:0-7620 GCA_964428115.1 uncultured Ilumatobacteraceae bacterium
GCTGCGCGTCGCGCGCAGCGGGCGCTCGCTGATCGGCGAGGCCGAGATCATGCGCCACGTCCGATCACACGGGTATCCGTGCCCTGAGGTGCACGATGCCGGTGACGGCTACCTGATCATGGATCGACTCGACGGTCCGACGGTGATGGCGGCGGTCGGGCGACCACCGTTTCCGCTCCGTCGATCGGGTCGACTGCTGGCAGAGCTCCACGAACGGCTCCACCGGATCCCTGCTCCGCCCGGCATCCGGGTCGCACCACTCGCCGGTGATCGGGTGGTGCATCGCGACCTGCACCCGATGAACGTGATGCTGACCTCGGACGGTCCGATGGTCATCGACTGGTCCAACGCATCAGCCGGCGACCCGGCGTTCGACATCGCCGACACGTGGGTCCTGTTCGCCTGCTCGACGCCGCCGACGGGCGCGATCGATCGACTCATCGTCCCGATCGGCCGACGCGTCATGCTCCGGGCGTTCCTGAGCAAGGTCGACGCCGTTGCCGCCCGGCATGCGATCCCCGCGGCGGTCGAGCATCGCCTCACAGACCCGAACATGTCACCCGACGAGCAGGCCCGCATGCGGAGGTTCGCCGCCTGGGCTTCGGGCGCGTGAGCCGTCCCGGTCCTCAGACCGTTCGATCAGCGTGCCGTCGGGTCGGGTCGCGACCTGTGCCGGCGGGACTGGCACTGGACTCGATGCTCTGGTCGGGCGGTGCCGCAGCATCGAGGTGGCGAGTGTTGAGGGAGATCCACAGGTCCATCGCGGCGTCGACGGCGGCGCGATCCTTGGTGGCCAGCAGGTCGAGCAGGAGCCCGCGGGTCACGGCGACGCCCAGGCGGGCGAAGGTCCGGGCTTCCTCCTGCGGGATCCCCATCGATTCGGCGATCTCGGCGGCCGGGTCGACCCAGGCGTCCACGATCCCGTCCAAGAGCTCGCTCGTGGGAGGGCGACCGCGGAGCGCCTGGGCGTAGACCTCGAAGAACAGGCGCTCATTGGGCCAGAGGGAGGGGTCCGAGATGTGGCGCCACCAGCTGCGCAGGAGGTCGGCCACCGACGACGAGGAGGTGGCTGTCAGGTCGCTGATCACGGCACGGTTGCGTTGTTCGACCTCGCGGATGATGGCCACCCAGAGCCCTTCCTTCGAACCGAAGTGGTGGCTGAGCATCCGGTGGCTCGTGCCCAGCTCGGCGGCCAGCCCTCGCAATGACAGGTCGGTGAGCCCATGGTCGGTGACGTAGTCGATCGCGTCGTCGAGCAGCTGCTGTCGTGCGAGTCCGGATGTCATGGATGTCACTGTACCACTCGGTACATCCAGGTGTACCATGCGGTACATGCCGCAGCCAGTCACCGTCTCCATCGATGTCCCCCACGCCGTCGAGATCGTCTTCGACTTCCTCGACGTCATGGCCAACCACGAAGCCTTCAACGATCACCTCATGCGCAGCTGGGAGCTGTCGGGTCCGCAACGAGGGGTCGGGTCGAGAGCCCGAGTCGTCACACGCGCACTCGGCATGAGCGACGTGGTCGACATCGAGGTCGTCGAGGCCGAGGCGCCGAACCGCATCGTCGAACGAAACACGGCGACCCGGGCCGGACGCATCGGCCAGGGGACCTACGTGCTCGCGGCCCTTCCTGACGGCGGCACGCACATCTCCTTCGAGTTCCGGTGGATCGTGGCCCCGTTGATCGACCGGGTGACCGCGCCGATGGCGCGGGCCTTCATCCGCCGGAACAACGTCATCGCGATGCGCCGTCTGGCCGAACTCCTCGACCTTCGATTGGGGACCGGTCCACTGCCTGCCGCGTCCGCTGACGGGTGAGCGCCCCGGGCGACTGGTCCGTTCTCGGGCCGGTCACCCAGGGCGCTCGTTCGATCGGTGAACAGGCCGCGCCTGGATCAGCGTGAGCCGGAGGCGGCTGCTGCGGTCTTCGAAGCAGAGCGCTTCGCCGTGTCAGCCGTCTTCGTCGCTGCGGCGCGTGCCGTCCGGCCGGTCGTCGTGCTCGCACGCTTCGCGGTCGTCGCCGTTGCGCGGGCCGACTTCTTGGCCGTGGTGGCCGTGCCCTTGGCGCCGGCCTTGGCGGCCTTGGCCGTCGATGCGACGCCGGACGTGGCGGTCCGTGCGGTGGCCTGCACGCCTTCGGTCGCCGTGGAGGCGGCCGAACGAACCTCGTCGGCCCGCTTCCGGGTGGTCGAGGAGCCGGTCGGCGAGACCTTCGGTCGATCGGAGCGCGTGATGCGTGCGATCAGGTCCTGGACGGCGGTCACCGTGCCCTGCGCGATGCCGCTGATGTTGTCACCGACCCGGTCGACGACACCGGTGATCGCTCCCGCGACGGCATTGGCGGGGCCGGAATCCGGCATGCGCGGGTGCGGCTTGGTCGGCGCCGTCTTCTTCGCGTCGGCGAGCGTCTCACCGAGCTCGGTGAGCTCGTTGCGTCCGAGCTGCTCGCGCACCTTGGGGAAGAGGTCGTTCTCCTCCTCCTCGACGTGGTGACGCACGTTCTCGATCAGCACGGTGACCTTTGCATCGAAGCGCTCGTGCTCGGGGTCCATGTCGGTGAGCTCGGACAGGAGCCACTTGACCACGTGGTGCTCCTCGAGGCTCTCGAGGGCCATGTCCTCGGTCTCGGGAACGGCCGCTCGGGCGACCGGGTAGAAGACCTGCTCCTCGATGGCTGCGTGCACCGAGAGCTCCTCGATGATCCGGTCGACGATCTGGCGCTTCTGCACGAAGGCCCGGTCACCGGCCTGCTCGAAGCGCTTGAACAGCTGCTCGACAGTGCGATGGTCGTCTTTGAGAATCGTGATTGCATCCATGCCCTGGCTGTACCCGTCCGCATGGGTTGCCAAACGGCCGCAGCTGCACATGTTCGACGGTGAGTCAAGGGTCACGGCCGACCCCGTGACCGGCACGGCGGTACCATGGAACGGCCGGAGTCAGCCCGACCCGCAGCGTTCGACAACCAGACCGGAGACTTCATGGAACCACTCCGGATGACGCGTTGCCCGTCCGTGCGCCTGGCCCCCGATCCGCAGCGCGTGATCACCAAGCCGTTCCTGCCGCGCGAGGAGATCTACGCCGACGGCTCGACGCGCATGCAGACCATGCTGACGCGCATCATGGCCCTGTCCGACCGCGAGGTCGACGAGACGCTCGATGGCACTCGCGCATTGTTCACCGGTCGGCACCGCGACCTCGGGGCCGTGTTCGAGCGTGGCTTCGGCGCTGTTGCGCCACACCTCGAGCGGCTCGTCGAGACCGGCGCGATCGCCAACGCTCCGACCGGGGCTCGCCGCGAGCTCATCGGGGCCTACTTCATGCACGAGTACTCGATCGAGGCGGCGGCACTCGGCAACCCGTCGATCGTCGTCGGCCCCGATCAATCGGGGCTGGGGGCCGGTGAGGTCCGCTTCGTCATGAGCGTGCGGGCGATCGGCGAAGGGCACATCTCGTCGATCGAGTTCCGATCCGGTGTCGTGGGTGCCGACGCCACGGTGCAGCTCGATGCTCCGAGCGCGTTCGCGATGACCGGTGAGCGTCGCCCGCACGAGCTCGACCGGGCCTTGTTCTCGGCGAAGCTGCGCGACCTGGGGATGATCAACCAGATCGCCGAGCGCGTCCTGACCCGGCTCGACGACCACTTCACGATGACCGACCTCGAAGCCGCGATCGACGCCATCGACGCCGATGGCACCGAGCGGTCGATGTCGGGCGAGACCACCAGGTTGCTGCACTGGCTGGCGTCGTCGAACTACCGACTCGCGTTTCCGAGCTCGGTCGACATCTCCGAGCGCGTGCTCTTCCCGAACGGGCCCACCGAGAGCCACGGGATGGAGGATGCCCGCTTCGTCCGGTTCGTCGACGACGACGGTGCGGTCACGTACTACGCCACCTACACGGCGTTCGACGGCCATCAGATCCTCCCGCAGCTGCTGCAGACCGACGACTTCACCGAGTTCCGGGTCACGACCCTGAGCGGCCATGCGGCGCACAACAAGGGCATCGCGATCTTCCCGCGCCGGATCGGCGGACGGTTCGTGGCGTTGGGCCGACAGGACAACGTCAACAACTACATCATGACCTCGCACGACGTGAGGGTGTGGACCGACGCGACCGTGGTGCAGGAGACCGAGCGACCGTGGGAGCTCATGCAGCTCGGGAACTGCGGGTCGCCCCTCGAGACCGAAGCCGGATGGCTCGTGATCACCCACGGGGTCGGTCCGCTCCGCCGCTACACGCTGGGGGCCCTGCTGCTCGACCTCGACGATCCCACACGCGTGCTCGGTCACCTCCGGGAGCCGTTGCTCAGCCCGGACCCCGACGAGCGCGAGGGATACGTCCCGAACGTCGTCTACTCGTGTGGCAGCCTGATCCACGCCGACCACCTGATCCTCCCGTACGGCTACGCCGACGTCGGTGCCGGCGTGGCCACGGTGCCGATCGCCGACCTGCTCGACCGGTTGGTCTCCTAGGCCGCCCCGACACCATCGGCCGCTCCGGCGGGCCGTCGGTGCTGCATCGTCGTGATCAGTGCCAGCGTCGATTCGGCGCCCTGGTTGAGGTTCGGACCGTTCGGGGTCAGGCCGTCGAAGCCGCCACCGGTGATCGGGTCCGACATCGACACGGCGAGATCGTTCTCACCGTCGAACCAACCGATCGCGAGCTCGACCCCACGCCTCCACCCGGCGTCGCCCGTCACCGTCTCGGCGCGAGCGCAGGCGTCGGCCAGCGCAGCAGCTTCGATCGGCTGCTGGTCGAAGGCAGGACCGGCGTCGCCCGGACCGGCACCGCCGACCGGCACCGGCGAGAGGTGCCCGTCGACGATCTGGCGATCGAGCAGCCATCGCAGCAGCGTGAGCCCGTCGTCGAGCACCTGGGCGTGCCCCTGCGCGTGACCGGCGGCGATCAGCGCCTCGGCGATCGCCGCGTTCGCGTACGACAGCCGCGGCTCGGGCCACGGCCAGGACGGGTCGGTCCCGATGGGTCCGATCGAGGCGACGGTATCGGCGAGCAGGTGGCGAGCTCGCGAGTGGCGCGGGTCGACGGCGAGCAGTTCGGCGGCGCCGATGGCTGCGAACGCCATCGCCCGACGATGCGGCGATCGCTGGCCGACCGCGTGCCCGAAGTACGACACCGCGCTGTCGCGCATCCGCTGGTCGGGAGCGAGACGAGCGGCGGTGCCGAGCGCCCAGACGCTGCGACCCCAGCAGTCCTCGACGCCGTGTCGGCCGTGCCAGCGCCCGTCGGCGCTCCGGCGATTGCGGACTCGACCGGTGACACTCTGGGCGTCGACGACGAAGCGGAAGGACACCCGCGCCAGCTCGCTCAGCTCGCGGCCGAGGTCGGGCTCGCGGACGATGGCGATCAGCAGACGAGCGACGTCGTCGGTGCAGTACCCCTCCTCGCGTCGCGGTTCGGAGTGATCGGCGTGTTCGAACATGCCGATCGAGTCGCTCATCGTCAGCACGTGACGCCACGCCGGATGGACCACTCGACGCCTGGTCGGTGTCAGCGGCGAGCCCGCGAGCATCGAGGTCATGCCGGCACCGGGCCGTCGTGCACGAGATCGGTGGCCAGGAGGCCGGCTCCGACGGCGCCGAAGCGGGTAGCCACGGCCGCCCAGGAGAGGTCGGGCGCCAGTCGGCGTGCTTCGGTGGCCATGGCCTTCGACCGATCGGGGTCGGTGAGCACTGATCGGATCGCCGCCGCCAGGGCAGCAGGATCGCGTTGCGGGACGACGATGCCGGCCCCGCTCGCGAGCAGCTCGGTCGCGTGGGGGAACGCCGTGGACACCACGGGACGACCAGCCGCCACGGCGTCGACCAGCACCCCGGAGGTGACCTGATCGGCAGAGTCGTACGGCAGCACCACCAGATCGGCCGACCGGATCAGGTCGGTGAGCGACTCCAGGTCGCGATACGAGTCGTCGAACGAGATCCTCGAACCCGATCCGCTGCGCTCGGCGCGGTCGATGAGCATCTCCCGGTAGGCCTCGCCGTTGCGCTGGCGAACCTTCGGGTGCGTGGCGCCGGCGATCACGTAGGTCGGTGCGGGATCGAGATCGTCGAGCAGCGCGAAGGCGTCGATCGCCCACTCGATGCCCTTGCCGGGACCGAGCAACCCCCACGTCAACAGGCGCGGGCGACGGCCCCGGCGGCTCGGCACGTCGGTGGTCGGAGCAGCCGGCGCGCCGATCTGGTCGATGGGGCCGATGGGGTCGATGGGGTCGATCTGGTCGATGGGGTCGATCGTCGTGGACGCCGGGGGCGTCGCGGCGCCGTGGGGAATCACGATCACCTTGTCGGCCTCGACGCGGAACCCTGCCAGCAGGCGCTCCCGCGCGGTGAGGGTCATCACGACCACGACGTCGGCGAGCGCGCAGGCCCGTTCGAGCACCGACCGTTGGCCTGGGGACGGTGCGCTGACGACGGTGTGTGCGATCAGCACCACCGGAACCACGAGCTCGGCCATCAGGTCGAGCACGGTGTCGCCGTCGGGTCCGTCGTAGATGCCGTACTCGTGTTGGACGATGACGACGTCGGTGGCGTTGAGCGCGTTCACGCACGTCGCTCGGCGCGCCGGCGAGCCGTCGCCGAGCGCGGCCACGACGAGCGGATCCTCGAGCGGCTGGGCATCGCCGCACCGCACGACGTCGACCGTTGCACCGTTCGCCACAAGGGCAGCGCTCAGGGCGGCGGCGAACGTGGCGATCCCACACGGGGTGGGAGGAAACGTCGAGAGCATCCCGAACGATCTGACGCTCGGCTCGCCCCCGGGTCCCTGCGGGATCGGGGTGGTCGTCGTGCACATGGATCGGACTCCTCGCGTCGGTTCGGTCGAGGCGACCGGCACATTGCTCGTACCCTGGCCCGATCGACTTCAAACGTGACGATGCCAGCGATCCGACCGAACCGCTCCGCATCGCCGTGCTCGCACCACTCGCCTGGAGGACGCCGCCACGCCACTACGGGCCGTGGGAGCAGTTCGCATCGCTCATCACCGAGGGGCTCGTGGCCGCGGGCCACCACGTCACCCTGTTCGCCACCGCCGACTCGGTGACCGCCGCGACGCTCGTCGCCACCAGTCCTGGTGGATGGTCCGACGACGCCTCGATCGACCCGAAGGTGGCGGAGTGCCTGCACATCGCGTCGGTCTTCGAGCGTGCCGACGAGTTCGACATCATCCACAACGGCTTCGACTTCCTGCCGCTGACCTACTCGGGGCTCGTCGACACGCCCCTGGTCACCACGATCCACGGGTTCTCCTCGGAGCGCATCGTGCCGGTGTACGAGCGCTACGACGCCACCACCGACTACGTGGCGATCAGTGACAGCGATCACCACCCTCGGTTGCACTATGCGGCCACCGTCCACCACGGCATCGACACCGCTGCGTTCTCGTGTGCCGACGAGATCGGCGAGCACCTGCTCTACTTCGGCCGCATCCATCCCGACAAGGGCACCGCGCATGCGATCGAGGTCGCCCGGCGAAGCGGACGCCGCCTCGACATCGCCGGCATCATCCAGGACCACGACTACTTCCGCGAGCAGGTGGAGCCGCACCTCGACGGCGAGCAGATCCGGTACCTCGGCGCGGTCGACTCGTCGCACCGCTGCC
>CAYRXQ010000152.1:0-7522 GCA_964428115.1 uncultured Ilumatobacteraceae bacterium
CACCTGGGACGTACCGGCTCATCGCCACCAAGTCGGGATACCGGACCGTCGACCGGCGGATCTCCGTCGGTACCGGCCTCCTCACGGAACAGATCCAGCTCCTCCGGTTGGGGCAGGCCGCCGGCCAGATCGTGGACCGCTTCGCCGATCCGACCTCCGACGACCGCCTCCTCAACGACTACAGCCTCCGGATCTACCGGGTGACCGGCAGCTTCGAGGACCCCGTCGAGACGATCACGGTCCCGATCACCCAGGGGCCCGAGTTCGACGCCACCGTGCAAGGCAACGTCCTGCGCTGGGAGACCGAGCCCCAGTCGCTCACGACGGGTCTCTACCGCGTCGAGGTGATCGTGCCGCCGGCCGGCTACTCGATCATCCCGAACCAGGTGATCGACGACGTCAACCTGCTGCCGACCGATCCGCAGGCGTTCCACTTCCGCATCCCCAACGACAACGACGAGCCGATCCTGCTGGATGACATCTTCGCCGTGCAGCTGCCGTCGGTGTCCGGGCGCTTGCTGGCTCCCGAACTGACCGGCACCTCACCGAACTCCGTCGGGCTGCTCCCGCTGCCCGCTGCGAACGCCGAGGTGACACTCACCTGCGCGGACGGTGCCGCGACCGTGCCGGTCGATGGCGACTCCCGCTTCACCTTCAGCCCGGCGATCGTGAGTGAGGAGAACCTGCTCGGGCTGTGCACGATCTCGGCCACCGCCGATGGCTATCGACCGGCATCGGCCGACCTCACGGCACCGATCGAGATCAGCGGTGGGGCGACGCTCACCGACCGAGTGATCGACCTGGTGATGCTGTCGACCAACTCCGAAGCCTTCGCCGGCAAGGTCGCCTGGATCGACGAGCGCAACGGGAACGAGTACTCGCTGGCGACCAGCTTCCCGGTGGTGGAACCACCCGACGTCGGCGGCACCACCCAGACCGACATCGCGATCGTGTCGACCACCCCGGCCATCGTCTCGTTCGAGACCGGCGACGGTGGACCGGGCGGGCCCGGGACCGTCGCCGACGACGTCGAACTCGACGCCGGAGCGATCTCGATCGTCAGCGAAGGCGGCGCCTGGAACCTCGGCGGTTCCGATCCGCGCCAGGTCTTCGGCCAGACGACGTACTCGTTCACCCCGACCGCCACCAGGCCCTCTGCCTTCGGCCCCGACACGACCTACGTGACCGCCGGGAACGTCGGCTTCGAGATCGACGAGGGTGGCATCACCGCCGTCGGCCCACCCGACACCACGGTCGATTCCGTGCGAGAGGAGATCAACGGCTCGTTCTCGGTGTTCTTCGAGCCGACCGACGGCCGCATCCAGACGAGCTTCGAGCTGATCACGTCGAACTCTTCGCCGTCGCTGGCGGGATTCGAGGTCACCGCCACGGCACCCGACGGCACGGTGGCCGTCTACCAGCCCGGCGACCCGGAGTTCGTCGAGTTCGGTGGTCCCGGCGCCGACATCACGATCGACCCGGCGATGGCCGGCACGTGGACCCTTGCCGTCACCGCGCCCGCGGGCTACACCGCCGTCGGGTCGCCGAGCACCGACGTCTTCGTCGACGCCGGTGAGGATGTCCGATTCGGCGCCATCGCGACGTTCGTCGCGGATGCCCGACTGACCGTGACGGTCACCGACGTGGCCGGCGATCCGATCGCCGTGGACACCGGCACCCTCGACGGCAGCAACCAGCCCATCATCCAGCGACCCTCGGTCACGCTCCTCGCGAGTGACGGCGTCACCGTCGTCGCCGGGCCGATCACACCGTCGGCGACGGGCACGGTCGACTTCGGTCCGTTCACCTACCCGGTCACGACGCCGGGGGTGGTGCCCTCGGTCGACTACCGGATCCGCGTCGAGATGCCCGGCTACGACACGAGCGCAGCAACCATCACGATCAATGGATTGCCCGCCTTCATCACCATCGCCGGCATCCAAGTTCCGCTCACGAACGCGGCCACCATCCCGGTGAACCTGGCGGCTGGCGACCAGGACACCGTGAACGTCCGGCTCCCCGAGTTCGGGTCCCTGGTGGGAACGGCGGTCGGCCAGGTCGGGTCGAGCGCGACGTTCAACGATCTGCGCATCCCCGACGGGCTCCAGGTCGTGGCCCAGCGCATCGACCAGACGACCGGTGCGGTGACGACCGCAACCGACGCGCTCGTGGTTGCCGCGAACGCGGACCCGCCTGTCCCTGCGCGCGACCCACTGCGGTTCCGGGTCTCGGCGCCGGCCGGCTGTTATCAGTTCCGGTTGTCGTACCCGGGCTACACCACGGCCACGTTCACCGAGGATCCGCCGGTCATCCCGATCTTCGGCGATCCCTGCCCCTGGGGCGGCTACGCACTCCTCCCGGCGGTCGCGACACCGATCCCGGGCAACCTGGTCCTCGCAGCGGTGGCCGGCACGATCGAGCTCCAACTCTTCGAGAAGACCGGCACCTCGGGCGACGGTGGCGTGGTGACCTACGTCGACGACGTTCCGATCGGCGAGCTCGATGGCGCCGGTGCGGCGGTCCCCGTCGACGTCACGATCACCATCGACCGCAACCGTGACGGCACGGCCGAGGTCATCGACGTGACCGTGCCGGCCTCGGGGTACGTCGAGATCGACGGGATGCTGCCCGGCAGCTACGAGCTGGGCATCACGGTCCAGGACACCACCGTCCCCGCGACCCCGGTCATCCGCAACTTCCCGCTGCGCGCTGCGATCAGCGTGCCATTCGGCACGACACCGAGCACCGGAGGGGAGCTTCCGGTCACCGCCGTGCTGCCCCGGGTCGGCGGTTCGATCGACGGCACCATCCGAGTGGTCAACTCCGTCGACCAGCGCCTGCCGCTCCCGACCGGCCTCACGGTCACGCAGTCGTTCACCGCCGTCCCCTCGGTCACGGCGGGAGCTGGCACGGTCCCGAACACGGCGACCCTCGCCGGCGTCGTGGCAAACGTGGCCGGCGCCACGTCCCCGACGGCATGCGGCCTCACACCCGAGACCACCACCGGGTGCGGTACCTACAGCGTCGGCCCGGTCCCCGCCGGACTCAACCGACTGACCTTCCTGTCACCGGTCGGCGGCTACACCGCGCCGTCACCGATCGACGTCCCTGCGACCGGGCTGACCTCGGTGACGGCACCGCAGGTGACCTACCGGGCGAACGACGTCACGGTCACCGTCACGGTCCGCAGCGGCGACCCGACGACGGGAACCCTGCTCGAGGGCGCGACCGTCACGCTCGTCCCGACCGGCGCCAGCACGCCGATCTACACCGCGACCGATTCCGGATCGGGCATCTACACCTTCGACACGAACAAGGTGCCGCCGTCGACGACCACCTACGACCTGCGAATCACGGCGGCCGACCACGAGAGCCGGACGATCACGCCGATCACGATCGGCGTGCAGCCGACAGGCACCCAGTCGCTCGGCACGTACGCGATCACGGCGACCACGGCGACGATCAACGTGAACGTCGACCAGCAGACGGGCACCAACCCGGCGGTCGACAGCGAGAACGCCAGCGTCGCCCTGTTCATCCTCACCGCTCCCGACACCTACACCCAGGTCGGAGCGAGCAAGCTGACGAACGCCGCCGGTCTCGCCTCGTTCACGGTGAGCACCGTCGGCACCTATCGGGTCGAGGTGACCAAGTCGGGCTTCGCGACGCGTGAGTTGGCGGTCGGTGCGGGCGAGATCCAGCTCGGGACCACGACGAACGTCCCCGTGCTCCTGCCACAGCTCGCGACGTTCCCGATCACGGTCTCGAACGTCGGGACGCAACCCGCGAGCAGCTCTCTGCGCGGCGAGACGATCGTGCCCGACGACTCGATCACGGCCACCCGTGGCTCCGGCGGGAGCGCCCGGGTCCTCACCTTCAGCGGCCTCGACCCTGACGTCGGCTACAAATTCCGGATCTTCAGCACCGAGGCCGGGTGGCGTGATCAGCTCGTCCCGGCGACCGGCACGTTCGATCCGGTTCCCGGCACCAACCCCGGTCAGACCATCTCGTTCACGCCGCTCGCCGAGGCAACGATCCTCGTGAGGACCGGCACCTCGGAGACACCCGGTGATCCGGTCGAGGGCGCCACGGTCACGGCGACCAATCCGTCGTATCCGACGAAGACCGGGACGACAGATGCCGACGGCGAGGTGTCGTTCACGGGCGACAACGGGCTCAACCTCGGCGAGTGGACGATCACCGCGGTGAAGAACGGCGTCGGCGTCGACCAGGGCACCATCACGGTCACGAACACGTCGCCGAACCCGCCCCAGACCGATCTGTATCTCAGCCCGCGCAGCCTCGACTACACGTTCACGGTCACGGTGACGACTCCCGAGGGAACGCCGCTCAACAATGCCACGGTCACCTTCGGCGGTACGACCAAGGTGACGGGGAGCGGTGACTTCCTCGACGGCCAGGCCGTCTTCACGGTCAGCGAGACCCTCGCCAGCTTCGACTACGAGGTCACTGCCACCGGGTACGTGACCGCCAACGGCATGGCGCCGCTCACGGGCGACGACGAGACCGTCCCCGTGGTGATGTACGAGCGCCCTGACCTCACCGGCACCCTGACGGTGGGGACGACCCTCACCTCGGGTCTTCCGGTGTACCTCTGCTCCAGCACGGTGACCGCCTGCGACGCCGACAACGACATCGCGACCGTGAACACCACCGCCGGTGGCGTGTTCACCTTCCCCGACGTCGACAAGGGCACGTACACCGTGGGCACCTCGAACACCCAGGGTGACACGGTCGCAGCACGGACCGTCTCGGAGACCGGCGCCGTGACCGGCACCGGCAACCTCACGCTCACCCTGCCGACCCTCGACGGCACCGTGACCGTCGGGAACGCCCTCACCGGTGGCATCACCGTGTACCTCTGCGCCGACAACGCCGACCCGTGTACGACGGTCCCCGTCCAGGATCCTCCGCTCCCGGCACGACCCACCGACACGTCCGAGGCAACGACCGGCGCGTTCTCCTTCGCGACCCTGGCACCGGACACCTACAGCGTCGGTGCCGACGGAGCGCAGGGCAACGACACCGTCGCAGGCATCGTCGTCGATGCCGCCGGGAACATCTCGACGAACGATGTGACGATCGCGCTCACCGGCCCGACGCTGGAGGGCACCGTCACCATCGACGGCACACTCACTGGTGGAGTCAGCGTGTACCTCTGCGACGACAACGCAGCAGCGTGCAACGACAGCAACGACGATCGCACGACGTTGTCGGCTGCAACGACTGGTGCCTACTCGTTCACCAATCTGCCGCCCGGCACCTACAGCGTCGGTGCCGTGAGCGGCACCTTCGTGAAGACGGTCCAGAACATCGTCGTCGGCCCGACCGGCACGATCACTCCCAGCTCCGTCCTGCTCGCGATCGTGACCACCTGAACGCTCGGGTCGATGCGCGCACCCCCTCGTCATGATGGGGGCATGTCCGCAGCGGCCGCCGAACACGAGCAACCCGGAGTTGCCGGCCGGGGTCCGAGGCCGGTGCGTGCACCCCTTCGTCATGATGGGGGCATGTCCGCAGCGGCCGCCGAACACGAGCCATCCGGCATCGCCGGCGAGGGTCCGAGGCCGGTGCGTGCACCCCTTCGTCATGATGGGGGCATGTCCGCAGTGGGCGCCACCGCCGAGGCCGAATCGCCGGTCGACTCCACGATCGGGTCGCCGGTCGAGGGGGCGTCGGGTGGCGTGGCATCTGGTGGTGCCGCCTCGGTGATGAGCGATCGGGAGCGGGCGATCGAGGCCCACGAGCGTCGGGTCGCCCAGGTGGCCGGGCAGCTCAACGTGTCACACGGCGAGATGGCTCTGCTGGTGGTCGAGGCCATCGAGCACGGCTGGTGGCAGCAGTCGGGCATCGGCACGGTCTCGCAGTGGATCTGCTGGCAGACGGGGGTCTCCCCCACCGTCGCCGGCCGCTTCGTCACGGTCGCCACCCGTTGGGACGACTTCCCTGCCACCACCGCCCGCTTCGTGGCGGGCGAGCTCTCGCTCGACCAGACCTACGAGGTGCTCCGACGAGCACCAGCGAGCGCCGACCGTGGCCTGGCCGAGAGCGCTGCGTTCATGACCGTCGGGCAGCTCCGCTCGGTGCTCGCCCGCTACGGGTTCGACGAGGAGCCGGCGTCTGGCGGCCAGCAGGGTGACCAGCAGGGCGACGAGGCTGAGGGGCACGCACAGGTCGACCCCTACGGGGCGGTTCCCGTCGACCCCGACCGACTCGACACACCCGACGCCGTGCCCGAGGAGCGGACCGAGGCCGAGATCCACGATCCACTCGCCCCCGACGCACCGGCCGGTGGCACCCTCGAGGCGATCGACCACACCGACGCCGAGCCCGACCCGCACACCGACGGTCTCCCCAGCACCGACCCGAGGGCCGAACACGTCACCCTCATCCAACTCGAGGACGGATCGTGGCGCCTGACGGGCCGGCTCGACGCCGACCACGGCCTGGTGCTCGACGCCGCGCAGCGCGAGATACGCGACCACCTGTTCCGACGTGATGGCCGAGCGGCCACCTCGGCCGAGGTGCTCGTCGCGATGGCCGAGCGGAGTCTCGCCCACACCGACACGCCCGCCCGACGCGATCGCTACCGGGTCGTCGTCACCCTCGACGAGCGGCGGGAGCTGATCGACCCGTTCGGCCACACCCTGCCCCGCTGGATCCGCGACCTGATCACCTGCGACGCCGAGGCCTCGGTGCTGTGGACCCGTCACGGCCGCCCCATCGCCGCCGGCGGGCCCACCGACCCCATCCCAGCCGTGCTCCGGCGCTACGTCCTCACCCGCGACGGCGGGTGTCGCATCCCGTGGTGCCGATCTCGTCACGGGCTCGAGGTCCACCACGTCGTACACCGAGAACACGCCGGCACCAACGAGGTGTCGAACCTGGTCGCGCTGTGCCGACGACACCATCGACAACACCACCGCGGCGAGTTCACCATCAGCGGCAACCCCGACGAACCCGATGACCTGCAGGCCCTCCGGATCACCTCACCATCGGGCCGCGACCTCCATCGGCCACCGCCGATCGTTCCCGATCGACCACCCGATCCAGCGCCCGCGCCCTATCGGCACCCGCCAGGCGAGCGCATCTCCAACCGCTGGTTCCACATTCCCCTCGACACGCCCGCCACCGGGCCGCCACCCGTCGCTTCGCCCGTCCCTCCGAACGCCGCCTGACCGTCCACCGCGGGGGCAGCCCACCGCGCCCGGTGGCCCGAGCTGGGTCCACTCGGTCGGACGCTCCGGGTGAAGCACACCGCGGGCCGTGCGCGGCCGGGGGAGCCAGGCCCGCCGTACCAGGGCGGCCGCACCAGGCCGGGCGAGCCAGGCCGGGCGAGCCAGGCCGGGCGAGCCAGGGGCGGGCGCACCACGCCGGCCGAGGCAGGGCGGGCGGGCGACGCCTCCCGGAACATGGCGCAGCCGAGGCAGAACGCACCAGGGCGGCAGGTGCCGGTGCCGGAGACTCCGATCGCCGATCAGCCGGTTGCGATGACGAGCGC
>CAYRXQ010000153.1:0-7475 GCA_964428115.1 uncultured Ilumatobacteraceae bacterium
CAGTTTGGAGCGAGCGTTGGCCTCGAGATCCGTGGTCTCGGCGGCGAAGCCCACGACCAGCTTCGGCCGCTTCTTCCCGGCCGCGGAGACGCCGGCGAGGATGTCCGGGTTCTCGATCAGCGACAGCAGCGGCGGGCCGCCCGGGGCCTTCTTGATCTTGCCCGAGGCCACGCCGTCGACGCGCCAGTCGGCCACGGCGGCGCTCATCACCGCGATGTCGGCGGGCAGGGCGGCCTGAACCGCCGCCTGCATCTCGCGCGCGGTCTCGACCCACACCCGGTCGACGCCCGCCGGCGCGGCCAGGGCCACAGGCCCCGACACCAGCGTCACCTGCGCCCCCAGCCGGGCCAGGGCCCCGGCGATGGCGTAGCCCTGTTTCCCGCTCGAGCGGTTGGTCAGCCCCCGCACCGGATCAATCGGCTCAAATGTGGGTCCGGCGGTGACCACCGCCTTGCGGCCCGCCAGCGGCCGTCCGTCGGGCCCGGCCAGGACGCCGCATCGTGGCAGCCGGTGGCTCAGGCGATGCGGGTGAGTTGGGCGACGTGGCCCGATCCGGGCAGGAACAGGTCGCCCGTGGTGGTCATCCGGCCGAGGTAGGTGGGGTCGGCCATCATCTTGTCGCCGCTGCTCTGGGCGCTGGCGATGTCGGGCTGGACCCCGATCCAGGCCATGCCGCCCATGGTCCCGAACGTGTCGGAGAGGACGGAGACCGGCGAACCGGTGATGCCCTCGACGTGCTGGGCGATCTCCACCGACCACCCGATCGCATCCTCGAGGCGGTCGACGAGGGCGGTGGCGGTGGTGATCTGGGCGATCGACCCGATCGCCGGCGGCTCGCCGGGTGAGCCGTAGAGGAACCGGCGCATGACGTCGTGACCGGGTGCCGTGACCCAACCCTCGGCGGCTTCGATCAGTTCGTGATATCCCACGTCGGCGGCCAGTTCGGCCTGTCCGGCGGCAAGCTGGGTCTGGGTGTCGACGCGGACCGACCAGCCGACGGTGCCGATCGGATAGCCGAAGTTGGCCGACCAGCAGCTCACCTCGAGGGAGCTGTTGGCGTTGGCGTACGCCGTGATCTCGGCGGCCCATGGCATGGTCTGGCGCGGTGGTCCGGTCAAGGTGAGCACTCGTGAGAACAGGTACATGGTGGAGCTCCTTCATGGCGGGATGTTCCCAGCGACACTGCCGGACGGCTGCTCGGCGGTCTGTCGCCCCGACGACGGTGTCGATGTGTCGTGCGTCACGTACGCTTCGGAGATGACGGATCCGTCCGGCAGTGGATCCGCACTGCTCGCAGCGCTCGATCCGGTGGCGCGAGCGGCGCTCTTCGACCGGCTCCGTCCCCGCTACTACCAGCGAGGTCAGGTGCTGTTCAACGACGGCGACCCGGGGGACTGCCTCCACCTCGTGCGATCGGGTCGCCTCGACGTTCAGGCCACGACGCCCGCCGGCCAGACGGTGATGCTCCGTGTCGTGCATCCGGGTGAGGTCGTCGGGGAGCTGGCGCTCGTACGCCAGGACCACCGACGAACTGGTCGGGTCTCGGCCCTCGAGGAAGCCCAGACGTCGGCGCTGTTCCAGCGCGACTTCGAGGAGCTGCGGCGGGAGCATCCCTCGGTCGACCGCTTCTTGGTGGGTGCGCTGTGCGAGCGAGTCGTGCGAACCAGCGAGCTGGTGCTCGATCTGTTGCAGCCCCCCGAGCAGCGCGTCTGGCGACGGTTGGCCATCCTCGCCGACGCGTATGGGGACGAACCGATCCGCATGTCGCAGGACGACCTCGCCCACGCGGCCGGCACGGTGCGACAGACGGTGAACCGCGTGCTCCGTGCCGGTGCCCAGGATGGATCCCTCCTGGTCGGGCGTGGTGTGGTCCGCGTGGTCGATCCGTCGATGGTGGCCCGGCGTCTCACCGGCGACCGGTGAGTCGGCTCCGCACGATCGGAGCGCCGAGGAGCTGCAGCGCGACGAGCTGCAGCGTGTCTGACACCGGCTAGCAGGTGACGTCGCGTGGGGGGCTGATGCCGAGGATGTTCTCTTCGGCGACCACCTCGGGCAGGGTGGTGGTCGTGGCGCCGTCGGGGGCGACCGAGGTCGTGCTCCCGGGATCGCTCGTGCCTTCGGTTGGGCTGCTCGACTCGGGCGTCCCGTCGGGGCGGGGCGCTCCCGTGGTGGTCGACTCGAACTGCTGGTCGGGGGCGTTGGCGAGCGTGGCCTCACCGCGGAAGACCGCCAGGATCGACTGCATGTTCGATCCGTTGAGCCGCGGCACGAGCACGGCCTGCCCGCCGATGACCTGGGGCGAGTTCTCGATCTGGTACGAGGCGATGCCGTTGGGGTCGAGGTTGCGCAGCACACCGGCGAACTCGAGGATCCGGCTCGGGGTGAGCCCGGCGTCGGTGGTCAGGTACTGCCGGTTGGTGTCGAGCAGTGCCGTCACCACCCCGGGGGTGTAGAGCCCTCGACCGAGCACGGTCGCCACCGTGCGGCGGATGAAGTCCTGCTGGCGCGAGATGCGCCCGAGGTCGGAGGTGCCGTCGGTCCGCCAGTTGCCGCTGCCGGGGGGATCCTCGTACTGGTACTTGCGGGACCGCACGTACGCCAGGGCGTGGTCGCCGTCGAAGTTGAAGCAGCCGGTGGTCGGCACGTTGAGGCCGGTGTTGGGGTCGCGGGCCGGGAACTCGAACGGCACCTCGACGCCGCCCACGCCGTCGACGAGCCGCTTGAACGCGCAGAAGTCGACCTGGACGTAGTGGTCGATGGGGATCCCGAAGTTGTTGCCGATGGTCTCGATCAGCCGGCTCGGGTCGTCACGCCGATAGGCGGAGTTGATCCGGCTGCGGCTGCCACCGGCGATGTCGACGTAGAGGTCACGAGGGAACGACAGGATCGCGACCTGCTGGGTGCTGGGGTTGACCCGCCAGACCATGATCGTGTCGCTGCGCTCGCCGAGGCCGGTGCGGTCGCCGAAGGCGGGTGCGTAGGGCGAATCGGGATCGACGCACGCCCCGTTGTCGGCGCCGGTGATCAGGAAGTTCCGTGCGTCGGGCTCGGCGATCGGGAACGTCGGCGGGGTGGTCGACTCGGTGGGCGCCGCGCCGGGCGTGGTGCCCCCGGGGACCACGACCGGTGGCGAGGTCACCGACGGTGCTGCGACGATCGGATCGTCGAGGGCGACGAGGTTGCGGGTGGAGACCACCCACTGTCCGGCGGCGAGTGCGCCGGCGGCGGCGAAGCACGCGATCGCTCCGACGATGACGGCGCCGATGGCGAACCGCTGGGGCCACGTCCGGCTGGTTGACCGGCGGGCCGAGGACGTGGGGGGAGCCGCCATGGCGGGCTCAGGTTATCGACCACTCGGCGTGGTGTCCGTGCGCGTCGCGTCGCGGCGCAGCACCCGGCGTTCAGGCGAGGACGACGACCTTGGTGCCGATGCCTGCCCAGTTCCAGATCCACAGCGCGTCGGGGAGCGCCTGGCGCACGCAGCCGCCCGACAGGGCGGTGCCGAGCTGCCAGATCGACTGGATCTCGGCGCCGGTGCGGGTGTCGATCGGGATCGCGTGGAACCCGATGTTGTCGCCCTCGGGGCCCTTGGTGAACCGGACCATGTACTGCCAGCACAGGTACGGCCGCTTGATGTTGCACGTGTACGAGGAGCGGGAGAACACGTTGTAGGTGCCCGGGAGGGGCTGGTTCCAGGTGAGGCGCCCCGACACGAGGTGCGTCTTGACGACGACCTCGTTGGCGTCGACCGCCCAGACCCGCTGCAGCGACTTGGAGTAGACGACCCGGCGTCCCGACCCGGAGTTGGCCGGGAGGCGGTCGCGCGGCGGGATGGTCGTCGTGGTGGTGGTGGGCGGCGGGATGGTCGGGGTGACGGTGTTGGTGGGGCCACCGGCGGTGACGGCCCCCTGGGTGCCACGTGCCGGGCCGCTGAGCGCCACGTCGATGTCGGCCGCACCGTCGAGTTGGAGGCCGTCACCCGGCGCGGTGGTGGTGGTCGTCGTCGTGGCGGCCGTGGTCGTGGTCGCTTCGGACGTCGCCGTCGTGGCGGTCGTGGCGGTCGTGGTCGTCGTGTCGTCGGCCGAGGCCGGAGCACCGATCGTGCCGAGGACCACGCTCCCGACGATTGCGAGGAACAGCCCCAGACGCACGCGCATGACTGCGGATGCTACCGGTGCACGGTCGAGCACGTCCAGTGGTGCCCGAGGTGGTCTCGGCCGCTGGTGGTGGTCACGTGCGGTCGTCGGGTGACGGATCGCGCGCAGCGCGATCGGCGTCCGGTGCTCGGGTGTTCCTGTCGGGGTGCGGCGCTCAGCCCTCGGCGAGACGGACCGCGGCGACGAGCTCGTCGCCGGCCGAGACGGTCATGCGCTCGATCGAACCCGCGTCGAGCAGGTCGGCGCGTCCGGCCTCGATGGCCGCGTGCCAGCTCGCTGGGGCGGCGATCTCGAGGTCGGTGACCGTCGCCCGTTGGCTCACCTTGGCCTCGGTCTTGGCCCGTCGCACGAGGCCCATGACCTCGCAGACCGGGTCGAGCAGTGCCGGGTCGACGTCGACCCCGGTGGCCGTCGGCCAGCTCGAGGTGTGGACGCTGGCGTCGTGCCACCAGCGCCACGACTCCTCGGTGGCGAAGGGCAGGAACGGGGCGAGCAGCCGCTGGACGGCGTCGAGTGCGATCCGCAGCGCGCCGCCGGCCGAGGCCGCGAGCGCTTCGCCGCGCGACCCGTAGGCGCGCCCCTTCACCAGCTCCACGTAGTCGTCGCAGAACCACCAGAAGAAGGTCTCGGTGCGCTCGAGCGCCCGGGCGTAGTCGAAGGCGTCGAACGCGGCGGTGGCCTCGGCGACCACGGCGTCGAGCTTGGCGAGCATCGCCCGGTCGACGGGCTCGGTGACGGCGTCGAGCGAGTTGGCGGCGGCATCGACGGCGACGCCGTCGGTCGCGCCCATGCCGAGCACGAACTTGGTGACGTTGAGGAGCTTGTTGGCGAGCTTGCGGCCCACCTTCATCTGGTCTTCGCTGAAGGCGGTGTCGATGCCGGGCCGGGCCGACGCGGCCCAGTAGCGGACGGCATCGGTGCCGTAGGTGTCGAACAGGTCCATCGGGGTGATGGTGTTGCCCTTCGACTTCGACATCTTCTTTCGGTCGGGATCGAGGATCCAGCCCGAGAGCGCGGCGTGTCCCCATGGGGCGACCCCGTGCTCGTGGTGGCTGCGGACCACGGTGGAGAACAGCCAGGTGCGGATGATGTCGTGGGCCTGGGGCCGCATGTCCATCGGGAAGACGCGTTCGAACAGGTCGGGATCGTCCTCCCACCGGCCGGCGATCTGGGGCGTCAGCGAGCTGGTCGCCCAGGTGTCGAAGATGTCGGGGTCGCCCATGAACCCGCCCGGCAGGCCGCGCTGGTTGGCCGTGAAGCCGGCCGGCACATCGGTGGAGGGGTCGATCGGGAGCTGCGACTCCTCGGGCAGGAGCGGCTCGTCGTGGACGGGCTGCCCGTGTTCGTCGAGGCGGTACCAGACCGGGATCGGCACGCCGAAGAAGCGCTGCCGGCTCACGAGCCAGTCGCCGTTGAGGCCCTCGACCCAGTTCTCGTAGCGGTGCCGCATGTGGGCGGGGTGCCAAGCGATCTCGCCGCCGCGCCCGACCAACTCGGCGCGCAGCTCGGCGCCGCGACCGCCGTTGCGCAGGTACCACTGGCGGCTCGTGACGATCTCGAGCGGGCGGTCGCCCTTCTCGTAGAACTTCACCGGGTGGGTGATGGGACGCGGCTCGTCGAGCAGCAGACCGGCCTCGCGCAGCTGGTCGACGACCACCTTCTGGGCCTGCTTGGTGGTGAGACCGGCGATCGCCGCGTACGCCTCGGCGTCGACGGCATCGGGCGCGTCGTGGAGGATCCGGCCGTCGCGGCCGAGCATCGCCCGGGTGGGCAGGTCGAGCTCGCGCCACCACGTCACGTCGGTGATGTCGCCGAAGGTGCAGATCATCGCCACGCCGGTGCCCTTGTCGGGCTGGGCGAGGGGGTGGGCCACGATCGGCACCTCGACCCCGTACAGCGGGGTGCGGGCCATCGTGCCGAACAGCGGCTGGTAGCGCTCGTCGTCGGGGTGGGCGACCATGGCCACGCAGGCTGCGATCAGCTCGGGTCGCGTCGTCTCGATGACCACCTGGCCCGAGCCGTCGATGCCCGGCCCGGCGGCACCGTCGGCGTCCAGGTGGGCGAACGCGATGCGGTGGTAGGCGCCGGGGCGTTCGCGGTCCTCCATCTCGGCCTGGGCGACCGCCGTCTGGAAGTCGACGTCCCACATCGTCGGGGCTTCCTGGCTGTAGGCCTCGCCGCGTGCCAGATTGCGCAGGAACGCGCGCTGGCTGGCGCGCCGCGACCGCTCGTCGATCGTGGCGTACAGCAGGCTCCAGTCGACCGACAGCCCGAGGCGGCGGAAGAGGTCCTCGAAGACGCGCTCGTCGATGGCCACCAGCTGGTCGCACAGCTCGATGAAGTTGGGGCGCGAGATCGGGATGGCCCGGTGGTCCTTGGGCGGATCGCCGCGGAACGGTGGCTCGAAGCCCTCGACGTACGGCTGGCTCGGATCGCAGCGGACCCCGAAGTAGTTCTGCACCCGGCGCTCGGTGGGCAGGCCGTTGTCGTCCCACCCCATCGGGTAGAAGACGGCCTTGCCGCGCATGCGCTGGTAGCGGGCGATCGTGTCGGTGTGGGTGTAGCTGAACACGTGACCGACGTGCAGCGAGCCGCTCACGGTGGGCGGCGGGGTGTCGATGGCGAACACCTGGTCGCGGGTGGCGGAACGGTCGAACCGGGCGACGCCGTCGGTCTCCCAGGCCTCGGTCCAGCGTGCCTCGATGCCGTCGAGCGTCGGCTTGTCGGGGATGGTCGCCATAGGGGCGACAGGCTACGGGGTCATCCACGCTCGTAGGCTGTGGGATCGTGCTGCACCTCTACGACACCGCCACCCGCCAGGTGCGCGAGCTCCAGCTCCGCGAGCCCGGAATGGTGTCGATCTACCTGTGCGGCCCCACCGTCTACGGGCCGCCGCACCTCGGCCACGGCCGCGCCACGCTGGTCTACGACATCCTGCGGCGCTACCTCGTCTGGAGCGGTCTCGAGGTCCGGTTGGTCTCGAACGTCACCGACATCGAGGACAAGATCATCGAGCGCGCCGAGCGCGAGGGCCGTCCGTGGCAGGAGATCACGACCAAGTGCGAGGACCAGTGGTTCCGCGCGATGGGTGCCATCGGTGTGGAGCGCCCGACCGACGTGCCCCGCGCCACCGAGTACGTCGAGGAGATGGTCGAGATGATCGGCGAGCTGATCGCCGGCGACCACGCCTACGTCACCGAGGACGGCGTCTACCTGGCGGTCGAGTCGGTGCCCGACTACGGCCTGCTCGCGCATCAGCGGCTCGAGGACATGCGCTCGGGCGGCGGCGAGCGCGAGGTGGTGGGAGCGGGCGGCAAG
>CAYRXQ010000154.1:0-7459 GCA_964428115.1 uncultured Ilumatobacteraceae bacterium
TCTACGGCTCCATCGAGGAGCTGGAGCGCGATTTCGGCGTGACGCTGGAGGACCTGCACCGCCCGATGATCGACGAGCTGACGCGTCCCAACCCCGACGACCCGACCGGCAAGTCGACGATGCGCCGGATCGAGGACGTGTTCGACTGCTGGTTCGAGTCCGGGTCGATGCCCTTCGCCCAGGTGCACTACCCGTTCGAGAACGCGGAGTGGTTCGACCACCACTACCCCGGTGACTTCATCGTCGAGTACATCGCGCAGACCCGCGGCTGGTTCTACACGCTGCACGTCCTGGCCACCGCGCTGTTCGACCGTCCGGCCTTCGCCGCCTGCGTCAGCCACGGCATCGTGCTCGGCGACGACGGCGCCAAGATGTCGAAGTCGCTGCGGAACTACCCCGATCCGATGGTGGTCTTCGACACCTATGGCGCGGACGCCATGCGCTGGTACCTCCTGTCGGCTCCGATCCTGCGCGGCGCCGACTTCGCCGTGCACGAGCAGGGCATCCGCGACACCGTCCGGCACGTCATCCTCCCGTTCTGGAACGCGTGGTACTTCCTCACGCTGTACGCCAACGCGGCGGGGACCACCGGGACCGAGCGCACCGATCAGACCGACGTGCTCGACCGCTATCTCCTGGGTGAGCTGCACGATCTGGTGGAGCGGACCGAGGACGCCTTCGATCGCTACGACCTGTTCGGCGCCTGCGAGTCGGTGGCCGACTTCCTCGAGACGCTCACCAACTGGTACATCCGCCGCAGTCGCGACCGGTTCTGGGCGGGGGAGCAGGACGCCGTCGACACCCTCCACACCGCCCTGGTGACGTTGTGTCGCGTGGCGGCACCGCTCCTGCCGCTGCTCACCGAGCACATCCACGACGGCCTCACCGGGGCCCGCAGCGTGCACCTCGAGGACTGGCCCGACGCGTCGGCGTTCCCCACCGACGCGGCCCTCGCCACGGGGATGGACAAGGTGCGCGACGCCTGCTCGACGTTGCTGTCGCTGCGCAAGGCCGAGGGGTTGCGGGTCCGCCTGCCGCTCGCCCGGGCCGTCCTCGCGACCGCGGACGCGGAGCTCGTGCGTCCCCACCTCGACATCCTGCGCGACGAGCTGAACGTGAAGCAGGTCGAGCTCACCGACCGCGTCGAGGACTACGGCCGGCTCGAGCTCGCGCTCAACCCGGGCAAGCTCGGACCGCGCCTGGGCGGGTCGACGCAGCAGGTAATCAAGGCCCACAAGGCCGGCGACTGGAGCTACGTCGGTGAGGTGGCCGTGGTCGGTGGCGTCGAGCTGCTGCCCGGCGAGTTCGACTTCCGCCTGGTGTCCGACACCGAGGGCGCGGCGGCCACGCTCGGCGACCGCTCGAGCATCGTCGTGCTCGACACCGTGGTGACCCCCGAGCTCGAGGCCGAGGGCATCGCCCGTGACCTGGTTCGCCAGGTGCAGCAGGCCCGCCGCGAGGCGGGGCTCGCGGTGAGCGACCGGATCGAGCTCACCCTGCAGGCCCCGGCCGAGGTGGTGGCGGCGTTCGAGGCGCACCGCGCCCTGGTCGAGGGCGAGACGCTGGCCACCTCGTCGAGCGCGACCGTGGCCGACACGACCAGCCCGACGGTGACCGTCCGGGCCGTCTCGTCGCCCGATTGACCTCACCGCCCCTGGGATCGGGTCATCGGTGCGCCGGTGCTCGGTCCCTGCGGGCCGGTGCCGATAGAGTCCCCCGTTCGAATCCCCCGGAGGAGGCCCGGAACATGGCGACGGCCAAGAAGTCGACCGCGAAGAGTGCACCCGCCAAGCAGGCGGCTGCGACCGGCACGTCACCGGCTCGGGCGGCGAAGAAGACCGCGGCCACGAAGTCGGCGCCCCCGGTGACCAGGACCACCCCACCCACGCCCATGTACGCACCCGTGGCCGTCCACCCCGACGTCCCGCCGCCCCGCGGCGTGAGCAAGGACGGGATCGCCTACACCAAGGACTTCGACGTCAAGTTCCTCAAGGCCCAGCGTGAGGCCCTCGAGACCGAGCGTGCCCGCCTCCTCGGCCAGGCGACCCGACTCGAGGACGAGGCCCATCAGCTCATCGAGGAGGCCGAGATGGGCGACGTGCAGTTCGACGACGAGGGCGGCGAGGGCGACACGATGGTCGTGGAGCGTGAGCGCGACCTGGCCTTGTCGGCACAGGCCCGCCAGACGATCGACGACATCGACGCCGCCCTGGCCCGCATCATCGTCGGTACCTACGGCTACTCCGAGATGTCGGGGCGTCCGATCCCGCGCGAGCGGCTCGAGGCCCTTCCCTGGGCGACCGTCCTCGTCGAGGAGAAGGTCGGCGGGATCGGTCGGCGATGAGCGACTCGGCCCGTGCCCTGCGCGGGTCGATGCTCATCGCCGCGGCGGTGGTCGCCGCGGATCAGCTGACCAAGCACTGGGCGCTGAACGCGCTCGTCGACCGCGACATCGACCTGTTCTGGACGCTTCGGTTCAACCTGGTCTTCAACCAGGGCATGGCCTTCAGCCAGGCCGACGGGCTCGGGCCGATCATCGGCGTCGTGGCACTCGTGGTCGTGGTCGGGTTGCTCGTCTCGCTCCGTCGCGGCGCCGGCAGCCTGGGGGCGGTCGGCGTCGGGCTCGTGGTGGGCGGTGCGCTCGGGAACGTGATCGATCGACTCTTCCGCGGCGAGGCCTGGTTCCGTGGCGCCGTCGTCGATTTCATCGACTTCCAGTGGTTCCCGGTGTTCAACATCGCCGACATGGCGATCAACGTGGGGGCCGGTCTGCTGATCCTCGGGAGCATCCGCACCTCCCGGCGGGAGGCCGCGGCCGCCGAGTCCGATGCAGTGGACGCGGTGGACGCGGTCGACGCCGCGGACGCCGTCGACCCCGCTGAGCCCGTCGACGCCGGCGACACGGCTGACGCCGTCGACGGCGCGGGCGCACCCACGGAGCGGCCGTCGTGATCAGCGAGGAGGTCCCCCCGGCGCTCGCCGACCAGCGGCTCGACCGCATCGTGGCACTGCTGGCCGACGTCAGCCGCTCCGACTCGACCGTGCTCGTGGCCGCCGGGGCCGTCACCGTCGACGGCGAGGTCGCAACCAGCGGCAAGGTCCGCATCGGTCTCGGGTCGATCGTGACCATCGACCCCGCCGCGCTCCCGACCATCCCGCTGCCGGGTCCCGATCCCGCGGTCGTCTACACGGTCGTGTTCCACGACGACCACGTGATCGTGGTCGACAAGCCCGCCGGTCTCGTCGTGCACCCAGGGGCCGGCAACGTCGACGGCACCCTCGTGAACGGGATCCTGGCCCGCTTCCCCGATGTGGCCGGCGTCGCCGATCCCACCCGCCCCGGCATCGTGCACCGGCTGGATGCCGGGAGCTCGGGCCTGCTGGTGGTGGCCCGCACCGACGAGGCCGCCGAGGAGCTGATCTCCCAGTTCGCGGATCACACGGCCACCCGCCGGTACGAGGCCCTCGTGTGGGGCCACCCGGCCGCACCGCACGGGATCATCGACGCGCCGATCGGGCGCGACCGTCGCGATCCGCTCAAGATGGCGGTGGTGGCCGACGGCCGAGCCGCCCGCACCGAGTACGAGGTCTCGACCCGGTTCGACCGTCCCGCCGAGGTGGCCCGCGTCCGCTGCCGGCTCGAGACCGGTCGGACCCATCAGATCCGGGTGCACCTGACCTCGATCGGGCATCCGCTCGTCGGCGACACCGTCTACGGCGGTCGGCGTCCGACGCTCGGGCTGACGCGGCCCTTCCTCCACGCTGCCGAGCTGGCCTTCGACCACCCGGCGACGGGGGAGCGGGTGACCTTCGAGAGCCCGCTGCCGGCCGACCTGGTCGAGCTCGAGGGCACGCTCGTCCGGGTCACCGACGACGGCTGAGCCCGGCTGCCGAACCTACGGGTGGTCGTGGTCGTGGCCGTGATCGTGGTCGATCGACGGCCAGGGCTCGTCGCCGCGGGCCACCGACGCGATGGTGGCCAGCGTGTAGCCGTCGAGGTGGCGACGCATGTGGTCACCGGCCTGCTTCCAGATCGCGAGCAGGACGCACTGGCCCTCGTGGTCGCAGGCACCGTCCTCGTGGGGCTCGCCGAAGTCGCCGACCGTGATCGGACCGTCGACGGCCGAGACGATCTCGGACAGGCGGATGTCCTCGGGGCGACGGGCGAGCACGTAGCCGCCGCCCACCCCCCGCTTGGACCGCACGAGGCCGGCGCCCTTCAGCGCCAGCAGGATCTGCTCGAGGTAGGGCTGGGGCAGGCCGGTCCGCTCCGCGATGTCGCGGACCGAGGTGGGCCCGGTCTCCTCGGTGCGCAGTGCGAGCGACAACAGGGCACGACAGGCATAGTCACCACGGGTCGACACGCGCACGGTCCCATCGTAGGAGGTCGGCCGGTTCCGTCCCGGCTCCGCCGCGGTCGCGTCCCGGTTCCGCCCGCGGTCGGGGCCGGCGCAGACGGTGGTGTTGGCCATGGACGGCCAGAGGTGGTGGACTACGAGGCGCGTGAACGACGGCGACCCCATCCTCCCCCTCCTGCCCGACTACGCCGGCGCCAACGTGCGCGGCATCGTCCCGGCGCTGCTCGGGCCGTCGTCGTGGGCCACGTCCCTGCCGTCGTGGATGCCCGAACCGGTGCGCGGCGCCAGCCAGGCCGTGCTGCTGGTGCTCGACGGTCTCGGCTGGGAGCAGTGGCAGGAGCGCACGGCGCTGACGCCGACCCTCGCGACCATGACGGGCGGCCCGATCACCACCGTGGCCCCCACGACCACGGCGACGGCCCTCGCGTCGATCACCACCGGGCTCACCCCCGGTGAGCACGGGCTGATCGGCTATCGGATTGTGCTCGGCGGCGAGGTCGTCAACGTGCTGCGCTGGGTGGCCGGGAACGACGACCGCCGACGCTCGCTCCCGCCGGTCGACATCCAGCCGTTCCCCGCGTTCCTGGGGCACTCGGTGCCGGTCGTGAGCCCGGCCGAGCTGCAGACCTCGGCCTTCACGGCGGCCCACCTGGCCGGCGGCATCCCGGTGGGTTGGCGCGCCGCCTCCTCCATCGCGGTCGAGGTCGGTCGGCAGCTGCGGGCGGGGGAGCGGTTCGTCTACGCCTACTACGGCGGGATCGACAAGATCGCCCACGAGCGAGGGTTCGGCGAGTTCTACGACGCCGAGCTCCACGCGGCCGACCAGGTGGTCGCCGCGGTCCTCGACCGGCTGCCGCCCGGCGCGGTCCTGCTCGTCACCGCCGACCACGGTCAGGTCGAGGTCGGCGACCGCATCATCCGACCCTCGGCGGCCATGCTCGAGTCGGTCGTCCTGCAGTCTGGGGAGGGACGGTTCCGCTGGTTGCACGCCCGACGCGGCGCCACCGACGACGTCCTCGCCGCCGCTCGCGACGAGGTGGGCGGGGTCGCCTGGGTCGTGAGCCGTGAGCAGACGCTCGACGAGCAGTGGTTCGGTCCGGTCGTGCCCCCACCGGTGGCGGCGCGGCTGGGCGACGTCGCGCTCGTGGCCCATGCCCCGGTGAGCTTCCACGACGACGCCGACTCCGGACCGTTCGAGCTGGTGTGTCGCCACGGGTCGCTGACCTCGGCCGAGGTCGTCGTCCCGCTCCTCGCCGCGGCCCGTTGACGGCCTGCGGTGATCCCGATCCTCCCTTCCGCCCGTCCCCCCGTCCAGGAGCACCATTCATGACCGACCAGCAGCCACCCACCGACCCGACGACCGCGCCGGACGTCGGCGATCCCGCCGCCGTCGAGCACGGTGAGCTGCTGCCACCCGAGGAGCCGTCGGTCGCCGGCCCGATGGAGGCGATCACCGAGCCGGCCAAGGTCATGCGGATCGGCTCGATGGTCAAGCAGCTCCTCGACGAGGTCCGCCAGGCCCCGCTCGACGACGCCAGTCGGGAGCGGCTCGCCGAGGTGTACGAGCGGTCGATCGTGGAGCTCTCGGGCGCACTGTCGCCCGACCTGCAGCACGAGCTGCACATGCTCGCCCTGCCCTTCGGTGACGACGCACCGCCCAGCGATGCCGAGTTGCGGATCGCGCAGGCACAGCTCGTCGGCTGGCTGGAGGGGCTGTTCCACGGCATCCAGGCCACCCTGTTCGCGCAGCAGGTGATGGCGCGCCAGCAGCTCGAGCAGATGCGGCAGCTCCCGGGCGGGCCGCCCGAGGGACCGGGTCCGCAGCCCGGAGAGCGGCCGGGGACCTACCTCTGATCGGCTGGTACCATCGGCGAACCACACCGACGTGATTTGCCCGACGCCGGTGACCATCGCTCGCTGCCGTACCGGCCGACGGTCGGATCCCACACCACATGGACTCGTTCACCCACCTCCACGTCCACACCGAGTTCTCGATGCTCGACGGGGCAGCGCGCCTCGACGAGCTCGTGGCCAAGGCGCTGGCCGATGGTCAGCCGGCGATCGGCATCACCGATCACGGCAACATGTACGGCACACTCGAGTTCTACAAGGAGTGCCGCAAGCAGGGCGTCAAGCCGATCATCGGGACCGAGGCCTACATGGCCCACGACCACCGGTCGGAGCGCCCGGCCCGACGCGGGCGGATCGACGACTCCGGCGGTGACACCGAGGGCGGCAAGAAGCTCTACTACCACCTCACGCTGCTGGCCGAGAGCGAGGTCGGCTACCGCAACCTCATCCAGCTCTCGAGCCTCGCGTTCATGGAGGGCTACTACTACAAGCCCCGGATGGACTGGGAGCTGCTCGAGAAGTACCACGAGGGCCTCATCGCCACCACCGGCTGCCTGGGCGGGCACGTGCTCCAGGCCCTCCTCCAGGGCGACGACAAGGGCGCACTCGACAAGGCCGGGCGACTCCAGGAGATCTTCGGCAAGGACAACCTGTTCGTCGAGCTCCAGGACCACGGTCTCCCGGCCCAGCGCGAGACCAACCCCAAGCTGATCGAGATCGCGCAGCGCATCGGCGCCCCGCTGCTGGCCACCAACGACTCGCACTACACCCACCGCGAGGACCACGAGGCCCACGACGCGCTGCTGTGCGTGCAGACCGGCGCGATGCTCTCGGATCCCAAGCGCTTCAAGTTCGAGGGGCAGGAGCACTACCTCAAGACCGCGGCCGAGATGCGGTACCTGTTCCGCGAGGTGCCCGAGGCCTGCGACAACACCCTGTGGATCGCGGAGCGGGCCGAGCTCGAGATCACCTTCGGCGACGCGCTGCTGCCCGACTTCCCGATCCCGGCCGGGTTCGCCGGCGACAAGGAGTACCTCCAGCACCTGACCTGGGAGGGTGCTCGGAGCCGATGGGGCGACGACCTCCCGGCCTCGGTCCAGGAGCGTCTGGCGTACGAGCTCAAGGTCATCAACGACATGGGGTTCGCCTCGTACTTCCTGATCACCTGGGACCTGATCAAGTACGCCAAGGACTCGGGCATCCGGGTCGGGCCCGGCCGCGGCTCGGCGGCGGGCTGTGCGGTCGCGTAC
>CAYRXQ010000155.1:0-7337 GCA_964428115.1 uncultured Ilumatobacteraceae bacterium
ACGGGTCGATTCACGGTCCCCCACGAACACCGGAGCCGTGCATGACCATCGAGGACACCATCCACACAGCGTCGATCCTGGCGATGCGCGTCGCCCGACCGACCCGCGATCTGAAGGCAGCACGCCGGTTCTACGAGCAACTCGTGGGTCTCGCCGTACTGTCAGAATTCGCCGATCACGATGGGTACGACGGCGTGATCTTCGGAGTGCCCAACGGCGCGGCCCAGCTCGAAATCGTAAACGCCCCCCACGCACTCGAACCACGACCGACAATCGAGGACGCGCTCGTGCTGTACCTCACTGCGAGAGCCAAGCACACGACGTCACAACGACTTCGTACCGCCCGAACCCCCGAGATCACCCCCGACTCGCCGAACCTCAATCCGTTCTGGCCCCGCGCCGAAGCGACAGCATTCATGGATCCAGACGGATACGTGCTCATCCTCGCGACCGGCTGAACAGCAAAGGACACAAGAATCGCTCGCGACTGAGAACAAGCGCACGCACTCGGCAGCCCTCGACTTCTCCTCGTGAACGCCGCCGTGAGAGCCATCAACCCGATCATGACTAGGATAATGGTCATGTCCGAGACGCTCCCGTTGGCGAACGTGAAGGCGAAGTTCTCCGAGATGGTCGACCGGGTCGAGCACACCCACGATCGGATCATCGTGACCCGCAACGGTCGTCCTGTCGCCGTGCTCATCAGCCCCGAGGATCTCGCGTCGCTCGAGGAGACCCTCGAGTTGCTCTCCGACCCGGACGCGATGCGCCAACTCGACGAGTCACGTCAGGCGTACGCGGCAGGCGACTTCGTGACCGGCGATGAACTCCGCAGCCGCTACCTCGCCAAGTGAGCGCAGACGAACCCGGCTTCACGCTGCGTGTCACCGGTCCCGCTGAACGACAGCTCAACCGGCTCCCCGAAGGCACCGCGGCGGCGATCGTCGAATTCATGCTCGGCGCACTTCTGGAGAACCCGCACGCTCTCGGTGAAGAACTGCAACGCGAGCTGTCTGGCATGCGCTCGGCGCGGCGCGGCGTGTACCGCATCATCTACGAGATCGATGACGCCGGGCACTTGGTGATCGTCTTCCGCATCGAACACCGCGCCATGGCCTACCGGCCACGCTGACGGCGACCCACTCGGTACTCGCGGAGCCCGACGGGTACTCGGGCGATCGATATCCGGCGAAGTGTCTGAGGTCCGACCTGGTGCGGCGATGTGTCAGATGGCTTCGACGCTGACGCGATCGGCGTGAGCAGCAAGCGCCTCGATGTCGGCTCGGTCTCCGGTGAGGACGGTGCCGCCTGGTTCGGCGATCGCGACGACGAGTGCATCGACGGCGGAGCCGGTGCGAGCGAGGCTGCGGAGCTCGGCGGCCCGGCGGGCGACGTCCACGCTGACGGTCGATTCGATGATGCACGTCTTCAGGAAGCGGTTGGTGTTGGCATCGCGGCCGGCATCGCCGTGCAGCGACTCGACGAGCACCATCGTGGGCACGAGCGGCGGCCACAGCTCCTGCGCCGTGAGTGCGCGGATCAGGGAGACCGATGTCTTCGTGCGCGCGGTGAGGCGCGAGAGTCCTCCGCTGTCGAGAACGAGCACGTTCAGCTGACTCGGCCGAGCGATCGATCTCGGATGCGTCGTGCGATGGCGTCGGCTTGCGACTGCTGTCGTGTGCTCGGTTCGCCGACCTCGGCCACGAGTTCCTCGAGATACCGCGCCGTCTCGTCGAGCGCGTCCTGGCGTTCGAGTTCAGCGCGCAGCGCGATCTGGAGGAGTTCCGACGCCGGCAAGCCGCGCTTCTTCAGCTCATCGTGGAGGTCATCGGGGAGGTACACCTGAACGCGCGGCATACGCCTAACCATACGCATATCTTGAGTGCAAGGCGAGCAGTCGTTCACGCTGGGTCGTACCCGTGGACGCCGTCGGGGCTCCATCGTTCCAGCTCGTGCCAGTCCACGGGCGTCCACTGTCGGACTACAGGAGCTGCTCTGCATGTGTCCGGTGCGATGCCGGGGGCGCCGCGGCTCTGGATGGCCGGATCGCTCACGTCGTGGGCATGACGAGACGCAGGCTCAGGTTCTCGGCCCGATCGGGGTCGACGTAGGCGTTGCAGTCGGCGAGCACCTCGTGGGCGATCGGATAGCTCGACCAGTCGACGGCGGCGGACCAGCGTTGCGCGAACTCGAGGACGGCGATGAGCTGCTCGCCATGACCGGCGCGGTTGGAGAACGCTGAGAGCGCGGCGAGGTAGTTGTTGCGGTAGACGGTCGGGATGACGATTCGGACCTCACCGGCGACCGACAGTTCGGCATTGGCGGCGAGCCGAGCGACGCGGCCGTTCCCGTCGTCGAACGGGTGGCACTCGGTGATCAGCGCCATCATGGCGGCGGCCCGTGCGAGCGGTGATCGCAACGGCTCGAGCACATCGAATCCCTTGTCGAGCGTGCCCTCGACGAGGGCAGGCTCGACGAACTGGTAGCCCCCGGCGAAGTTGAGTACCTCTTTGAAGTCGCCGGGCCGCTTCTCGGGCCGCGCAGCCATCAGGACTGCATGTCGCTCGCGTAGGAGATCCATGAGTTCCTGCCCGGACCTCGGAGTCCTGGTTCGATCGGCGGGATCGACCGCAAGGCGGTAGGTGGCGGCAACGTCGTGGGCATCCTGCGGTCGCGTCTCGGAGATGATGCCGTTCACGGCGATCCGACGGGCCTCGTCGACGCCGAACTCCGTGCCCTCGATGAAGTTCGAGAAGTAGGCCTCGAAGAAGGACAGCCATTCCCACCGGGACACCGGAGGCGCAGCCGGTCGAGGAATTGGTGGCCGGTCGAGCAGCACCTCGACGAGTCCCTGGATCATCTCGATCCGATGGGCGTCGTACGGAGTGCCGGCGAGCCGCGCCGCGAGCCGCCCCCCGACCGAACGTGGCACGTCCGAGAAGCTGCCGAGCACGGCTGCGAGGCGCTCGCGGACGTGTTCGACGTCGTTCGGGTCGAACGACCGGGCGATCACGTCGAGCTGCTCGAGCGTGGCCTGGACGCGGCCCGCGCCGCCCCAGCGGGCCAGCTCGTCGATGCGATCGTCGACTGTTGCCGTTCCCGCCTTGGACCTGGCCGGTCGCCCGCGCAGGGTGAGGTTCTCGACGAGCGCTCGTGCAGGTCCCGACATCCACAGTCCGTGAGGGAGCGGGATGTCGCCGGGGAGTGGCGGTGGCCCGACGAGTGGAACGATCGAGACACCGGGCAGCCGGAGGGGCTGAGCGCGGGGTGGATCGGGGTGCGCGACGTAGATCGCACCCTCGACTGGTACACCACCGGCGATCGCCGTCCGATGGCACAACACCGCCTCGGGCCAGATCGCGGCAACCACAGCGTGCAGGTGGTGGCGACCGACCTGCTCGGGCGGAAGGGTCGCTCCGACGGCGTACAGTCCGGCAGCGAGCCGCTGGGCCTTTCCAGCCTTGGCGAGTCGACTCAATCTGCTGTAGTCGGCTTTGGTGGCAGCGACGAACTCGCCGTGGGGCGGCGTCGGTGCGAGTTCCATGTGGGAAAGTCTGCCCGAACCAGCACAGAGTGCAAGAAATATCGTCGGAAGTCGATCCAAGTGCGAGAAAGTTCGGCAAAAGTCCTCTCTATCGCTACCCGGACCACGGCGCGGGGTGTCGTGATCGGAGGCGTCCAATGACCCGCCGTCGGGTCACAGCGCAGGCGCCGGGAGCATGGCGACCGGGACCGTGGTGGCAAGGTCGCTGATGCCTCTGACAGTAGGGTCGCGACCTACGAACGGCACAGGTCGGTGATGCGGACAGGTGGCAGGACGCCGGCAGACGAGCGGACCGGGCGCGCGCCCCGTGTCCATCTCCATGGGGAGGACGGCCCGTTCGTCGGCCGCACCGACGTGCTGGCCGAGCTCGACCGACGTTGGGTGGCAGCCACCCAGGGCGAGCCGCAACTCGTGCTCGTCGAAGGCCCGTCGAGCATCGGCAAGTCCAGCCTGGTCCGCGGGTTCCTCCGGCATCGCCCGGAGGCGACGGTGGTGTGGACGTCCGGCGACGAGCTCGAGGCCGACTTCGCGTTCGGCGTAGCGGCGCAGCTGCTGAATGCCGACCCGCTCGAACTGCAGCAGCACGACGACGAGCTCGCCGTCGGCGTCCTCCTGCTCGCGGAGATCAGCGAGCGTGAGCAGGCGGGGCCCTTCGTCGTGGTGATCGACGACATCGGGTGGGCCGATGTGCCGTCGCTGCGCTCGCTGTCGTTCGCGCTGCGACGCCTCCGCGCCGGACCGGTCCTCGTGATCGCGACCACGCGGCCGGAACTGACCGTTCGTCTGCCGAGCGGTCTGCTCGGGGCCATCGACGCCCGAGGCGGCCGCGTCGTTCTCCAGGGGCTCGGTCCCGCCGACGTGGGCGAGCTGGCACGCGCGCTGGGTCACGGGACGCTGCCCGCACGGGTGCTCGGACGGCTCGTCGCGCACACCTCGGGCAACCCGATGCACCTCCGAGCACTGCTCGCAGAGACCGACCCGGCCACGCTCCTCCGGGAAGACACCGACCCGCTCCCGGCCCCTCGCTCGATGGTGGAACTGCTCCTCACCCGGCTGCAGTCCCTCCCGCCCGACGCGGGTTCGCTCGCGGCCGCGGTGTCGGTGCTCGGCGTGGGTCCATCACTCGCACTCGCCGCCGAGGTGGGGGCCGTGCAGGACCCACGTCGGTCGCTCGAAGCTCTCGTCCTCGCCGGCCTCGCTCGCACGGAGCCGGGCCCGACCGGCCCGGTCGTCGAGCTCGTCCATCCGCTCGTCCGCTCGGCGATCTACCACGGGATGCCCCTCGGCCGGCGGGTCGAGCTCCATCACCGTGCTGCCGAGCTCGTCGGGGACCAGCTCGTCGTACTCCGCCACCGTGCGGCTGCCGTGACGACGTTCGACGATGAGCTCGCGCGCGAACTGGCGCAGGTCGCCGAGGGGCGGATCCATCTGCCGGCGGGCGGGGCCGAAGCGGGTGCGTGGTTCCAGCTGGCCGCGCGCGTGTCGAGCCGCCGCGCGTCTCGGGAGCGGTTCGTCCTGCGCGCCCTCGAAGCGCATCTCGCCGCCGGCGACCGTGCGAGCGCGGCGGGGTTGGCGGGCGAGCTGTCCAGCTTCGAGGACACGCCGCTGCGGCGCTACCTCCAAGGCACGCTGCACCTCTTCGAAGGTGATCTCGCCGCCGCGGAGGCGGCGCTCGAGGAGGCATGGGCCGCGGTCGCCATCGAGCGTGATCCTGGCCTCGCCGCTGCGATCGCGGGTCGTCGTTCGTGGATCTTCTCGCACCACGGCGACCTCGACGAGGCGCTGCGCTGGTCCGACCGGTCGATCGAGCTCGACCCGAACGACAGCCGCGCGACCTTCACCCGCATCCTGTCGCTGGTGGGCAGCGGCAGGGCCGACCAGGCGCGTGCGGCGTGTGAACTCGACGCGGCGTCGGCGCACGACACCGCACTGCGCGTGGCGCTGCTGGCCGGGCGGGGCGTGCTCGAGCTGTGGATGGACGACCCGGAGCAGAGCCGGGCACACCTCCTTCGCGCCGTCGACGATGCGCAGGAACTCAGCAACTTCTATCCCTTCGCCACGGCCAGCGCCTACTGCGCCGACGCCGAGTTCCGCCTCGGCCGGTGGGACGAGGCGGTGCAGCGAGCGGAGCTGATCTCGTCCCTCGCCGCCGACCTCGATCTGGAGTGGTTCCTGCCGTTGCCCCACGCGAAGGCGGCGCTCGTCGCGGCCAACCGGGGGCAGTGGGACGCGGCGGAGCATCACGTGGCGACGGCCCGATCGGTCGCGCTGGCCAGCGACGACGCGTTCAGCGTGATGTGGGCGCGCACCGCCGAGGCGGCGCTCGCGCTCGCCCGCGGCGATCACACCAGCGCGCTCGAGGCGGCCGTCGCGTGCCTCGACCATCCGGGCGTGTCGAGGTTGCCGGACGCTGGCATGACCCCGTGGCGCGTCCTCGGTGCCGAGGCTGCCGCCGCTCTGGGACACGTTGACGTGGGCCATCGGCTGCTGGCCGGCCTCGACCCCGCTGCCGGGCGGATCGTGACGCCGGCGCTCGGTCTCGCCCGTGCCCGCGCCCAGCTCGCGGTCGCGGCAGGCGACGACGCGACCGCTCACCTCGAACGGGGGCGGGAGCTGGCCGCTCGCACGCCGTCACCGTTCGAGCAGGCGCGGTTCCAGCTGGTCGAGGGCACGTACTGGCGGCGGCGGGGCCAGCGGCGTCGGGCGGCCGAGGTGCTGGCCCTCGCCAGGGCCACCTTCGCGGACCTGCAGGCGGCGCCGTGGTCGGAGCGGACCGAACGCGAGCTCGCGTCGGCGAGCTCGTCCACCGCTCGCCACGACGGTCGTCACCGGGTGGAGCTGACCCCGCAGGAGCAGTCGGTCGTCCGCCTGGTTGCCCAGGGGCAGCGAAACCGCGAGGTCGCCGCAGAGCTGTTCGTCAACGTCAAGACCGTCGAGTACCACCTGAGCAGCGTCTACCGGAAGCTCGGCGTCTCGAACCGCACGCAGCTCGTCGCCGCGCTCCACAACGCCCGCTGACGCGCAGGCGGCCGGGCCGCTCACGGCGCCGACCGCGCCCGATCCCCGGGGTGCCGACTAGGGATCGCCCCAGGGCGACGACGACTCGGATGCCTCATCGTTGCTGGCACTGCGCAGCCACCGTGGCTGCGTCCGTTGCCAGGAGCCAACCATGCCCGTCGCCGCCGACCGCCGGCCCCCATCGTCCTCGCTCGCCGGCCCGCACCACCTCGCCATCGAACCCCGACCGGCGCGCTCGCGTCGGTTCGCCTGGTGGCTCCTCCCCGCCGGTCTCGTCGCGGGGTGCGCCGTCGGGGCCGTGGCCCGCGGCTGGATGCGGCTGATCGCCAGCGACCCCGGGTTCTCGTGGTCGGGCACGATGGCCATCGTCGGCGGATTCGGGTCCGCGGGGCTGGGTCAGGCGCTGGCGCTCGCCGCTCGTCGGGCCGCCTGGCGGCGGCCGGCAACGACGGCCAGCCGAGTCGTCGCATGCGTCTTGACCCTCCCGATGTTCGGCGGGGCCGGAGTGACCATGCTGCCGACGGTCCTCGCGGGAGCTCTCGCATGGTGGCGGCCGTACCGCCGCTGGGTGCGCGCCACGCTCGCCGGCAGCGTCCTGATCATGCCGGCCCTCGTCGTCCGGCACGTCGCCGGCGACCCAGGGCTCGACTGGCGCTCGGCGGTCGGCCTGGCGCTGTTCGGCGCGACCTACCTCACGGCCATCGCCTCGCTGTCCACCGTCGCGACGCCCCAGGACGACGGGTGGCGCATGAACGGTGTCGTCAAGGCAGTGACG
>CAYRXQ010000156.1:0-7334 GCA_964428115.1 uncultured Ilumatobacteraceae bacterium
CCCTCGACATGAACCCGGCAACGAACCCGGAGCGCCGGTACGCCGCCGACGGGGAGACGAGCGCATGCGCGGTCCCACAGGTCACCGATCTCCCCCAATGGGTGATCCAGACCGCCGAGAAGTGGGGGTTGTACTGGGGCGGGTACGGCTGGGAGTCCGGTGGCTGCACCGAGCCGGGCGACTGGAGCGACGAAGTGCGCCGCGACCCGCACCACTTCGAGTATCGGGGCAGTGTCGAGACCGCTGAAGCGATCATGGCCCGCAACGGGGTCGCCTCCGGCCAGGCACGCTGTGTCGACACCGTCGACAGTCGCGGCGACGACAGCAGGTCCTGCAACCGGACCGGGCTCCCCGGTGCATTCTGGCGGACGCCGGTGCCGATCAACCCGCCGCCTGGTGCGACCGCAGTGATCGTGAACCTCACCACGGTCAGCGCCCTGCAACCCGGGCACCTGACCGCCGAACGGTGCACGTCGGCGCCGACGACTTCGCGCTCGACGTCGAACCTGAACCACCCGGTCGGTGCGGCCGCCGCGAACACTGCACTCGTACGGATCACCGACACCGACACCCAGATCTGTGTGTGGCGCCACAGCCCGACCCACAGCATCGTCGACGTGACCGGGTACCTCGTGGACCCCGACCGCACCGACGGGGTGCTGCTGTATCAGCCACGCCGCCAGGAACGGGTGCTCGACACCCGACGGGGCGGCCACTGCATCGAGACCGGCGGATGTCAGGACGGGCCGTTGCCGTCCGGGGAGGTGCTCACCTACCCGACCGGGTCCGGGAACCTGACCGGGAACCTGACGATCACCCAGGCGACCGGGATCGGCCACGCGACCGCCGACCGGTGTCGTGCCCTGGCAGGGTCCGCACCGGGCACCTCGAACGTGAACTACACGTCGGTCGGGTCACGCGCGAACGGGGTGTTCATCGCTGACGACGGCACCAACTCGTGCGTGTACACCTCGACGACCGCGCACGTGATCGTCGACGTGACCGGTGAGCTCACCGCCGACACAGGTGGCGTGGTCGCTGCACGTACCGCACGCCGCGTGCTCGACACCCGAACGAGTTGCACGACGCCGCCGTGCGGGCGCCGACCCGCCGGCAGCATCACCCGCATCCCTGACGTCGCATCCACCGGTGCGACGATCGTGAACATCACCATCACCCAGCCGGGTGCGGACGGGCACGCGACGATCGACGACTGTGCGAACCTGCGCGCCGGACAGTCACCTGCGACGTCGACGGTGAACTACACCCGAGGTGCCACGGTCGCGAACATGACGTTCGCCGCGACGAACACGGTCGGCGGGGAGCTGTGCGTGTACACGCATGCCGCGGCACACATCGTGATCGACGAACAAGCCGAGATCGGCGGCGGCACCGGCGGCGGGGTGCTGCTCACCGAACCGGCACGGGCAGCAGACACACGGCGCCGCTGACCGCGCGCCCATCCAGCGCAGTGGTCATCGCCACGCACCTGTTCCGCTGAGCCCTCGCGGCTCCTACGGTGGCGCGATGACCGAGCTGCCGCCACGTCCGGACATGCCGCCCTGGGAGCCGCCGCTCGCGGGGTCCGAGGTCGAGCACCTCCTCGGCTCGCTCGACCGGCTGCGGGCGACGTTCCGCTGGAAGGCGGGCGGGCTCGACGCTGTCGGACTCGCAGCCAAGCTGCCCTCCTCGGAGCTCACGCTGGGCGGGCTGCTCAAGCACCTCGCATTCGTCGAGGACCACTCGTCGACGATTCGCCTCACCGGCGAAGCGCCGGGCGAGCCCTGGCAGTCGGTCGACTGGGCGGCCCACCCGGACTGGGAGTTCACCTCGGCGAGCGACGACAGCCCGGAGCAGCTCTACGCGCTCTACGACGGCGCGGTCGAGCGGTGGCGGTCACGAGTCGGCGCGGCGCTCGACGACGGGGGGCTCGACCAACCGATCGAGCTCAACTGGGACGGCCACCACCTCAGCCTGCGACGGATGATCTTCGATCTGGTCGAGGAGTACGGCCGCCACACCGGCCACGCCGACCTGCTGCGCGAGTCGATCGACGGCGTGGTCGGCGAGGACCCGCCCTGGGAGCCGAAGGGGTGACCGTGGGAGGTCACCGTGCGGACGGTTCGCCCGTGTGGATGCGCACCGGAACGGGTACTCCACACCATGAGCATCATCCGACATGACGATGGATCCCTGACCGTGCCCGTGGCGCCCGGTCGCCACGAGGAGGACGCCGCCGGTGACGCCGTCACCGAGATCGGTTCGATGGTCATCCGACCCGGCGAGGGCGGCTACATCGAAGCGCTCGCCGAGTGGGAGAACGAGCAGCACCCCGACCGGGGCGACGCGGTGTCGACGGCATCGGGCCGCGAGCAGGCGATGGCCGTCGTCCACGCCGTTGCCGAGGATCCGGACCACGTCGCCGAGGCCGTCGACGCGCTCGACGACCCGAACGCCGGCGCCGAGGCGCTCCGCCACGTGCTGGTCGGCGGCACGCCGTCGGTCCAGGCGTTCGCGGACGAGGTCGTGGACGAGGAGGGCGGCGACGTCATCGCACCCCACACCGCCACCCGCATCATCGGCGAGGTCCTCGCCGAGATCGACGGGCGCCCGTCCTGAGCGCGCCGGACCGGGTCAGACGGTCTCGACGGTGACGCCGCGCCAGAACGCGATGCGGCCGGTGATCTCGGCGGCAGCGTCCTTGGGTGCGGGGTAGTACCAGGCCGCGTCGGGGTTCTGCGCGCCGTTGACCACGAGGGAGTGGTACGAGGCGACGCCCTTCCACGGGCACGTGGTGTGCGTCTCGCTCGGGCGGAGCACCTCGGCTCGGACGTCCTCGACCGGGAAGTAGTGGTTGCCCTCGACCACCACGGTCCGGTCGCTCTCCGCGATGACCTCACCGTTCCACGACGCACGAATCATGGGTCGAGTCTCCCAGGTCGCCGAGGAGTCGGCCACCCGTGCCCAAACGCGGCGGTGCCCGGCCCCATCGGGTCGGGACACCGCCGCTGAGGTGTCAACCGTGAGTGCTCAGTGCATCATCGCTCCGAGCGCAACCGCGACCTCGGCGTGCAGTGCCGTGGTGCCGCCGTACATCACGGCGGACATGACGGTGTGCATCGCCTGGATGCAGGCTGCGGTCTCGGCCGGGAGGGTCACCGGCCCGCTCAGCAGGAGCGGCCAGCCGCGGGAGGCGGCGTCGGCGCCACCGGCGAGGCCGTCGGCGAACACCGCACCCGAGGCGAGCCCGACACCAGTCGGGTCCACGAAGAACCGGTTGGCGATCATCGCTGCCGTCTGGTACCGGTTCAGGCCGACCAGTGGTGTCGCCGAGGGATCGGCGAGTGCCGCAGGGCCACCGAGTGCGAACCGCGGCACGCCGACCTGCAGCTGCAGGTACTCGGCGGTCTCGGTCGGCATCGTCCCACCCCGGGTGAGGAGGACCACGCCGTTGGCATGTGCCGCAGCCGTGCCGCCCGCGAGGGCATCGGGGAAGTTCAGACCGGTCGCCAACATGACGACCGCAGGATCCCCGATTCGCATCGCGACCATCACCGCGGTCTCGTAGCGGTTCGCGCCGCCCAGCCGCTCGACCACGAAGCCCAGGGCCTCGATGTCGTCGGCAATGGCGTGCGGGACCGCCAGCGGACCGCCGACGATGAACACCGTGCCGCCAACCGGGAGCACGCGCTCGATCTCGTCGAGCACGCGGCGCTCGGTGTGCCGCCAGGTCAGCAGCAGGGGAGCGTCCTCGTTCACCGCCAGCGGGGTCGCCGCCAGGGCGTCGGGGTAGTCCTCGGCCGATGCCAGCACCACGGCGCCGGCGGCACCGTTGGCGAAGCGGTCCTGCGAGACGAGGATCGCGGTCTCGATGCGATCGTTCCCGCCGAGCCGCGCCGGCAGCTGTCCGATGGCGCCGGTGGCGCCGCCGGTCCCACCGTCATCGACGGGGGGCAGCACGCCACCGCCGCCGGTCCCACCGTCATCGACGGGCGAAGGCAGGGTGACGTTCAGGGTGTTCGTGTCGACGTCGAGGATCTCGTCGGTCACGTTGAGGAGGTCGGCCCGCAGGTTCATCGGGCCGGTCGGGCCGGCGGCGGTGAAGGTGAGGACGACGGTCAGCGGACCGCCCGGGACGGTCAGTCCGTAGTGCCCGACGAGGTTGCCGTCCACCAGCTCGAGGGTCACGGGCGTCGTGTTCACGGTCATCGTCACCTGGTCGACGGCGGTGAAGTCCGTCGTGGCGTCGATGGTGAACTCGACCTGTGTCCCGGTCAGCGTGGGATCGTCCACCGTGACGGTCGAGGTGACCGACGCGCCCTGCACGACCGTGGTCGGCAACGCCGTCCAGTCGACAGTCGGCTCGGAGGTCGCCAAGGCGGCTTCCTGTTGGGCGCAGGTGTTCATGCCGACGGGGTCGGCGAAGAACCCGGGGATGACCTCGTTCTCGTGCAGGAACAGGATGACCGCACGCGTGTCGTCGGCATGTTGTGCGTAGCCGGCGATGTTGCCGATCACGCCGTTGAACGCGATCGGGGGCAGGTCGCCGAAGTCGACGACCTCGAGCAACGGGCTCACCCGCCAGGTCAGGTTGGGAACGTCCAGCCAGGTGGTGCAGCCGGGGAACGTCGTCGCCCGGTTGTACGAGAAGGCGCTGTAGTTGGCGATCTTCTCACCGGTCCCCGTGACCGTGTAGAAGGGGATGGGTGGGGCCGCGTCGGCCACGAGGTCGATGATGCGGTGGTAGTAGACCACGGCGTCGATCGTGAGCGGCACTTCCTTGCCGCTCGCCGTGCCGAGCGCCGAGGCAGCGAGCTGCCATGCGCCGTACGGACCTACCGGAAGGGTGAGACCCGGAATGCCACCGGTCTCCATCAGGGCTTGATGGATTGCGATGTTCTCGGGTGCCGCATCGATCGCGGCGCCGTCGATCGTGATCCGGCCGGCGGCGTCGAGCCCGATCGTCGTCGCAGCGGCGATCTTCGCGATGACGTCGTCGAGCTTGCGCTGGAGCACCGCATCGGCGGTCCTCGTCAGGTTCAGGCGCTCGAGCTCGGCCTCGCTCACGTAGGCCGTGTAGAGCGGATCGGGATCGCAGACCTCGACCTCGGTCTCGTCCTCAGCCGTGATGGTGACGTCGGGTTCAGGCGTGATCAGCGAGTCGCCGACCAGCGGAACCAGCCACACCGTCCGACCGTTGACCGGATTGATGGTCGAAGGGAGATTCGGGGTCGGAAGCTCGGTCGAGGCGAGGTCGGGGATCGGTGCGTACGAGACGGGCTGGATGCAGTACTCGGTCGTGGCGCCTTCCTCGCCCTCGACCTCGAACTCCGCCATGATCGGGACGCCGTTGACGTCGCGGAAGGCCAGGACCAGGTCGGAGTAGATCTCGCCGCTCCCGCCTCCGCCTCCGCCTCCGCCTCCGCCGCCTCCGCCTCCGCCACCGCCACCGGGGCCAGCGGCGAACGTCAGTTGCGGGATGACGAGGGTTGCTGCAGCTGCAGCGGCGACCAGTACCCCACGAAATCGTGTTCGGGTGCTCATGATCTGCTCCTCTCAGCGGACGGAGCGTCGGTGCGGCGCGCCGCACCTCCATGGTGAGCCGAATGGATCAGCGCAACCGGTGCACTTGGACCATGCCGAAGGCGACCGACGCCACTACCAACCGAACCCGTCGAGGAGTAGGTTGAGGGCGGTAGGAGCTCGGTTGTTCCGGAGCTGGGCCGGTCGTCTCAACCTCGAGCTGAGGTCGAGAGTTCGAGCTGCCCGATCACCCCGGAACCCGGTCAGGGTTCGCCGATGTCCTCGTTCCAGAGCGTGGGCTCGGCCGCGATGAACTCCGACATCATCGCCACGCACTCGGCATCGTCGACCACGATTACCTCGACACCTCGGGAGCACAGGAGCTCCTCCTCGCCGAGGAAGGTGCGGTGCTCGCCGACGATCACCCGGGGGATGCCGTAGAGCAGGATCGCTCCGGAGCACATGGCACAGGGCGACAGCGTCGTGATCATCGTGGCGCGGGCGTAGGTCGTGGCCGGCAGGCGGCCGGCCCGCTCGAGGCAGTCGGTCTCGCCGTGTCGGATCGCCGAGCCGTCCTGCACCCGCCGGTTGTGCCCGACCCCGAGCACCGTGCCGTCGTCGAGCAGCAGGGCGGCGCCGATCGGGATGCCACCCTCGCCACGCCCCGCGCGTGCCTCGCGCTTGGCGAGTTCGAGCCCATGACGGTCGTGCGCGTCCATGACGCCGACCGTAGCCAGTCAGGCTCAGGGGACGCGCAGGGTGGATCCGGCCCCGCCCGGGAGGCGCCGGACCTCGATGCCGACCGGGAGCTGCTGCTTCATCGCCTCGACGTGGGTGATCGCCCCGACGATGCGCCCCGTCGCCTGGATCTGCTGCAGCGCGGCGACCGCTTCGTCGAGGGCCTCGAGGTCGAGCGAGCCGAAGCCCTCGTCGACGAACAGTGCCTCGAAGCGGTGCCCGCTCGCCGTGCCGCCATGGCTCACGACGTCCGCCAGGCCCAGCGCCAGCGCCAGCGAGGCCTGGAACTGCTCACCGCCCGACAGCGTCGCGGTGGGACGCTCGCGGCCGGTGTGCGCGTCGTGCACCACGAGGTCGAGCCCTGCCCTGCCCGAGCCCTTCACGGCATCGACGCGGCGGAGCGTGTAGCGGTGCGCGGTCATGCGGGCGAGATGGGCGTTGGCCTGCCCCACCACCCGCTCGAGCTCGGCGGCCAGGACCCACGTCTCGAGTGAGATCCTGCTGGCCGTCTTGCCGTCGCACACGGCGGCGACCTCGGCGCACCGTGCGGCCTCCGCGCGCTGCGCGAGCGAGGCGGCGATCTCCCGGCGCGCCTCGTCGAGGCCGTCGTGGGCCCGTCGCAGGGCGCCCCGTCGCTGGTCGACGAGGTCGCGCAGGCGGTCGCACGCCGCCCGTGACCGCCGCGCCGCCTCGCTGAGGGCAGCGGTGTCGGGGCGCTCGTCGGGCAGGCCCTCCGCGTCGAGCACCTCGAGCTGCGCCTCGACCCGGTTCCGCTCGGTGTCCCACGCGAGGACCGTCGCTCGCAACCGTGCCTCGTGCTCGGGTGCGAGCACGGCGGCCCGCGCTGCGTCCTCGTCGTCGAGACCGGCCGCCGCGAGCGCGTGGGCGGCGCGGTCGCGCGCCCCGACCGACGTGGCCCGGGCGGCGGTGACGGCCCGCTCCCGATCGGGCAGGTCGGTGAGCAGGGCGTCGAGTCGGTCGAGTGCGGCACTCGCCCGCGCCAGCGTGTCGGTTTCGAGCCCCGGGGCGGCCTCGGCCGTGGCGGTGGCGGCCCGCGCCGCGCGCGCCGCCTC
>CAYRXQ010000157.1:0-7260 GCA_964428115.1 uncultured Ilumatobacteraceae bacterium
CGATCGGATGGCGAGCGCGCTGGCCTGCAGGCCGGCGCGCTCGTCCGCGTCCAGGGGCAGATCGAGGCTGCGCTGCACGCCGCCGTGGCCCACGATGGCCGGCATCGAGTAGCACAGGTCGCCGACGCCCTCCACCTGGTGGCGGGCGCTCACCGGCAGCACCGCGTGCTCGTCGTTGCCGAGCGCCGAGAGGATCCGCGCCGTCGACAACCCGATCGCGAGGTTGGTGGCGCCCTTGCCCTCGATGATCTTGTAGGCGGCGGTCCGCACCTCGTGGAGCAGGCCGTCGAGCTCGCTCGGCTCGAGCCGCTCGCCGGTCGAGCCCACCACCTCGGTGATCGGGACCCCGCCGACGGTCGCGCTCGACCAGGCGGCGATCTCGGAGTCGCCGTGCTCGCCGACGATGGTGGCGTGCACGCTGCCCACGCCCACGCCGAGGCGCTGCGCGATCAGGAACCGCAGCCGTGAGGTGTCGAGCACGGTGCCCGACCCGAACACCCGGGCATGCGGCACGCCGAGTGAGGTGGCGACCTCCTGGGCGACGAAGGTGATGACGTCGACCGGGTTCGTGACGAACAGCAGCACGGCCTCGGGCGCGATCTCGAACAGCCGGGGGACCAGCTCCCGGGTCAGCTCGGCGTTCGCCGCGGCCAGCTCGAGTCGGCTCTGGCCCGGCTTCTGCTTGGCCCCGGCCGTCACCACGACCACGTCGGCATCGGCGCACACGCCCAGGTCGTCGCCGCCGTCGACCCGGGTCGGCGACACGAACTGCAGGCCGTGGCGCAGGTCGAGGACCTCGGCGAGGGCCTTCGCGCCGTTCATGTCGTACAGCGCGAGCTCGTCGGTGACGCCCTGGATCATCGAGGCGTAGGCGATCGCGGTGCCCACCGACCCGGCGCCGACGATCGCGGTCTTGTGCAGATGTGCCATCCCCCGAGTGTGTCACCCCCCGCCGAGGCCCGCTGCCGGGTCGGGTCGGGGGCCTCACGGGCGGAGCCCGGCCAGCCGTTCCGCGCCTCTGTGGGGTCGGGCGGTTGGATTCCAACCACCGGGCGCCTCTGTGGCGTGAAATGGTTGCCGGCGTCGTTGTTGGGTCTGGTGGGTCGGGTCGGGTCGGGCCTGGTGGGTCGGGTTGGGTCGGGTCGGGTCGGCGTCAGGTCGTGTAGTCGGCGTTGATGCGGACGTAGCCGTCGGTCAGGTCGCAGCCCCACACGGTGGCCTCGGCGGCACCGGTGGCGAGGCTCACGTGGATGCGGACCTCGTCGCCGCGCAGGTAGTCGGACAGCCCGGCGAGATCACCGTCGCCGAGGCGGCGGGGGTATACCTCGGTGTCACCGAAGCGGATCACCACCCGGTCGGGGTCGATGTCGCGCTCCGTGTGGCACTTGCCGATCGCCATCGCGACGCGGCCCCAGTTCGGGTCGGCCCCGTGGACCGCGGTCTTCACCAGCGGTGAGTTGACGATCGCCTTGGCGACGAGCTTGGCCTGCGGCGCGTCGCGGGCCTCGTCGACGTGGACCTCGATGAGCGTCTCGGCGCCCTCACCGTCGCGGGCCACCTGCTTGGTCAGCGACAGCGCGACCTCGTACAGGGCCGTCTCGAGCGCTGCGAGGTCGACCGGCCCCGACGCGCCGCTCGCGAGGACGATCGCGGTGTCGCTGGTGCTGGTGTCGGTGTCGATGCTGACGCAGTTGAACGTCCGGTCGATGACCCGCCGGAACACGGTCGAGAGCTCCGCGGGCTCGATCTCGGCGTCGGTGAACAGCAAGGTGATGAGCGTCGCCATGTCGGGCTCGATCATCCCGACGCCCTTGGCCACACCGACCACCCGTGCCGGCCCGTCACCGACCAGGGCCTCGGCCACCTTGGGCACGGTGTCGGTGGTCATGATGCCCCGGGCGACCCGGTCGGCGTCGTCGTCGGGCAGGTCGGTGGGGATCGCGGCCAGCCCGGCGCGGATGCGCTCCATCGGATACGGCCGCCCGATGACCCCGGTCGAGGCGACGGCCACGTCCTCGGGTGCGCAGCCGAGGCGAGCGGCCACGCCACGGGCGAGCTCCTCGGCATCCGCCAGCCCCTGCGGGCCGTTGGCCACGTTGGCGTTCTTCGAGACCACGACCACGGCCCGGGCCCGGTGATCGGCCAGGTGGGCCCGGCTGACGGTGACGCTCGGGCCGGCGAATCGGCTCTGCGTGAAGACGCCGTCGGCGGCACACACACGATCGGCGGCGACCACCACGAAGTCGTCGGAGTCGTCCTTGACGCCCACGTTGGTGACGTGGCAGCGGAAGCCGGCAGGCAGTCGGGTCACGCAGGGGTTCTAGCAGCCCGACCCGCCGACGATCAGGTGGGTTCGTCGAGCGCGGCGCGGATGGCGGTGAACACGTCGCCGAGCGCGGTGACCTCACGACGGCGGAGGTGATCGAAGACGCGGCGTCGCACGCTCTCGACGTGGATCGGGGCGGCGGCCTCGAGGGCAGCGCGGCCACGGTCGGTCAGCACCGCCAGCATGACCCGGCGGTCTTCGGGTGAGCCCTCGCGGGCCACGAAGCCGGCGTTCACGAGCCCGTCGAGTCGGCGTGTCAGCCCGCTGGGGGAGAGCTGGAGGCGTGCCGCCAGGTCGCACATCCGATCGCGGTGCTGCTCGGACTCCGAGAGGTACACGAGCACCTGGTAGTCGCCGAGGGTGAACCCCGTGGGGGCCAGGTCGCGCTCGAGGGCTGCGGTCAGGTCGCCGACGGTCTCGACGTACGCCCGCCAGGCGCGCATCTCCTCGGGGTCGAGCCACCGGACGGGGTCGGTGGTGGTCGGATCGGTGCGATCGGCGGCGGCTCGTGCCATGCAGATCATCCTAGCGGGCCACAACAGTTGCGAACTCAAGAAAGCCGCGATAGTGTTGCGATCGCAAGCTTCTCGAACCCCCCCGATCTCTTCGATCACCGGTCACCGAAAGGACCCCCCACCATGTCGCTCGCCGAGCACACCTCGTCCCCCCTCGCCCAGCTCGTCGCTGGCCCCTGGACCGTCGACGTCGCCCACACCAAGATCGGCTTCACCGTCCGCCACATGATGGTCTCCAAGGTCCGCGGGACCTTCGGCGACTTCTCGGCCGAGGTCGTCATCGGTGAGGACCCCCTCGAGTCCACCCTCAACGCCACGGTGCAGATGGCCTCGATCGACACCGGCAACACCGACCGCGACGGTCACCTGCGGACCAACGACTTCTTCTCGATCGAGGAGTTCCCGACCATGGAGCTGCGCTCCACCGGCTTCGCTGCCGAGGGCGCCGACTTCGTGATGAACGCCGACCTGACCATCAAGGGCGTCACTAAGCCCGTTGTCTTCGCCCTCGAGTTCGGTGGCGTGGGCCAGAACCCGTGGGGCCAGACCGTGGCCGGCTTCACCGCCACCACCACGATCGACCGCAAGGAGTTCGGTGTCGAGTACAACGCGGCGCTCGAGACCGGCGGCGTGCTGATCGGCGACAAGGTCCAGATCGAGCTCGACGTCGAGATCCAGAAGGCCTGATCCAGCCTGATCGACGCGGCGTCCGCCGCCCGATCCATCATCTCCACCGCCCCGTCGCGTCGTCCTCCCCCCAACGGACGCGACGGGGCGGTGCCGCGTCCGGGCGCCGCACGAGCCGATCGGGTGTCAGCCGGCACCCGAGAAGCGGACCCCGCTCCACCGGGCCATGTCGTGATTCCAGGTGGCCAGGTCGCTGGATGAAAACTTCGACAGGTCGTCGTGTCCGCATGCTCGCGCCATGACGGACATCAGCTCGATCGACGCCTCGAAGAACCTCGCGAGCCGCCGTGCCGACCCTTCGACATCGAGCCGGGCTCGCAACTCGGGCTTCTGGGTGGCGATCCCGGCAGGACAGTTGTTGGAGTTGCAGATGCGCGCTGCCACGCAGCCGATCGCCTGCATGGCCGAGTTCGACACGGCCACACCGTCAGCGCCCAGCGCGAGCGCCTTCACGAAGTCGATCGGCGTACGCAGGCCGCCCGTGATGATCAGCGTGACACGACCGCTCGCACCACGATCGTCGAGGAAGCGCCGAGCCCGAGCGAGCGCAGGAATGGTGGGGACGCTGATGTGATCTCGGAACATCTCGGGCGCTGCGCCCGTGCCGCCGCCGCGGCCGTCGAGGATGACGTAGTCGGCGCCGGCGTCGAGCGCGAACTCGAGGTCGGCCTCGATGTGGTTGGCGCTCAGCTTGAAGCCGACGGGAATCCCTCCCGTGATCTCTCGGACCCGGTCCCCGAACGAGCGGAAGTCGTCCGCCGTGTGCAGATCGGTGAAGGTCGCCGGAGAGATGGCCGCCTCACCGGCCGGAATGCCCCGTACCTCGGAGATCTTGCCCACGTTCTTCGATGCGGGCAGGTGACCGCCCGTGCCCGTCTTGGCGCCCTGCCCACCCTTGAAGTGGAATGCCTGCACCGATCGGAGCAGTTCCTCGCGGTAGCCGAACTGGGCGCTCGCGAGCTCGTAGAAGTACCGGCTGTTGGCCTGTTGCTCCTCGGGCAACATCCCGCCTTCGCCCGAGCAGATACCGGTCCCGGCAAGTTCGGCGCCGGTGGCCAAGGCCACCTTCGCTTCCTCGGACAAGGACCCGAAGCTCATGTCGGAGACGAAGAGCGGGATGTCCAACCGCAGCGGTCTCGCGGCCTGGGGCCCGATGACCAGTTCGGTGCCGACCTCGACCTCGTCGAGGAGCGGCTGGGTCGCCAGCTGCGCCACCATGATCTGAAGGTCGTCCCAGTTCGGCAGCGTGTGGCGCGGCACTCCCATCGCTGCCATCGGCCCGTGGTGGCCCATCTTCGACAGCCCCTCGCGCGCCAGCCGGTGGACGAACTCGACGGTCGGTTCCTCGATGGTGGCCGTCGGCGACGGCGCACCCGAACCGTCGACCCGGACCGACACCGGCTCCGCGGTACCGACCTGATCGTTGCCGAACCGAGCGTGGCTGCCGTCGCAGTACGGAGCGTTGCCGGTCCGCTTGCAGACGCACAGCGTGGCGCGACCCGACTCGTCCGGGCTGAACGCCGTGGGCGTGATCCCGGTTCCCGCGTGCGAACCGTCGCAGAACGGCTGGTTCGACGAGCGACCGCAGGCGCACCAGAGGTACTCCTCGCCCGCTCGGAGGTCGACGGTTGCCGGCTTGTTGTCGGCGATGACCGGGTCGTTCATCCGCGGAACCCCGCATCCTTGTGCGACCCGTCGCACAAGGGCTTGGAACCCGACTGCCCGCACCGGCACAGCGTCACGCGGTTTCGCGCCTCGAGCGTCGTGCCGTCCGATCGCTCGATCTCGAGGCCGCCGGTCACCCAGAGCGGTCCGTCGGGGATCACCGCGATCGCGACGGGGAGATCTGGCTCGATCTGCTCACCGTCGACGTCGTAGGTCAGCGCTCCGGAGGGACAGCGCTCGATCATGGCCATCGCCTGCGCACGAATCCGGGAGTCACCGGTCTCGGCCGCCATCTTCCAGACGTTGGTGACCCGATTGCCGCAGAAGCCGGCGTGCACGCAGATGGGCCGGTCGTCGAACACCTCCATGCCGTCGCCGCCGTAGCTCTTCGAGCGTTCGGAGTAGGTGCCGTCGGGCGCGTTGTCGCTCGCGTCCCACTCGGTCCGGGCGTGCGTTCCGTCGCAGTACGGCTTGTTCGCCGAGTTGCCGCACCGACACAGCGCATATCGATCCCTCGATCGATCGGCGTCGCCGGTCTTCCAGGTCAACGGCTCACCGTGTTCGGAGATGATCGGCGTCTTGGTCGTGAGCGGGATCTGGCCCCGGACGAGGTAGGGCCCACCCTCGGCCACGGAGATCCCTGGTGTCACCGCTCGGTCGTCGCTCATGATGCTCTCCTTCGATTGTTGACCCGTCAAGTACATGGCGCACCGTAGCACCACTCATTGACGCGTCAAGTACGTTCCGTGCCTGGACGAGGAGTGACCCGATGACCGAACCGCGATGGCTCGACGAGACACAACAGCACGCCTGGCAGGGGTTTCTCGTCGTCTTCGGACGCGCACTCCCCGAGATCGAGCGGACGTTCAAGGCCAACGGCCTGCTGTCCGTCCACTACGGCATCCTCGTCGCGCTCGCCGACACGCCCGATCGCACGCTTCGCCTCAGCGAGCTCGCCGACATGGCCAACACGTCACAGAGCCGGCTCAGCCACCGCATTCGCAAGCTCGTCGAGCGTGGCGATGTGTCGATCGCCGACGACCCGACCGACGGTCGCGTCAAGCACGCGACGCTCACCGGACGTGGCCGACGCACCCTCGATGCGATCTCCCCGGCCCATGCCGACAACGTGCGCCGCCTCCTGTTCGACCAGCTGTCGCCGGAACAGACGACCGCCCTGGCCGATGCCCTCTCGACGATCGCGGCAGGCCTGTGCGACCACGATCGATTTCGCACCGGCCCGGGTCGCCGCGCCTGATCGTCCTCGCAGAGTTCCTCGTTCGATGTCGACCGTCAGGCGAAGTGGGCGGCGAGGCGCTCGAGGGTGGCCTCGATCGACCTGCGGTTGCGATCGAACGCGCCCATCAGTCGCAGCACCCGCTGCGAGCGTGCCGTACGGGCATCGAACTCCTCGGTCACCCGGGTGCCGCCCTCGGCGGGTTCGAGGGTGTACCGCCAGACGTGACCACCCAGATGCCGCCACGCGATCAGGCGCGGCTCGTCGAACTCCACGACCTCGTTGGTGATCTTGTACGGCACGCCCAGCTTCATCGACATGCCGAACTTCGAACCGAGGGTCAGCCGCTCGGGCGCACTGGTCGCCGCCGAGCGAACGGTGCCGGAGCCGTCGATGAGCGCATGCTGCGACGGGTCGGCGAGGAGCTCGAAGATGGCGCCCGGCTCGGCCGGGACGAGATGGCTCACCCGCACGACGCCGTCGGGCGCATCGGTGTGATGGGTGGGCGGGGTCGGCGGCGTGTGCTGGGTCATGACGTGCTCCCGGGCTGGGGGGCGGCAGGGGAGCCGCCGTGGAGATGGGCGAGCACGGCGCTGGCGCAGCGGCGGCCCGAGTAGAGCGCGCCCTGGATCGACGCGGTGTCGCGGTGGTCGCCGCACACGAACCGGTCCCCGTCGAGGTGGACCGGGTCGGAGGTGCGGAACGGCGGTGGCTGGGCCGGCTGTCCGTGGACGATCCGGTCGACTCGCAGCGTCTCCCAGGCATCGACCGACGGGCCCCACCAGCCGCGCAGCTGACCACGGGCGAGCTCGTCGAGGTCGTCGGTGAGG
>CAYRXQ010000158.1:0-7214 GCA_964428115.1 uncultured Ilumatobacteraceae bacterium
GGTCGGCGGCGATGACGACGCCCGAGCCACTCGACCCGTCCGCACCCGACGCGCTGGCGGCGCTGCCGGCGCTGCCGGCGCTGCCGGCGCTGCCGCCCACGTTCGACGCGCTGCGGGCCCACGTGCTCGCCCACTCGGTGAAGCGGGGATCGTTCACCCTCAAGTCGGGCGCCACCAGCTCGTGGTTCCTCGACACCAAGCAGACGGCCTGTCGGCCCGACGGGATCCTGCTCGTGGCCGACGCACTCCTCGAGGTGCTGGCCGCCGAGCTCCCCGACGGGGTCGGTGGGGCGGATGCGATCGGGGGCCTCACGATGGGCGCCGATCCGATGGCGTACGGGGTCGCGGCCATCGCGGCGACCCGCGGACACCAGTTGCGGTCGTTCAGCGTCCGCAAGGAGGCCAAGGACCACGGGGTCACCGGTCGCATCGCCGGGGCACTCGAGCCGGGCGACCGCGTGATCGTCACCGAGGACACCACCACCCGGGGCACCTCGCTGATGGAGGCCGTCGACGCCGTGCGTGCCCTCGGAGCGGTCCCGGTGCTGGTCACGGTGATCGTCGATCGCGGTGGCACCTGCGCGGCGATGTGCGCCGAGGCCGGGGTCGCGTACCGTCCCCTGCTCACCGCCCCCGACCTGGGCTTCCCGTTCGGCACCTGAGCCCGTCGGCCGGTCGGCGCCGCGACCGCGTCGGCGTCGGCGTGTTCACGACCCGGGGGCGAGCACGCCCGGGTTGAGGATGCCCTCGGGGTCGATCGCCCGCCGCACCGCCGCCGCCAGCGCCAGGTCGGCCGGCGAGCGCACCAGGTGGAGCCACCGGCCCTTGGCGACGCCCACGCCGTGCTCCGCCGAGATGGTGCCGCCCATCACAGCGACCGCGGGCAGCACCGTCGACGCCAGGCGCTCCGGATCGTCGGCGCCGAGCACGTTGAGGTGGACGTTGCCCTCCGCCAGGTGACCGAAGGGGATCAGTCGAGCGCCGTCCTGTTCGGCGACCGCGGCCCGGGCCACCTCGAGCAGGTCGACGAGTCGGTCGACCGGCACGGCCACGTCGAGCTTGAACGGCACCCCACGGGCGTTGATCGCCTCGGTGATGCGATCCCGGAACGCGAGGAGGTGGTCGCGGGCCGGTCCCTCGCCGGTGACCGCCGCGTCGAGGACTTCCGGCGCGTCGCCGAGGGCTGCGGTCAACTGCTCCGTCGGATCGAGGTGATCGGCGACGTCGACGACCACGACGGCGCCTCTGGGAGCCACGGCCACCGGCGCCGTCGCACCCAGGTGCTCGGCGACCAGGTCCAGGGCTTCGGGCAGGATCAGCTCCACGGCGTCGAGCGACGGGACGCTGTGGCGCAGCCGCCCGAGGAGGGCCACGGCCTCGTCGAGCCCGGCGGTGGCGATCATCGCCGTCACGGTCCGGCGGTACCACGGCACGAGCCGCAGCCGGGCGGCGGTGATCACGGCGAGCGTGCCCTCGCTGCCGGCGAGGAGCGAGGGGAGGTGCAGCCCGAGGGTCTCCTTGGGCAGTCCGGCCAGCGAGCCGACGATCTCACCGTTCGCGGTGACGGCCTCGACCCCGATCACCTGGGCGCGCATCGTCCCGAACCGCACGACCCGCGACCCGCCGGCGTTCGTCGCGAGTGCACCGCCGACGGTCGCCGAGTCGCGCGCCGCGAAGTCGACCGGGGCGTCGAGCCCGCTCGCGCGGGCGTGGTCGCGCCAGCGGGCCAGGGTGACGCCCGCACCGGCGGTGACCTGCATCGCCTCGGTGTCCACCGGGCCGAGCTGGTCGAGCCGCCGGGTCGACAGGAGCACCTGGGGTGCGTCGTGACGAGGCCGCGGCACGCTGCCACCGACCAGCCCGGTGTTGCCGCCCTGCGGAACGATCACTGCGCCGTGGGCGCGGCAGGCGCGGATCACGGCCGCGACCTCGGCGGTCGACCCGGGCCGAACCACGGCGGCGGCCGCGCCGCGGTAGCGGCCCGTCCAGTCGACCTCGTATCCGGCGCGCTGGTCGGCGTCGACGAGGACGTGCTCGGCCCCGACGACCGATTCCAGCGCGGCGACGAGCGCGCCCGGATCGCCGGCTCGTGAGGCACCCGTCCGCCCTGGCCGTCCCGCACGTCCGGATCGAGCGGGACGCTCCGGTCGCGCCGAGTTCGCCGGTCGACCCGGTCGCTCGGGTCGCGTCACGGCAACAGCGCCTCGCTCACCCAGCACCGGGTGAGGTGCAGGGTCGACTCGATGCGCACGACCCGCTTGGGCTGGTCGAACCCACGACCGCACATGTGCAGCGCGGCGGTGATGCAGGCCTGCTCGTCGGCGAGCACCATCGGCATGCGCGATCGGCGCAGCCCGGCGGGGCCGGCGGTGAAGCAGTTGACGTAGGTCTTCTGCCAGTCGATCTCAGCGGCGAGCGACCGGGGGATGAAGTCGGCGAAGCCGATGCCGAGGGCGTTGCCCTCGCTGACGTCGGTGAGGTCGAGCAGCACGATCGCTGCCACCCGGGGTCGGTCGCCGTCGGCCAGCCCGGGCACCCAGAACCGCCCGGTGACGTTGGGGTCCATGGTGGTGCCCGAGATGTCCTTGCCGCCGCGCTCCACGATCAGCACGTCGATCTCGTCGAAGGGCAGCGTCGGGATGACCGTGCGGGCGTGCTCGGTGAGGGTCTCCTCCGCGCCGGCCCCGACCTCGTCGCCGGTGAGCGCCTCGACCCGGACCACGTCGCCCGTGGCCGACTCGACCGAGGCCAGCCCGCCGAGCAGTCGTCCGGTGTTGCGCAGCGCAGCGATGCCCTGCAGCAGTCGGTCGCGCATCTCGACCGGTCCGCAGGCGTGGATCTGCGCCGCACCCGGCTGCTTGCCGAACCCGACCACGGCCATCTTGGTGAGGCCCGACTCGATCGGGCCCTTGAAGCAGGTGTGCGGCTTGACCCGGTTCACCGGGAAGATCGCATCGGCGCCGGCTGCGTTGCGGTCGAGGTACAGCGGCATGCCGACCTCGGTGTGGGCGACGACGACCGTCTCCATGGTCGCTCGGATCTCGGCGCCGACCGAGGTCTCGGTCACCCCGAGCGAGGCGAGCACGCCCCGCTGACCGTCCGCGGTGGCGCCGCCGTGCGAGCCCATCGCCGGCACGACGAACGGTTCGGCACCGAGGTCGCGCAACCCGGCGATCGCGCCGCGCAGCAGCGCCACCCGGTCGGTGAGCCCGCGCGAACCGCCGCCCACGGCCACCGACATCCCCGGGGTGACAACCCCCGCCAGCCGGGCTGCCACCGCGGCGCGGGCGGTGGCCTCGACCTCGGCGACGGGCTCGGCCTGCACCGAGGGCAGTGCGATCTCGTGCAGCTCCGGGATCGTGACGGCCGGGTCGAACGGCAGCTCCACGATCGGGGGCTGGATGTGTGCGTGCGGGTTGCTCACCCGCTCAGTCCACCACGCCCGCCCTCGCCCCGGCGACCGAGCCGGTCAGGTGCAGGGTCCGGACGGGCAGACCCGCCAGGAGTTGACCGCCAGGTCGCCACGACTCGGGCGGTACTCGGCGATGACCCGGATCGTCGTGATCCCGCCGTCGTCACCGGTGGCAACCGCTTCGAGCAGCAGCTTGACGATCGATCGCGTGGTCGGCACCCGGATCAGGAACGTGTCGTTGCCCGAGTTGCTCACCGTGCCCTCGAACATCCCGACCACCATGCCGCCGCGGAATGCCGCGTCCTTCGACACCGACACGGTGCCGATCTCGATCCGCGACTGCGGCGCCCAGACGAGACCGGAGAACGCGCTGTCCTTCTGCCCGCCGCTCTGGGTCTCCAGGAGCGTCGGGGCCGCTGCTGCCGAGCTCGGCAGGGCGTGGAGCGCCACGATGTAGTCGCCCTGTTCGCGACCACCGATCTCGAACTGGCCGCCCGCACGGACGTAGATCCGGGTGCTGCCCCCGAGGTATACCGTCGCACCGAACGCGCCGCTGACGTCCTCGGGAATGCTCTCGAGGTCCTGCGAACGTGCCGTCTCGCAGTCAGGGTGCATCGGGAGCACCGGGAAGATGTGGTCGACGTTGGGATCCATCGAGCCGAAGGTGACGTGGTCCTGCTTGATGTCCCACATGCCCAGATTGTCGAAGAGGTACACCCCGGACCGGAAGTAGTTCTCCGCTCCGGTCTGCGGCAGTGCGGCGTAGACACCCGGTTCGAAGACCTTGCACTCCCCGACCTCGGCCGCGGGCGTGCCGTCTCGGCTGACGAGCGGTGGCCCGAAGTCAGGGATGGGCGGTGTCGTGCTGAACAGCTCCAGCCAACTCCGGTTCACGCAGAAGACCTTGCGGGTGGCCGGGTCGAAGCCCAGGTTGGGGATCGCGATCGCGGAGTCTCGGAAGTACAGCTCCGTGTCGCCCGGGGCGCCACCGGTGCACTCTTCGTTTCCGGTGTACCAGAGCGAGCCGTTCTTGATCGTCGTGCTCTTGAACTTGATCTTCGTCGGGTCGTGGACGAACACCGGGCCCTCGAGGACGGGGTTACCGCCCGCATCGGTGATGAAGGTGAACGGGGCGGTTGCGGCCGCGGGGCCCTGGCCGGTGACCACGATCGCCCAGCCGTCCGACGGGGGGAGCTCACCGCCGAACGTCGTGCAGGTGACGCCGACGGGGACGTCGTTGATCGCCGGGAAGTCGGGGTTGATGAGCTGGCCCGCCCCGGAGCTGGTCGTGCACAACTCGTCCACGATGCGCAGCCGTTCGAGCGCGTCGTTCATGGCTGCCTCGGCGGCGGCAAGCCGGTCGGCTCGCTCTTCGACGATGGTGCCGTAGCGCAGGGTCGTGGAGGTGTACGAGGCCACGGCGAGGACGACGGCACCGAGCACGACGCTGACCACCAGCACCATCGGCAGGATGCCGCCGACGTCGCGACGCGAGGTGGGGTGGGTCGGAGTTGGGGGAGCGGTGGTCGTCATCAGCGGTTCCAGTCCTCAGTTGACCGTGAGCGTGAGCGTCGCGAGCACGGTGCCGCTCTGCCCGTCGCGGAGTCGGAGCGTCCGAGCGCCGTCGGACCACTGCTCCTGGTTGCTGCGTTCGATCAGGACCTCGGACGACGCACCGAACGCACGCCAGCCGGTGGATGGCGGGAGGTGCTCGTACTCGAGGCCGAGATTGCCGCAGTTCGGGCCTTTCGAGACGGTGATCCGCACCGGCTCGAGGAGCGACCCCACCTCGACGTTGTTGGTGTTGTTGCTGCTGGCGTTGTTGGTGTTGAACACGCTCGGAGGTTGGGCCGAGACGAAACTCGCCGAGCAGGGGGGCGGCGGGGGCGTGGTCGGGGGGGCGGTCGATTCGGGTGGTGTGGTGACCTCCACCGTCGTCGTCGGGTCGGATGGATCCGGCGCGACCGTGGTGGTGGTCGTCGACTCGGTGGTCGTGGTGATCTCGACGGTCGTCGTGGGGTCGATTGCGACGGAGCCGAGTGGGGGAAGCGAGGCGTCCGGGTTCTGCGAGGTCGTGTCGATCCGGAGGCTGTCGCCGGCCGAGGTGGTGACCAGCATCACCACGCCCACCACCGTGCCCGACTCGACCCGGTAGCTGACGTCGATCGGGGACTCCGCCGGCGCCGGCAGGCCCGCCGTCAGGTTGTTGACCGCCACGGATCCTCCCTCCACGCACGAGACGCGGATGATGTTCCAGGTGGTCCCGCGCGGCACCAACCGGTACGACACGTCGAATCGCTGCGTCGAGAGGTAGGTCTCGCTCGACCGGAGTCGGAGCAGGTTGACCCCCTCCGAGACGCCGCAACCGACAGAGCCGGACCGACGGTCGAAGGACGCGTCGTCGGTGTCCACCTCGGACTCGGGGATCCGCGGGGTGGAGTTCACGTCGGACGGAAGCCAGCTCGAGAGCCCGAGCAGCGACCGGGCGTCGTCGGCGCGTGCCTCGGTGCTGGGCAGGGTACGGACCACGACACTGAAGGCCGCGGCGATCGCGGTCGACAGCACGCCCATGATCACCACGACGATCAGCACCTCGGTCAGGGTGAAGCCGCCATCGCGGCGCGAGGACCGTCGGTCAGCCGCCACCTTTCACCACCTGACGGGTCTCGACGATGCGTCCGTCGGGGCTACGGACCTCGATCGTGATGAGCTGGAGTTGGTACACCGGCTCGTAGCAGCTCGGGCGGCTCTCTGAGTCGGCGGTGCGCGGGTCCCAGTATCGGGCGCCGTCCCAGACCTGCACGGGTTCGACGATGCGGATCTGCCACTCGTCCCATCCCTCGGGGCTGGCCGTGTCGTCACGCAGCACCTGCTGGTACTGCACCCGCATCTTCGCCTCAGCGGAGACCCCGTCGAGGGCACCGCAACTCTCGCGGGGCGAGGCCTGCAGGACACCGGCCGCCGACTGCAGCCACTGATGGGCGCGGGCGTGGTCCCGTTCGATCCCGGTCGCGATGACGGTCGTGCGCAGTGCCGTCACCACAGCGACGACGACCGTCCCGAGCAGGACGATCGAGACGAGGATCTCGACGAGCGACATGCCGTCGTCGGCTCGCGTCGCGTCGTGGCTCGACGCGTTTCGAGGGGAGTGCCGACGGATGATCACCGAATGTGCATCGGCAGATTCGGGCCCGGTCTTGAGGGGGTCGCGGTCAGCCGTTCTCCGGCATCGCCGCAGCTCAGCCGGCGTAGGCGCGGATCACGGGCGCCAGATCCATCGGCGTGCCCCCGTGCACGATGACCCCGTCGGCGCCGAGCTCGAGCTGGCGCCGGATCTCGGCCGCACCGTGCTCCGCCGACCCGACCGCGGCGGGGGCCAGCCACTCCTCGGGCAGCAGGGTCGCGACGTGCTCGAGCTCGGCGGTGGTGGCCTTGGCGTCGAGGGCCCCGCGGAAGCCCGCGACCAGCGGATCGGCACGGAACCGCTCGAGCACGGCCGGGTCCCAGCCGTTGGTCCGCACCATCAGATCGCCGTATCCCTGCAGATACGTGGCGAGGCGCCCGACGGTCTTCTTCAACCGCACGTCCTCGGGCAGCCAGTCGCCGACCACCAGGTAGCAGCTCCACACCTTGACCGAGTCGGGGTCGCGCCCGGCCCGCTCGGCGGCCTGCTTCACGGTGCGGACGCACCGCTGGAGCGTCTCGTCGGTGAAGAAGGTGTGGAGAATCACCCCGTCGAACACCCGGCCGCCCAGCTCCAACGAGTTGGGTCCGAAGGCCGACAGCAGCAGCGGGATGTCGA
>CAYRXQ010000159.1:0-7106 GCA_964428115.1 uncultured Ilumatobacteraceae bacterium
AAGCCGTCGAGCCCACGCGCCGGCGGGAGGACCCGGCGCGCGAGCTCGACGAGGACGGGGACGTCGCGGGCCAGCACCGGCTGCACGGTGTCGGGTGTCGGGGTGATGCTCATGTCGGTCCTCCGAGGGCGAGGTGGTCGAGGAGTGGGCGGCGGGAGATCGCGGTGAGTCGAGCCCGCAGCCATGGGGCGGGGCCGGACGCTCCCGAGCGGGTGGCCCAGGGGGTGAGGGCGGTCGCGGCGACCACGCCGATGACGACCGCGGCGAGGATGCCCGCCGCGTCGGGGGTGCTGTCGGGGAGCCCGATCCACTTCTCGAACCAGGTGACGCCGCCGAGGTAGACGGTGGTCAGCAGCGCAAGGGACCCGACGAGGCGGACCGTGCCCGCACCGCTCCGGCGCCGCAGGCCGGCAGGACCGGCGAGGATCGTGGTCACGGTCAGCCAGGCGAGGGCCGGGAGCAGCACGGCGGCGCCGTCGTGGGCACCGAGGTCGAGGTCGAGGACGAGGACGGCTCCGACCGTGATGCCCAGCCCGAGGAGCAGCGCCAGCACCCGGTCGCGGGTCGTGGCGGGCGGTGTCGTCAGATGCGGGTGGTCGAGGACCTCGCCGCTGCGCAGGAACAGGTTCGACTTGTACGCGCCGTGGGCGACGAGGTGTGCGGCGGCGGCAGCGCCGAGCCCGACGAGCGCCTGGACGAGCATGAGGCCCATCTGCGCGGTGGTCGACCAGACGAGCGTGCCCTTGATGTCCCGACGCATCCGCATGATCGAGAGCCCGAGGACGATCCCGGCGGTCGCTCCGGCGAGCCCGACGAGCACGGCGACCTCGGAGCGCGTCACGGCCGGTGCGCTGCGCACGAGCAGGATGCCCCCGGCGTTGACCATCCCGGCGTGCAGGAGTGCCGAGACCGGGGTCGGTGCCGCGAGGGTCCGGGGCAGCCAGCGGTGCGCCGGGGGTTGGGCACACCGCACGAGCGCGGCGAGCACGATCGCGACCGCACCAACGTGGAGCCACGGGCCGTCGACCAGTGCGAACGCCTCCCGGTCGAGCACGGCGCCGTCGTTGCTGGTGGTGGCGTTGGCGGCGCCGATCGTCACCGCCGCGAGGCCCACGGCAAGCAGGGCGTCGCCGACGAGCAGGGTGCGCCCGACCCGCAGTGCCGGTGCCTCGGCGCCGGTGCGCACCCGCACCAGCCAGGCGGTGGCGAGCGACCCGGCCACCGCAGCGATCGCCAGTGCCCACGGCGCTCCCGCGACGGCGAGGAGTCCGGCCGTGGTGACGACCAGTGCGCTGCGGACGCGGAACCGTTCGCGGGCCGCGTCGGCGGCGAGCTGCCGGCTGGCGAACACCCGCACGGCCAGACCGATGGCGAGGACGAAGGTGAGCCACACGGCGCCGACGCGGTCGACCACCAGGCCGCCGGCGATCAGCGACTGCTCGCCGCGGGTGACCACCACGGCGATGGTGGCCGCAGCGGCCGCCAGGGCACCGATCGAGATCCACCGGTCGACGGTGGACCGACGCTCGGCACCGGCGGCGTCGGTGCCGCCGACCGTCCGACCGACCAGGGCGGCGAGCAGTGGGCCCGCCAGGGCCGCAACCACGAGGACCTCGATGAGCATGTCGCAAACATACCCATCCCAATAGGTCTATTCAAATTATTAAGTTGAGCTGTGTCAGTGCACGAGCACGTTGCGGAACTGCCAGGGGTCCTCGGGGTCGATGTCCTCGTCGAACAGACCGGGTCGATCGGTGAGCGGGGTCCAGTCGGTGAGGTGGCCGGCCACCGTGCCCAGGTACGGCCGCTGGACCTCGAGGCACCGGCGGTGATCCATGTCGTCGGTCTCCACGATGCCCGCCTCGGGGTGCTCGAGGGCCCAGACGACGCCCGCGAGCACGGCCGAGGTCACCTGCAGGCCGGTGGCGTTCTGGTGTGGCGCGAGACCACGCGCCTCTTCGATCGTGAGCTGCGATCCGAACCAGTACGCGTTGCGGGCGTGACCGTAGAGCAGCACGCCGAGCTCGTCGCGACCGTCGACGATCTCGTCCTCGTCGAGCACGTGCGTGTGATCGGGCCAACGCCCCGCAGCACCGAACAGCTCGTGGAACGAGAGCACTGCGTCGTTGCACGGGTGATAGGCGTAGTGACAGGTCGGCCGGTACTCGACCGTGCCGTCCGGGGCGCGGACCGTGAAGAAGTCGGGGATCGACAGCGCCTCGTTGTGCGTCACGAGGAAGCCGAACTGCGGGCCGTGGCTCGGGCACCAGGTCCGGACCCGGGTGTCGGCCCCGGGCTGCTCCAGGAAGATCCCGGGTGCGTCGGGGTCGTCGTGCGTGCGGGCGTTGGCGGGCATCCACCGTTCGTGGGTGCCCCATCCGAGCTCGGCGGGCTGCAACCCCTCGGAGATGAACCCGTCGACCGACCAGGTGTTCCAGAAGGTGCCGATCGGCTTGGGCGACCGCGTTCGCTGCGTGTCGCGCTCGGCGATGTGGATGCCGGTCACCCCGACCTGCTGCATGTAGCGGGCCCACGCGTTCCGATCGCCCGCAGCGGGTTCGGGCAGGTCGAGGCCGAGCTCGCCGGCCAGCTCGACGAGCGCCTCCTTCACGAACCACGAGACCATGCCCGGGTTGGCCCCACAGCACGACACCGCCGTGGTGCCGCCCGGGGATCGGCGGCGCTCCTCGATGACCAGGCTGCGCAGCGCCTGGTTCGTGCGCGCCGCGTTGTCGGTCTCGGGGTCGTAGTAGAAGCCCGGCCAGGGCTCGACCACGGTGTCGAGGTAGAGCACCCCGAGCTCGCGGCAGCGGCGCATGAGGTCGATCGAGGAGGTGTCGACCGACAGGTTCACGCAGAAGCCCTGTCCCTCGCCGGCCGTGAGGTACGGCGTGAGGAACTCGACGTCGTCGGCGGTGACGGCTCCGTGCACGAAGGTGAAGCCGTACGACTCCACGAGCGCACGCCGGCTGTCGTCGGGATCGATGACGACCGCTCGGGCACGGTCGAAGGCGAGGTGGCGGTCGAGGAGGGGGAGGGTCCCTCGTCCGATCGAGCCGAACCCGATCACGACGAGCGGCCCGGTCACGGTGGCGAGCATCGGCGCGACCATATCGGCGCGCCGATCCGGGCGAGCGAGGGCGGATCGACCTGCGGTGTCGCGGGCCCCCGGTTTCACCCGAGGTTCACCCCAGGGTCACCGGATCGGGTTCGAAGACGAGTGGCGCATGGTGGATGTGGGGCAGGACGTGGCGGGCGAAGAGGTCGCACTCCGCCGCGTGCGGGTACCCCGACAGGACGAAGGCGCCCATCCCGGCGTCGATCAGCTCGTTGATCTTGCCGAGCACCTGATCGGGATCACCGACGATCGCCGCACCGGCACCCGAGCGGGCACGGCCGACGCCGGTCCACAGGTGCCGCTCGACGTAGCCCTCGTCGTCGGCGCCCTCGCGCAGTGCCGCCTGACGGGCGACACCGGCCGAGGCCGAGTCGAGCGACTTCTGGCGGATCGCGGTGCCGGTCTCGTCGTCGAGCTTGGAGAGCAGCCGGCGGGCCGCGTCGCGCGCCTGGTCCTCGGTCTCGCGCACGATCACGTGCGACCGCCATCCGTAGCGCAGCGAACGACCCTTGGCCGCGGCCCGTGCGTCCATGTCGGCCTTGACCTCGAGCACCTTCTCGGTGGTGTCGGGCCACATGAGGAACACGTCGGCCGCGGCGGCCGCACACTCGCGGGCCGCCGGCGACAGGCCGCCGAAGTAGAACAGCGGGCTGCGGCCCGAGACCGTGCGCGCCTTGGGCGGTTCGATCGTGAGGTCGAGGTACTCCCCGTGGATCTCGACGCCGCGGCCGTCGAGCAGCTCGCGCAGGGCGTACATGACCTCGGTCGAGCGGCGGTATCGGGGCTCGCTGTCGAGGACCTCGCCGGGCACGTCGCTCGAGATGATGTTGATCGTGAGGCGTCCGCCCATCAGCTGATCGATGGTGGCGAGCTGGCGGGCGAGCTGCGGGACGACCATCTCGCCGATCCGGATGGCGAGCAGCATCCGCATCGAGATCTGCGGGGCCATCGCCGCGCAGAACGCGGTGTTGTCGATGCCCAGCCCGTAACCCGAGGGCAGCAGCACGTTGTCGAACCCGTAGCGGTCGGCGGTGAGCACGATGTTGCGGCAGTGCTCGTAGCTGCTCGCCAGCAGTGGGTCGGGTGCGCCGAGGAACTCGTAGTCGTCGTCGCACAGCGCGCTGAACCACGAGATCTCGGCGTCCGGTCGGGTACTGCTGGTGGTGCTCATCGTGTGTCGTCTCCGGTTCGATCGGTCGTGAAGGTGCGTGGCGGTCGTGTCGGTCGTGTCGGTCGTGGCGGTCGTGGCGGTGCGTGGCGGCTGACGCGGTGGGTCACGCCGGCGTCGGGGTGCGACGCAGCCGCGGCGGGAGCAGCTCGTCGAGGTCGACGGCGCGGCCCAGCTCGATGCTGCGGTGGGCCGCCGCGCCCGCGGCCACCGACCACAGGCCGTCCTCGAGGGTCACGTCGGCGTCGGCGCCGGCACGGACGGCCTCGAGGAAGGCCACGTGCTCGAGGTAGCTGGAGCCGTGGTGGAGCCCCTCGTGGGCGATCCCGTCGCCGTGCACCTGGTACGACTCGACGCCGCCGATCCAGTGCTCGCCACGTCGGCCGATGCGGATCGTGTTCTCGGGGATCAGCGCCTCGACCTTGCCGCGGTCGCCGACCACCGAGATCTCCTCCTGGTTGTGCGTGGCCTCGGCGAACATGCACAGATCCAGCAGGGCGCGTGCACCGCTCGGGTAGTCGACCACCACGAACGCGTTGTCGAGCATGTCGGCTCGCCGCCCGTTGTAGACCTCGTCGAGGTGGTTCACGTCCTGCGCGCCCGAGGCCAACACCCGGACCGGACGCTCCCCGAGGATCAGGTTCATCAGGTCGAAGAAGTGGCAGGTCTTCTCCACGAGCGTGCCGCCGGTGTTGGCGGTGAAGCGGTTCCAGTTGTCGACCTTGACCAGGAACGGGAACCGGTGCTCGCGCATCGCCACCATGATCGGACGACCGACCACGCCGTCGTGGACGAGCCGGACGAGCTCGGTGGCCGGGGGCATGTAGCGGTACTCGAGCCCCACCCACGTCACGATGCCGTCGGGCCGGCGGGCCGACAGCTCGATCAGTCGTTCGCAGTCGTCGACGGTGGTGCACAGCGGCTTCTCCACGAGCACGTGCAGGTCGGTGGCGAGCACGTCGCCCATCACGTCGATGTGGGTGTGGTTGGGGGTGACGATGACCACCGCATCGCACCGGCCGCTCGCGAGCAGCTCGCGGTGGTCGGTGAAGACCGCGACGTCGCCGCTCCCGCCGGCGTTCGCTGCAGCCAGACCCGCGGCGCGTGACCCCTCGTCGGTGTCGGCGATGGCGGTGATGACCGCGCCGTCGACGGCGTTGATGTTCTCGATGTGCTCGACCCCCATCATCCCGGTGCCGATCACGCCGTAGCGGACGGGCCCGCCGACGATCGGTGCAGCGGCGCGGTCCTCGGAGGTCATGGTGGACATCCCAGTCGCGTCCCGGTCCGTGCGCAACGGGCGTTTGACTGGAACGTCATAGGATCTGCCGATGGCGTCCATGGCGAGTGTCGATGGTCTGGATCTCTCCGCGATCCGGCTGTTCCTCACCGTGGCCGAGCTCGGGAGCCTGTCGAAGGCCGCGGCCCGGCACGGGATCACCCAGCCCTCGGCGACGGCCAAGCTCCAGAAGCTCGAGCGGGCCCTTGGGGTGCAGCTGCTCGAGCGCGGCCCGGCGGGTTCGGTGGTGACCGATGCCGGGGCTCGCCTGACCGGGTCGTGCGGTGAGCTCCTCGGTTCGGCCGGCGCCCTGCTGGATCGGGCCGGGGCCACGCGGGCCGAGGCCGATCGGCTCGTGGTGGCGGCCACCCGGCACGTCGCCGAGCACTTCCTGCCGCTGTGGGTCACCCGGTTCGACGGCGGTGCCGAGGCGCTGTCGGTCGAGGTCCGCGAGGGCGACACCCTGGGCGTGGCGACCGCGGTCCGCGCCGGCGAGGCGACGATCGGGTTCACCGACGGGCCCGCTGCACCACTCGGCCTGCGATCGACGGTGGTGGCCGAGGAGGAGCTCGTCGCCGTGGTGGCGGCGACGCATCCCTGGGCCCGTCGGCGGCGGGGTGTCACGCTCGCCGAGCTGTCGACCGCGCGACTCGTGACGACCCGTCGCGGCTCGGGGACGCTCGACGTGGTCGAGCACACCATGGCCTCGGCCGGTGTGGGTCTGGGCGACGACCGGCTCGAGGTCGACGGCTGGGCGGCGGTGCACGTGGCGGTCCTCGCCGGCGGCGGGATCGGGTTCCTCGCCCGGTGCCGCGTCGAGGCCGACCTCGCCGCCGGGCGCGTCGCCGTCGTGCCCGTGCGGGGCATCCGGATCGTCCAGCCCGTCCGGCTGGTCTGGCGTGGCAGCCGACCGAGCTCGGGTGCGCCGCGCCGCTTCGTCGACGCCGTCATGGCTGCCGGCGGCCGAACGCCAGCGACACCGCCGGCGCGGTGACGTCACGGTGCCGGTGCCGGTGGCGTTGGCCGGGCGCCCCGAACTGCTCGTACGTCGCGGGCCGAAGCCGGGCATCCTGGGGGCGTGGCACAGCGGTCGGAGCATCGAGCGAGTGGCGGGGCGCGTGGTGCCGACGCACGCGTCGCTCGCGCCGCTGCCCTCGACGCGCTCGTGGCCGACGACCGCCTGCGCTGCCCGGAGGGGCTGCCGATCGGGGAGCGTCGTGACGACCTGCTCGCCACGATCCGCGACCACCAGGTGGTGATCGTCGCCGGCGAGACCGGGTCGGGGAAGTCGACCCAGCTCCCCAAGATGTGCCTCGAGCTCGGGCGCGGCGTCGAGGGGATCATCGGGCACACCCAGCCCCGTCGCGTCGCGGCCCGCACCATCGCGGCGCGGGTGGCGCACGAGCTCGGCGTGCAGATCGGCGACGAGGTCGGGTTCTCGGTGCGCTTCGACGACCGGGTCCGCGACCGGACCCTGGTGCGGGTGATGACCGACGGCATCCTGCTGGCCGAGGTGTAGCGCGACCCGATGCTGCGCCGCT